>CAZITQ010000023.1:0-60833 GCA_964542165.1 uncultured Rickettsiales bacterium
GGGGGGGGGGCCGGGGCCGGGGCCCGGGCCGGGGGGGGGGGGGGGGGGGGGGGCCCGCGGGGCCCATCGCCGCCCCGCGCTCCTAGCCCGACGCTGGGCGGCGGGACCGACGACCAGAGCCTCGGTCCGAACCACAAACAGCCGGCGCAGGCCGGCTGTTGGCGGTTCTGGCGGAGGCGGCGGGAGTCGAACCCGCGTCCGAAATGGTCGGCCCGAAGCGTCTACGCGCGTAGCCTACCGATTTGAATTCGCGGCGGAGACTCCCGGAGGCAGGATTCGCCGTCGCTAGCCCGTCAAATGTCTCGCTCTTCACCCCGCCGGGCATGGGATCGGAGCCAGCCTGCTGTACATTGCGCCCCACACACTCCCTACAGGCCCAGGAGCGGCGGAACGTCACCGCAGTTTAAGCGGCGAGTGCCATCTCGTTGTTGGCAGTTTGAGTTCCAGCCGTTTTACGGGGAGACCGGGATCCCCGGCGCGCAGCTTCGACCCAGATGCCATCCCGTCGAAACCGTTTCGCCCCCTTGTCACAGAACACGTCCGCCGCGGCGGACTCACCTCCAATGTAGCCACCTGAAGGGGGATGTCCAGCTGCGGGGTCGATTCCGCCATCTGGTAGGCTGCGGCCAGGGGCGGGGAACCGCAGCGGGCGGGAGCCACGGGCTGGCCGGATGCGGGGCCCCGATCACCCCTGGCAATAAGACCGGACCGACTGCGTTGTCCGGGGCAGGACGATGGTCACCGACGCCACGCTGATCGAGGAGTACCGCCAGGGCAACATCCACGCCCTCGGCGAGCTCATGACCCGCCACAAGCCTCCGCTGATGGGGTTCTTCGTTCGTCGCGTGGGTGACGACGCCGAGGAGCTGCACCAGGAGCTGTGGGTCAAGGTGGAGCGAAATCTCGGGCGCTACCGGGACGACGGTCGCTTCCGGGCCTTCCTCTTCGCCGCGGCCAGGCGGCTGATCATCGACCACCACCGGAGGCGAAAGGCGCGTCCGGTGCTGGTGGGGGCGGACCGGGTCCCCACGCTGCCGGTGGAGACGGCGGACCCCGTGGCCTACCGCGAACTGCTCGAGGCGGTGGAGGAGGCCCTGGACGGCATGCACCCCGGCACTGCCGAGGTGGTCCGGATGCGCCTGACCCAGCAGCTGACGTTTGCCGAGATCGCCGAGATCCGCGGCGCGCCGCTGAACACCGTGCTGTCCTGCATGCACCGGGGGCTGAGGCGTCTCCGGCGGGAGCTGGACGCGAGGGGTCTCACGAGGATGGAACCATGACCTGCGAACACGCGGAGACCACGGTCCTGCTCTACCTGTTCGGCGAGGCGCCGGACGGGTTCGAGGAGCACCTGGCCGACTGCGACGACTGCCAGGAGAGCCTGGCGGAGCACGCCGCGACCGTGCGGGCCGTCGAGCCGGTCCTCGGCCCGGGGGGCGCGACGGCGGAGTCCCCGCCGAGCCTCGAGCCCCGGAGCCTCGCACCAGCCGCCGCGGGTCCGCGGGGTGGCGCCGATGACGCCGCCCCCGAACCGCGGACCTTGCCGTGGTTGATGGCGGCGGCCGCCGCCGCCGCGCTGGCGCTGGTCGTGGCCCGCTGGCCGTCGCCCCAGGGCGTCGCCGGAGATCAGGATGGCACCGCCGACGCCGTCACCCCCATGCCGGACACCGCCGAACCGTGGGTCGACCCCATCGAGCGGGAGCTGGAAGACCTCTCCGGGGAGTTCGACTCCCTGTTTCGCGACCTGGAGGAACCATGATCCGACGAATCGCGATCCCCATGTTCGCCGCACTGGCGTGGATTGCGCTGGCCGCGCCCGCGGGAGCCACCGAGCCCGAACTGGACGAGGAGGCGGTGCTCGAGGCCCTCGAACAACGCGATCCCTCGACCTACGAGGACCTCCTGCGCCTGCGCGAGACCTCGCAGGCCGCGTACCGATCGCGGCTTCGGGCAGCCCACGGGAAGATGGTGTTGCGGGAGGAACACCCGGAGTGGTTCGGCGCCGAGGACCGGATCAAGGAGATCGAGCACACGATCGACCGCCGGATCGGGGTCTACCTGACGGCCAGCGAGGACGAGCAGGCAACGATCTACGAGGAATTGCTCGAGCTCACCGGGGAGATGCAGGAGCAACGACTGGACTCCTATCGGCTCCGCATCGAGTTGATGAGGCTGCGTCTCGCGGATCTGGAGCGCCAGGTCCGGGCCCGGGAGGAGGAGCGCGACGAGTTCAACCGGCGCTGGCTGGACCGACGGCTCGAACGCTGACGCCGACGCCCCCTGCCCTCCCGCCCGCGCCCCCTCCACAAATACCATTGACTCAGTGGAAAAACCGCTGTAGTGCCTGGCGACCCAACTGGAGAAAGCCATGGCCATCGCACGCCTGTTCCCCCTGCTGACGACCCTGCTGCTCGGATTCGCCGTCGCGGCCTTGCTCACCGGTTGCGAGCTGCCCGCGGACGACGACGACGACGCGGGTGACGACGACGCCACCGGCGACGACGACGACGACGATGACGACGACGACGACGACGACGGCGATCCCTGCGAGGATCCCGCGGCCCTGCGGACCGATGCCCTGGACAACGGCGTGGAGCTCCTCGCCGGGGTCACCCTCGAGGAGAGCACCCCCATCGCCGACATCAACGGGGACATGGAGGCCTTCCACGACCAGCTGGTCCAGGTCGAGGGAATGGCCGTGGACATCTGCGCGAGCGCGGGCTGCTGGACGATGATCGTGGATCCCGACGGCGAGTCGATTCGCGTCAAGGTGGACGACGGGGTCATCGACTGGAGGGACACGGTCGAGGTCGGCCTCTACCTGGTCGCCGACGGAGTCTTCGACCAGTTCGGCGGCCACGGACCCCAGGTGTTCGTGCAGGACCACGGCGCGATGGTCGGTACCATCAACTGCTACTGAATCCGCTCTGAGCGCGCGCACGCCCGTCCGTCGGTTGCTGCGCCGCCCGTTCCCGTGCAGACTGCCCCCTGGAAGGTGGTCCCGTTCATGCCGCCGAGCTGCCGCACCGACGGTTCGCCGATCCCGTGGCTCCTCGCCCTCTGCCTGGGCTGGGCGATCCCCGCCTGCTGGATCACCGTCCACGAGGACGAGGAGACGGAGTCGTTCGAGCTGCGGGGGGCCCACGCCGAGCTGTCGTGTTCCGACTGCCACGGCGAGGACTTCGCCCTGCTTACACCCTCCCGGCACTGCTTCGACTGCCACACCGACGACACCCCCGACGGCCACCTGGGCGGAGGCTGCGCGGAGTGCCACAACGAGGACGCCTGGGACGAGCCCGACTGGGAGCACGAGGAGTTCCCCCTCAAGGGCGGACATGCCGGCGTTCCCTGCATCGACTGCCACGAGGACGGGGACGAGGACGCTCCCGACGACTGCGAGGACTGCCACGCGGACGACGCGCCGCCCTTCCACCCCGACGACGACTGCGACAACTGCCACAGCATCTGGGGCTGGTAGGTCCGCCGCTGCCCCCGCCGGGGGTAAGATGAGTTCCAGCTTGGGGGTGCGCCCGATGGAGGCAGCGAGCTGGACGGTCCTGGTCTCCCTGGTCCTGGCGGTGGGACTCGCGGGCCTTCTCTCCGGCTGCGCGCACCTGATCCCCACCGGACGCGTCGTGAACGAAGAGCGGTTCCTCGGGCCGCAGGAGCCGCCCCCGACCCCCCAGGGCAAGGTCATGGTGAGCCCGCCCGTGCTGCCCTTCCCGATCTGGGGGCTGCACTTCGACGAGGAGCTGGTCGTCGAGATCCTCGATCACCCCACATGGAGGATGATCGAGATCGTCCGGCTGCAGCTGCCGGATCGCTCGGTGTGGTTCACCCTGGACTCCCATCGCTGTGGGCGGCAGTGGGTGGGCGTCCCCGAGGGGAACGACGCGTACGCCTCGGGCTTTCCAGCGCCCACCTACCCCTCGGACCTTCAGGTGGAGCGCACCGCGACCGACGCCAACCTCCGCTACGACGCCGCGTGGACCCTGCAAACCGGCGAACGGATCCAGGTCACGGCGGACACCCCGCTCCCGCTCGAGGGCGTGCCGCTGCGCAACGGCAACGCCATGAACCACTCCCAGGAGACCGCCCTGGCGGTCATCGACCTGGAGGCGAGGCGTGCCTCCCGGGTCACGGCCAGCGTGGACGGCGAGCCGCGCCGGATCTCTGCGCTCTCCCGGGGCATCCTGGTGCAGACCGCCGCCGGGCTGATGGCGGGCACGCGGACCCTCCGCTCCCAGGGGGAGGGGATCGTCGTGTCCGAGTCGGGTGACGGATCGACCTCGTACACCCGAAGAGAGACGGAGGGCGGCTTCGAGCTGTCCGCCGAGCTCCCCCTGGCCACCGAGCGGTGGCGGTTCACCGCGGCGGACGGCTCGGCCCACCTGGTGGAGGTCGTCCTCGATGGAGCGGACCAGGAGCTCATGCGCATGCGCTTCAATCCCCCGCTACCCGACCTTCGGGCCGCGGTCGCCAACCCGAGCACGAGCCGGATGGTGGTGTCCCTCCACGGTCTCCCCGGCTACCTCTCCGCCAGGGTCCGGGTCGCGCCGGCGTCCGGGGGCACCGAGGTGCTCGTGGAACCCATCAGGCCCCGATGGGCCCGTCGGCGTCCGGTCCGCAGCCTGGTTCGCTTCCCGGGCGACGGGAGCGCCGTGGTCGAGACCCTCGTCCAGCCCACGGCGCCCTGGTCCTTCGGCGGCGTCCCCTGCCCCTGACCCCTCGCGCGGGTCATGGGATCGCGCCGACCAGGTCGGTCGTTCTGCCACGTTGCCCTTGCATCCGCCCGACCTACCGTGGTACTCGCAGCCGGCTGGAACACAGGTAACCCGTTGGAATCACACCAAATCCTATTGAATTAGGGGGATTTAAGATGAGTGGACTCGAGACCCGGTGGCTGGTGTTGCTGGCGGCGATCTTCGGCCTGGCCTTGCTCGGCTGCGAGATGCCCGCGGACGACGACGACGACGACAACGACGACGCCACCGGCGACGACGACGACGCCACGGGCGACGACGACGACGACGACGACGTGGCCGAGGACTGCTGGGGGATCAACCTCTACGGCGGCGGAGAGGGCACCTACACCATCTCCGGCGGTGACGACCACGAGAAGTACAACTTCACGATGCAGGAGAACATCACCCACATCGTCGCCACGGTGACCTGGGACGAGGAGACCCGCGGCGAGTGGATCTTCGGCCTGGACGTGGGCGAGGGCACCTGCCCCGATTTCGGCACGCTCTGGTCGGCCAACGAGGGCGGCGGCGGCGAGGTGATCACCGACGTCTACCCCGAAGACGTCCCCGGCGGCCCCCTGGTGTTCCCCAACGGCGCCAACACCTTCATCCACCTGGGCGTGCAGAACCCCGCCGAGCACGAGGTGGGCGACAGCATCGACTTCCAGATCGCCGTCGAGCTCTGCCAGCCCGAGTAGACGGCCCGACAGCGCCTCCCTGTCCCCGCGATCCTTCCGCGGCCGCGGTCCCCACCTTTTTTCGTCTGGGTTCGAATAACCGGACGTCCTGATCGGTCCAAGAGAACGTGCGCGGCGGATCGTGTCCTCGCGCGGGCTTCGATGCCCGCTCGGGCGGGGCGCGGTTTTCCACCGCCAGCCCGAATCGATCGGTTAGACTCGACCCGGACAGAAGGAGGTCGATCGTGAGACGAGTCCTCGACACCCTGCCTTGGCTCGCGGCCCTTGCCCTGCTGGTGACCGTAGCCCAGCCGTCGTGGGCGGCCAAGAGCCCCGACGAGATGCCCGAGGGAGGCACGGCCAATGCGGCCCCCCCGGCGGCGCGCGTCAGCTACCTGGACGGCACCCTGTACTGCTGGGGGCCCTTCGACGACGAAAAGCGCCATCTGATCCTCAACGACGTGGTCCGTGAGGGCGACGAGCTCTACGCGGCCCCCGGAACCTGGGCCGAGATCGAGTTCCCGGGGTCGACCTTCCTGCGCCTGGACGGCGGGAGCTCGGTGATCGTCCAGCACTACCGCGACGACCTGGTGCTGATCCCCACGGCCGGTGCGTTCTACGTATCCACCGGTGACTGGAACCGGGCGGCCGTGCGCTTCGGTCCCGACGCCGTGGAGGCGGCCAGCACGTCCCTGGTCCGGTTGGACATCTCCCCGGACGAGTACCGGCGTGTGGCCACGGTCCACGGCCTGGCCCGGCTGGAGGGCGACGAGCTCTCCCTCGAGCTGGTGGAGCAGGAGCAGGCCTGGGCCGAGCGCTTCGGAGCGCGCTGGGATCTGGGTCGCTTCGTGGTCCGCGACGGAGACGACTTCGACCTGTGGAACCTGGATCGCGAGGACATCCTGCGAC
This sequence comes from uncultured Rickettsiales bacterium, assembly GCA_964542165.1. Lineage (GTDB taxonomy): Bacteria > Myxococcota_A > UBA796 > UBA9615 > CAYRNR01 > CAYTBN01. The sequence goes on from CAZITQ010000023.1 coordinate 6,332, forward strand.
GGCCCCTGGACGACGACACGCCGTCCTATCCCCTGGTCGGGTACACCGAACTGCACGACTACGGCACCTGGGTCGTGGTGGACGGTGTCTGGGTCTGGCGCCCCTACGTGGAGGCTGGCTGGCGCCCCTTCACCCGCGGCGAGTGGATCTGGGTCGGCGGCTACGGCTGGACCTGGGTCTCCGGCTACACCTGGGGTTACGTGACCTCACACCACGGCCGCTGGGTCTACGATCCCTTCTATGGCTGGGTCTGGATGCCCGGGATGACCTGGGCTCCCGCATGGGTCACCTGGTCGGTCCACGGTCACAACGTGGGCTGGTGCCCCATCGACTGGTGGGGATATCCGGTGGTGATCACCGTCGGCTGGTACTCCTACTGGGACTACCGGTGCTGGACCTTCTGCCACCACAACTATTTCTACCACGGGGGGTACCACCACCACGGCGCGTACCACTACCACCACCACCATCACAATTCGCACCACCGGCACAGCAGCTCGCACAGCAGCCACCACGGAGGCCATGCCAGCTCGTCCCACGCGAGGCAGGACGGATCCGCCGGAGCCAGTGCGTCCCACGAGCGGGACTCGGGAGCCTCCAACTCCCGCGGCCGGGCCTTCGGCAGCGACTTCCGCACCTTCGACAAGGGTGAGTTCGAGAGCGCCAAGCCGTCGGCGGTCCGCAACGCCAACGAGGACCTCCTCCGGCGGGACACCATGAGTTCCGGAGACCGCCAGGCCTGGGAGGGGGGCGGCACGAGCCGGGACACCCTGCTCGCCCAGCGCTTCCCCGGTGACCGCCAGGACGCGGGTTCCTCTCGCCCCGGGCGGGGCGCAGCAGCGGAGACCTCCCGCGGTGCGGCGGGGACCTCCCGCGGCACCGGCACCTCCGGAGGCAAGTCCGGCACGGCGACGGGGATCCGCGGCGAGGGCAGCACGGGCAGCGAGCGGCCGGCCCTCGGTGAGACCCGGCGAAGTGGCGCGGTGGACACGTCCAGGGCCGGAGCCACGGGCGGGAAGGGCACGTCGACCACACTCGACCGCTCGTCGACCACGCCGGTCCGCCCCCACACGGGCACCACCGGCTCGGGGTCGAGCTATGTGCCCCGGGAGCGCTCCGGCTCCTCGAGCACGGACACCCGCGGCACCCGCAGCGATTCGGGCTCCAGCTACGTGCCCCGGGATCGCTCCAGCTCCTCGAGCACGGGCACCCGAAGCACCTACACCCTGCCGGATCGGTCCTCGTCCTCGTCGTCCTCCACGTCGCGGCCCTACGTGCCGCACTACCAGGGACGGTCGGACGGCCAGAAGGGCTACAGCGGCACCTCCCGATCCTCGGGCAGCTCGACCAGCACCCGCTCCTCGTCCAGCTCCAGCAGCAGCCGCCCGAGCTACTCGGGTACCTCCTCGAGCCGGAGCAAGAGTTCGTCGTCGAAGAGCTCCTCCAGCAGCACCCGCTCCCGCTCCTCCTCGAGCTCCAAGTCCAAGAGCTCGAGCGGCTCCTCCTCCCGGTCGCGCTCCAGCGGATCCAAGAAGAAGAAGTAGCCCTTCCCCCTCGCAGCCCCCCGAACCCGCCCGCGGCCGGGCCCCCTTGCGCCCGGGCTCCGGATCCAGGACCATGGGAGGTGGCGGAGATTGGGGTCTGCCGGGCGGACGTGCCCCGATTCGGGCTGCGTCCCAGATGAGGGTTGTCGACGTGGGTGAGCTGACGTCAGAGCTCAGCTTCGGTCGCATGGCTGTCGCCCTGGGCTTCCTGGACCAGGGCCAGTTCGGCGAGGCGATGTACCTCCTCGGATCCAACGGATCCGGTGTGGACATCCGCCAGCTGGTGCTGGACCGGGGCTGGATGGACGCCGCACAGGCCGACGCGGTGCAAGAGGCGCTGGACGGGGAAGCCCCGGGGACCCAGCTGTGGGGGGACCGCTACGAGCTGCGCGAGGAGCTGGGCCAGGGGGCGTTCGGCCAGGTGTTCCGCGCCTGGGACCAGCGCATCGGCCGCCAGGTGGCGATCAAGACGCTCAAGCCCCGCTATCGGGACGATCGGACCGCACGGGCCCGCTTCCTGTTCGAGGCCCAGATCGCCGGCCAGCTGACCCACCCCAACATCATCCCGGTCTACGAGATCGGTTCGCTCCCCGGAGGTGGGCTCTACTACGCGATGGAGGAGGTCGAGGGGCATTCCCTGCAGGAGGTGCTCGACCGCCTGCAAACCGGCGACGCCGACACGGTCCGGCGGTACCCCCTCCCCCGACTCGTGGGCTATCTGCGCCAGGCCTGCCGCGCCGTGGCCTACGCCCACGCCCAGGGGGTGATCCACCGGGACCTCAAGCCCCACAACCTGATGGTCGGCCCCTTCGGCGAGGTGTTCGTGCTGGACTGGGGATCGGCCAAGCTGGTCGACCCCGACGGCGCCACCGACCGCGCGTCGATGGAAGCTTCGATGGAGATCCGGATCTCCCAGCTGGACCTCACGCCCGTCTCCACGGTGGCCGGCAAGATCAAGGGCACGCCCGCCTACATGGCCCCCGAGCAGGCCCGGGCCGACGCCGAGCACGTGGGGCCGGCGACGGACCTGTATGCCCTCGGCGGCGTGCTGTACGCGATCCTCTGCCTTCGGCCGCCGTTCTCCGGTGCGAACGTCGACAGGGTCCTGGAGCGGGTGCTCGACGAGCCCCCGGTCCCCCCCCGCTCCCGGGAGTCCCGCCGCCCGATCCCCGCCGAGCTCGAGGAGATCGCCCTGAGCTGCCTGGTCAAGGACGCGGCGCACCGCCCGTCCTCGGTCGAGGACCTGATCCGCGATCTGAACGCCTACCTCGAGGGCACCCAGCGCCGGGACGAGGCAGCGGCCTACCTGAGGGACGCCGAGACCGCCCTGGAACGCTACGAGGACCTGCGGGTGCAGTCCGACAGGCTGGACCGGGTGACCCGGGAGGAGATGAGCCGGGTCGCCCCCTGGGCGCCGGTGGACCGCAAGCGCCGGGCGTGGCGCAAGGAGCGCGAGCTGCGCAACCTGCGACATGGCCGCGAAGAGGCCTTCAACCTGGCGCTGATGTCCTACCAGCGCGCCCTGGGCTTCGACGCCGACAACGCCGAAGCCCGGCGAGGGCTCGCGCGCCTGTACTGGCAGAAGTTCGAGGACGCCGAAGGTCGCGGGGACGAGGAGGCCACCGAGTTCTTCCGGGCCCAGGTCCTGGGTTCCGACGACGGCCGCTACCGGCGGGAGTTCAGCGGCATGGCCTCGGCGGCCATCCAGACCGATCCCCCGGGGGCGGAGGCGGTCCTCCATCGCTACGAGGAGCAGGACCGGGTGATGGTGCCCAGCCTTCCCCGCCCTCTGGGGAAGACCCCCACCGCCCCGGTGCGGCTGGCGCAGGGCTCGTACGTGGTGACCCTGCAGACACCCGGCTACGCGGACGTCCACCTGCCGCTGTTCTCCAACCGGCCGGGCTCCCGGCGCTACCGCATCACGCTGCGCCGGACCGACGAGATCGGGGAGGACTTCGTGGTGATCCCGGGCGGGCGTTTCCTCCAGGGCGGTGACCCCCGCGTACCCCAGTCCTGGCCGCGTCAGCCGGTCTACGTACCGGACTTCGCCATCGGCCGGCACCCGGTGACCCTCGGCCAGTACATGGCGTTCGTCGAGGAGCTGGCCCAGGACCTGGGGCGCGCTGCCCTCGCGCGCGCGCCGCGCACCGACGCCCGGGGCAAGCGGCTCATCCGCTGGGACAGCAGTCACGGCCGTCCGGAGCTCATGGAACGCGCGGAGTACGGGGACGACTGGCAACGCTGGCCGGTGTTCTCCATCTCCTTCGACGACGCCCAGGCCTACGCCGAGTGGCGGGCACGCAAGGAGAACCGGCCCCTGCGCCTGCCCACGGCCATGGAGTGGGAGAAGGCCGCCCGGGGGGTGGACGGGCGCCTCTTTCCGTGGGGCGACGTCTTCGAACCCACCTACTGCAATTGCCGGACGTCTCGGGAGGACCGGGTCAGCCTGCTCCCCGCGGGCTCCTTCCCCGAGGACGCCTCCCCGTACGGCGTGGTGGACCAGGCGGGCGGGGTGATGGAGTGGGTCGAGGACGACACGGTGGCCCATCCCCAGCTGCGGGTGGTCCGGGGCGGCGCGTGGAACCGCGGTGAGGTGGACTGCTGCCTCGCCGCCGGACGTCTGATGCCCCTGTGGACCACCGGCACCGCCATCGGCATGCGCCTGGCCTTCTCCCTGATGGGGACCCTCTCCTCCCCCGCCGTCCCCGGAGGCGGCGCGGTCCTATAATGGGCCGATGTCCGATCGACGCCACCTCACCCGACCCCTGCTCTTCGCCGGTCTGCTGACCGCCCTGGTCACCGCGGCCGCGGTTCCCGGATGTGGTTCGTGGCAGTGCGGGGCGGAGCCGGTCGAATCCGCACCCACGCCCGCGCCACCCCCGCCCCCCGACGTGGTGATCGTGCTCGTGGACGCCATGCGGGCGGACCACACCGGGTTCATGGGCCTGGAAACACCGGCGACCCCGAACCTGGACCGCCTGGCGGGCGACGCCGCCTGGTTCCCCCGGGCCTACGCGGCGTCCAGCTGGACCCTGCCCTCCACGGTCTCTTTGCTGACCGGCCGGCCTCCGTGGGAGCACCGGGCTGTGAGGGACACCCAGAACCGGGAGCAGTTCGGCCGACTTCCCGCGACGATCCCGACTCTGGCGACGGTCCTGCGCGAACGCGGCTACCGAACGGCGGGCTTCGTCAACAACACCCTGCTCGCCCCCGAGTTCGGCCTGGACCAGGGATTCGACCTCTACGACTTCCACGGCGCGCCCCCGGGGGGCCATCGCTCGGCCCAGGACACCGTGGACGCCGCCTTCGCCGGGCTCGACGGCGCCGACGAGCCCGCCTTCCTGCTGGTCCACATCCAGGAGCCCCACGAGGACTACGACCCCCCGGCCCCCTTTGCCGGGCGCTTCTCCGGGGAGCTGCCCCACGCCGTCGAGGTGCCCCTGGGCGAGATCAACGTCAAGGCCATGCGCCGGGGCGAGCTCTCGCTGGACGAAGACGACAAGGCCTTCATCCGGGCGGTGTACGCCGAGGAGATCCTGGCCACCGACGACGCCATCGGGCGCCTGATCTCCCACCTGCGAACCCGCCCCGGCTGGGACGACCTACAGCTGGTGGTCACCGCGGACCACGGCGAGGAGTTCTGGGACTACGGCGGCTACGAGCACGGCCACACGACCCGCACCGCCGTCACCCGGGTACCCCTGATGATCAAGTTCCCCGGGGGGGTGCCCGGCCCCAATAAGACCGTCGTCTCCCACCTGGACCTCTTCGCCCTGATCACCGGCGACGGAGACGCGCTGCGGTCCATCGTCACCTCGGGGGTCCACGTGGAGGGCCGGATCGCGCTGTCCGAGGGCGGACTCTACGGCCCCCCGGAGGCCTCGGCGGTCACCGACGACCTGCGCCTGGTACTCCACCTGGAGCACGCCCCCCCCACCGCCGATCTCTACGGCATCGACGAATCCGGCCGCGAGACCACCGACCTGGGCGCCGACCCCGCCCAGCGCGAGCGCGCCGCCCCCCTCTTCGTCGACATCGAGCGCCGCCGCGGCCACCTGACCCCCACCGAGGCCCATCAACCGGTGGGACTCAACCCCTCGGCCATCGAGCAGCTGAGGGCGCTGGGGTACGTGGAATAGACGACTCCGATACTCGACCGAGACCGCGGAACCCGTCGTATCCCCTGAGGACTGGCCAGGCGCTCGTGACGACTCCCCCGCGGCCTGGCGGGCCTCACACGGATCTCCCCGGGGGCCAACCGAGCGGCCAGGACCTACACTAGCGGCATGACACGAGTTGCGCTGTCGGCGCTACCCCTGCTGTTGCTGGTCGCGTGCGGGCCGGGCAAGGGCGGGTTCCCGGACTTCATCACGGCCAACGACGATTACTTCGTCACGCGCATCGGCGACGTGCCGGAGATCGACGGCGCGAGCTACGCGCTGGAGGTGACCGGTCGGGTCGCCGAGCCCCGGAGCTTCACAATGGCCGAACTGCAGGCGCTGCCTCGGCGCGAACGGACCCTGACCGTGGAGTGCATCGGCAACTCCACGGACGGCAAGCTGGTCTCGACCGCGGTCTGGTCCGGGTTCGATCTGCTCGACCTGCTCGAGAGCCTGGGCCTGGAGGCCGGGGCCACGGGGGTGCGCTACGAGGCCGCCGACGGCTACTACGCGACCCACACCCTGGAGCAGCTGCAGACCCATGAGCTGCTGGGGGCCCTCGAGATGAACGGCGTGCCGATCCCACCGGTGCACGGCTACCCCCTGCGCATCCTCAACCCGGGCTTCTTCGGGGTGAAACAGCCGGCGTGGGTGACCGAGATCGAGGTCCTCGACATGCCGGAGACCGACTACTGGGAGGACCGGGGCTGGGACGTGTCGCCGCCGATGGACGTGGACAGCCGGTTCTTCTTCCCCGAGGACGGCGCGACCGTGGCCGCCGACGAGTCGATCCAGGTGGGCGGCGCGGCGTACGGCGGCACCCGGGCGGCGGGCGTGGAGGTCTCGTTCGATGACGGCGGGAGCTGGGTCGAGGCCGAGATCGTCGACTCCGTGGACCTGGATCACGTCTGGGCGTTCTGGCAGGCCGAGGTCACCCTCCCCGGCCCAGGCACCTACACCCTGACCGCCCGCGCCACCGACGAGTCCGGCACCACCCAGCCCACCCTCGACGACGATCGCCTGGATGGCAACAACACGGCCCCGTCGATCGTCGTCGTGGCGCGCTGACCGTCCACCGGCGGCCACGGCTGCAGGCCGAACTCATCGAGCCCTCCCCCGCCCTCGCTGAGAGAACAGACTCGATCCGCCCGTCAAGTTCGTTCATCCCCTGCGGTACACTGCTCACGGGAGGTGGACATGCGATGGACTCTGGTCGTGCTGCTGTTCGAGGGCCTGTTGCTGCTGGCCGGCTGCCCGGGCACGGAACAGACCTGCGAGCCCGGTGGGACGCAGGAGTGCACCTGCGCGGGGGGGGCGAGCGGTGGACAGGTGTGCGCGGACGATGGTCTGAGGTGGAACGCCTGTGACTGTGGTACCGGCGATGATGACGACGCCGCGGACGACGACGCGACGGGAGACGACGACGTGTCGGGCGACGACGACGCGACCGGCGATGACGACGACACCTCCATGTCCGAGGAGGATTTCTGGACAGCGATGACGATCTTCCTGTGCCAGCAGGTGTTGGACTGCTGGCCCGAAACAGCCGACCACTACGGCTGGGTCACCGTCGAGGACTGCCTACCCCTCATGTCGAAGGAACTGGCCAACCTGGGCTGCGTATTCACGGGTGTGAACGCCGATGGGTGCCTGGAAGGACTCGAGAGCATGGATTGCGTCGAGTTCGAACACTGGCTCTACGGGAGCGGGGCCTGCATGGACGCCCTGGACTGCCCGCCTCCCTGAGGCCGGTATCGAACAGCCCCTCGAAGCGCCGCCCCGCAGTCCCGTGAATGGCGATTGCAGGGTGGCCAGCCGAATCCGGGCCCGCGGAGTGCACCTGCTGCCTGCAGGGTGCCTGTGAGACGCGCTGGAGCGAGCCGTCTGGCCCCAAGAAGAGCGCTCGACGATCTCCTCCCCACGGGTGGTCGAACCAATGCCCAGCACAAGCACCAGTCGTGAGCGTTCCATCCCGCCCCCCCAGGGCTCGTTCACGATCGATCCGGGACAACATCCGTGACCACCGACTCAATCGTCCGGACCGCGCCAACGGGATCGACCTGGCCGGCGACGGCGAATCGAAGATGCGCAGGGACTGCCAGGGCGGCCGAGGCGACACGGAGCTGTCCGATGGCTTCCGCGACTACCTCGGGAGCGCCGTCGCTTCGGCCTGGCGGCGTGACCACCACCGCCCGATCCCCAGCAGCGAGACACCGAGGAACAGGATCGCTGCGGTAGCCCCGAAGCCCGCCCAGTAGACCCAGCCCGTCGCCATCTGTGGCGAGAATGAGACCTCGACCGTCGAGGCATTGTTCTCCTGGCCGGGAGCCGCTTGGATCCGGACGTCGTGCGTGCCCGGAGACTCGATCCGGAACTCGAACACGTCCACCTTCACGAACCCACCCGTGGACACGACCAGCTCCCGGGATCGAAGGGGAACCGGGCTCCCATCCGGACCCGCGAGGGAGACCAGCGCCATCCCCCGGACCTCATCGCCGCTCCACTTGGTCAAGCTTCCGTGGTCGGTGAAGAAGACGGTGTAGGTTCCGCGATCCAGGTGCACGGTGCCTCGATGCGGGACCGGCGCGAAAAAGGACGAGTCGTGGTTGTCGATCACGTTGACCAGCAGGATCATCCCGATGCCGATGAGGACCCCGATCGCGAGCAGCGAGATTCCGCTCGCGACGAGGCAACCCGCGGTTCGTGATCGTGTCATGGATCGGCTCCCTGGCGCGCACGGAGAAGAGGACGGAGATTGATCATTGATCTTTTTCTTCCTCGACAGCAGCCGCTGGCGGGGGGAGAAGGAGAAGGGGACGGAGATTGATCATTGATCTTTTTCTTCCTCGGCAGCAGCCGCTGGCGGTGACCCGGTCAATTCGGCTACCCACCGCAGGATTCGCTGGTCTTCATCTCCGGCAGAGGCCACGCGGCGAAGGGTGCGGCTGACCTGGGCGGGATCGGCGTTGAAGAATCGCGCAACCTCGCTTCCGGACAACCCTGCTCCCCTGGCGAGCCACCACATGGCTATCCACCGGGCTGGATTGCCTTTTCTACCCGGGCGTCCATCGAACAGGTTTTCGCGGCTCTCGCCCGTCACGGAGCACACGTCGGCCAGGGCCTCCTCCCGAGAGCGAAACACGGGCGACAGCGGCCGTTCACCGAGACCGGCCAGGTCGAGGTCTTCCCTTCGTTGACGCACTAACAGGTCGGCCGGATCGAACCCCTGCGGCGGGAGCTCGGAGCCGCGGTGGACGTCGCGAGTGTATCGCTCGAGGGACTCGACACCACCGAAGTGACCGATCATCTCCACCACACTCAGCCATTCCGGGACACCTTCGCGTCCCGCATATGCGGCGTGGCTCGTCCAGTTCGCCTGGTCCGGGTGCATCACCAGACCGGCACGCACCGGATTGAGGTGAATGTACGCCAGCAGATATCTCCAGTACTCCAGGTTCTCGACGACGCGGTTCTTGTACCGACCCCGAGAAACCGACCCATCCCAGCCGTGCCTCCCGTTGAGCCAGTGCCCATAGCGGGAGAGCAGGTACCGCATGGCAACGCCGAGGTTGGCCCTCGGTGTCCGCATCCTGAGGTGGAAGTGGTTGGGCATCAGGGCATAGCCCTGTACCTCGACGCCGAATCGCTGGACGGTCTGCTCGGCCAGCGAGAGAAAGCGCACACAGCAGGCGTCATCCAGGAACACCGCCTGCCGACGAGCTCCTCGGTTCGCCACGTGGTGGCGCGCGTCTCGATAGTCGATTCTGGGTAGGCGCGGCATGACGATGCGATACGGGAGAAAAGATCAATAGTCAATCTCCGTCCCCACTCCCCCCTCCACTCCCCCACTCCTTCTTCCCCACTCCTTCTTCTCGCGGACTACCTCTGGTAGCTCCAGCGACTTACTGAAAGAGGACGTCCGAGATCGGAGGACTGCCATGAATGCGACCCAGCGCCCCCCCCTGTGGTTTCGTCTCGCTTCTTGCGTCCTGTTGATCGGGGGCTTGTCCTGTGCAGCCAGTCCGGACCCGGACGGCGGTCCGGACGGCGATCCATCGACCGACGCGGTGATGATGTCCGACTTCACCCACTTGACCTGGGACGGAGCTGGCTGGACCGCCGGCGCCACCTCGGCTGCTGCCAACCTGGTCCACGCCACCGACGCGCGGCTGGACGCCTTCATCGACGCCTCTGCAAGCTGCCGGATCTTCGTGGACGTGGAGTCCTGGGACAGCAACGAAGGCGTGTCCCCGATCTCGCTGACCAGCTCGTTGCAAGGCGCGATGGCCACCTGGGACGCATCGGGCAGCCGGTACGTAATCGACGGGCTGTTGGGCAGCCCCATCTTCGGTGACGAAGACGCGCTCACGGTCGAGTACGAGGGCACCGAGGAGGTGCTGGAGTCGCCGCCTGGTTTCGACGACGCCAACGCGCTGCTCGGGGATCCGGCGGGGGCCGCGACGCCGTTCTTCGCGCCCGACGGCACCTTCGACGGGGTGTTCGTGTACGCGGTCGCCAGCGGCGGCAGCGTGGGCGACTCGGGCGCCCTGTGCTGGTACGACGCGAGCACGATGGAGCTGGACGGGGCCTTCCGGCGCACCGAGTTGTTGGACGAGGCGACGGTCGAGGGACTGGACGGGCAGGGTCTCGCGGTCACCCAGATCTCGGTGGCCTACATGACGCTGGCGTTCGCCGACGGGCTGTTCCCCGAACAGGAGCGGCCCGCACCCCTGCAGGCCGGGCGCATGATCTCGGTGTCGGCGACGGACCTGTCGTTCTAGAGAGAGCCGGTCTACTTCTTCTTCGGCCGCTTGTGCCGAACCGGGTCCAGAGATTCACCGCCTCCTTGTCGAAGTGTGTGGTGCTGCAGACCGGGGGCTCGGAGAGGCCGTAGAGGGCCGGGTCGTCTTTGACCAGAAGTGGGGAAGTGGGAAGTGGGGACGGGAAGTGGGGACGGAGATTGATCATTGATCTTTTCCTACCTTCGCAGCAGCCGCCGAACGTGCCCCCGTCAATTCGGCTACCCACCGCAGGATTCGCGGGTCTTCCTCTCCAGCAGAGGCCACGCGCCGAAGGGTACGGCTGACCTGGGAGGGATCGGCGTCGAGGAACCGCGCGATCTCGCTGCCGGACAGTCCAGCCCCCTTGGCCAGCCACCACATGGCGATCCACCGAGCTGGATTGCCTGTCCTGCCTGCGCGTCCAACAAACAGGGATTCGCGGCTCTCGCCCGTCACGGCGCACACGTCGGCCAGGGCCTCCTCCCGGGAGCGAAACACGGGTGACCGCGGCCGTTCACCGAGGCCGGCAAGGTCGAGATCTGCCCGTCGCTGACGCACGAACAGGTCGGCGGGATCGAAACCCTGCGGCGGGAACTCGGAGCCGCGGTGGACGTCACGGACGTATCGCTCGAGGGACTCGACGCCACCGAAATGACCGAGCATCTCCGCCACACTCAGCCATCCCGGGACACCTTCGCGCCCCGCATATGCGGCGTGACTCGTCCAGTTCGCCTGGTCCGGGTGCACCACCAGACCGGCCCGCACCGGATTCAGGTGAATATACGCCAGCAGATATCTCCAGTACCCCAGGTTCTCGACGACACGGTTCTTGTACCGCCCTCGGAAGACCGACCCATCCCACCCGTGGCTCTTGTTGAGCCAGTGCCCATAGCGGGACAGCAGGTGCCGCATGGCTACGCCGAGGTTGGCCCTCGGTGTCCGCACCATGAGGTGGAAGTGGTTGGGCATCAGGGCATAACCCTGTACCTCCACGCCGAACCGCTGGACGGTCTCCTCGACCAGCGACAGAAAGCGCACGCAGCAGGAATCATCCAGGAACACCGCCTGCCTACGAGCGCCTCGGTTCATCACGTGGTGGCGCGCGTCTCGATAATCGATCCTGGGTAGCCGTGGCATGACGATGGGATACGGGAGAAATGATCAATAGTCAATCTCCGTCCCCCTTCTTCCCCTTCTTTCGTCCCCCTTCTTTCTCTTCTCGCTCAGCCCGCTCGCCCACCCCACCACCGCAGGATCCGGTCGCAATGGAGCGTGACCCAGCGGCTGGGTTTCCGGGTACGCTCCAGCTCGAAGTGGACCTGCCCGGGGGCGCGGGCGCTGGCGGCCCAGCGGCCGTCGGATCGGCGACGACGGTGGACCAGCGCGATGGCGTCTTCGAGGCGTTCGTCGCGGGGGGCGCCCGCGGCGACGAAGTGGCCCAGGCCCCGAAGCGAGTCGAAGTGCCACGAGTGGGGGATCGGGAACCGCGTGAACGCCGGGCGGACGATCTCGCCGGTGCGGTGGGAGCAGTACAGGCGGTGGAGGAGGAAGAACTCCCGGCCCCGTGCCGCAGCGCGGTCGACGGCGGAATCCGCCGGACCATCCTGGAACGCCTCGAGCACCGAGAGCGTGGTGTGGAACGAGCCGTGGTGGCTCTCCCGCTCGCAGTTCCAGCCCCCGTCGGCGAGCTGGACGTCCAGCAGGAACGCGCGGAGGCGCGCCTGGGCCTCGGTGTCCTGTCCGAAGGCCTGCAGGACCGTCAGCACCATCGCGCAGACGCAGACGTCGGTCACATCCCGCACCCACAGACGGATCCCGCCGGAGGGCAGCCAGGAGGCGCGGTCCAGAAGTGCCCCGCAGCCGGCGGCCGCTGCCGGATGGTCCGCGTCCAGGCCCAACCGCGCGAGCAGGAGCAGGGTGTAGTGGGTCGAGATCCACTTGGGCATGTACAGGCCCCGCGCGGAGTGAGGCCCCAGATCATGGCTCCACAGCCCGCTCTCGTGCTGGAGCGCCAGCAGGCGCTTCCCCCACCCCTCGGCGCCCACTCGACGCCGCTCCTCCGCCACCCGGGCCGGATCGGCGTCCATCAGGTCCCGCAGGACCCGCCAGCGGACGGCGGGATCCCCGCCCAGCAGCCAGGCGAGTCGTCGTCGTTCGTCCATGGGGGAAGACGATAGCAGAGGCGCCCTGCCTGTCTGCGGCGGGGCGTGGCATCCGAGCCGCTCGGTGGAGCGCCTACCCCACCGCTGGACTTCCCTGGGTTCCGTATCCCGTCTGCGATTCGTGGTTTCACCACCTACGGGGGAGACGGCACCCTCCGTGGGGCGCGCCGCGGTCCGATGCCCATCGGGCCCCGGGCGATGGGGCCGGTGCGATACCGCACGGGGGGCGGAACACGGCGCCAGCTCCGACGACCGTGTGATCGGAAACGAGGCAGCGGGGGCGGTCTACTTCTTCTTCTTCGGCGCCTTGTGGCCGAACTTGATCCAGAGCCTCACCGCCCCCTTGTCGAAGTGCGTCGTGCTGCAGACCGGAGGCTCGGTGAGACCGTAGAGGGCCGGTTCGTCTTTGACCATCTGACAGAAGTCCATCAGGCTCTTGTGGCCGAACGGCGCGACCTCGCTGATGCTCTCCAGCTCCCTGGCTTCCAGGATCTGACTCTCGTTGACGTCCTGCGCCTGGATGAACGCGGTCCGTTCGGCCTTGTTGGTCAGGGGCGGGGCACCCGATCCCTGGGCGTAGGCGCTCGCCGACGCGAGCAGGACAGCGAGGGCCACCAGCAGCAGATTCACCCGGTACATACGACGACTCCTTCGATAGAATTCGTTCGCGCGCTGGCCGATCCTACAACATCTCGGGCGGCGACGCGTCTGCCACCCTACCCTTCGGCGTGCCCGTACTACGGCAGAAGATCTGGGGGGATCCGGGGACGAGGGAGGCCTGGTTCGCCACGGACGAAAGTGCAGGCTCCTCGGCACGGAACCGTGCGAATTGGATAGCCTGGCATCGTGGACTGCGGACAACCCGGGGTCAGGGGATCGAGGACGGAGCCAACGAGGACGACGACGACGATCTTTCGAACGTGCACGGGGGGCTCGCCCAGGTCTCGGGGCCGGCAACCGTGGAGGTCCCGCCCCGGCGAAGCGTTGGGGCGACGGATCACGGGGGGAGCCGTCATCCTCGCGCTGCTGATCTTCCTGCCTTGCGGCGCCGCGGCGTCCTCCGCCGGCGCCGAGATCGTGGTGGTCGTCGACAACAGCGGTTCGATGAAGGGTGCCGATCCGGAGCGGCTGGCCGTGCTGGGCGGGGCGATCATCGACGGACTCGGGGCCAATCCCGCCGACGAGGTGACGGTGATCGGCTTCGGATCCTCGGCGAGGTCCGCCCCGCCCACGACCCGGACCACGCCCGATATCCGCACCTGGCCCACGTCCGGGGGCACCTACTTCCGCAAGCCGCTGGAGGAGGCGCTGCGCATCTTCGAGCGATCGTCCAAGCCCAACAAGATGCTGATCTTCTTCACCGACGGCACCCCCGGGGACGTGAGCAGCCCGGCGCAGCTGCGGACCGTGTTCGATCCCGCCGCGCATCCGGACATCGACGTGCTGGCCGTGGGCCTGTTCGGCCTCGGCGCGAGCGAGGGGGAGCGGATGCTCAGGGCGATCGTGCACGATCCCCGCGACATGCGCTCGGTGGACAGCGCCGGGGAGATCGTCACCGCTTTCACCGAGGGCTACGCCCGGGCGATGGGGTCGGAGGCGGAGACCGGCACCCTCTCCCCCGGGCAGGAGCACCGGATCGGTGTGGGCCGCTACGTCTCGGAGATCACGGTGATCGTGGCATCGAAGAAGCCCGGCGATCCCTTCACCGCCCGTCTCGCCGGTCCCGCGGGTGACGTGCCCCTGCTGAGCGAGGGGGACAACGGCTGCCGGGGTGCGTCCCGCTGCTCGCCGCCCTACCGGCACTACCAGCTGTTCCGCGCCACCAACGACGACCACCGCCCGGGCGAGTGGATCCTGACCCTGCCCTCGGCCCCCGGGGACGTGGAGTACGGCGTGATCATGCGCTACGGGATGCGGGCCGAGGCCTTCGTGCCCCCCGCGGCGACCGCGGGCACACCGACGGTGATCGAAGGTCAGCTGACCATCGACGGCCAGCCGGTGGACGACGAGGCGTTCTTCGGCGAGAACGGCTTCACCGCGGTCGTCGAGGTCGGAGGCGAGTCGGTCCCCCTGGAGCACGTGGGCGGTGGCAGGTTCAGGGCGGAATGGACCCCGGACCGGAGCGCCGAGGGGGACGAGTTCGAGGCGCGCCTCGTGTTCCGCAACGACTTCATGGAGCGCGACGCCGTCGGCACGATGCGGATCGAGGCCGTGCAGGTCGACGTGGCGACGGCGCTGCCGGACCGCTGTGAGGAGGGGGAACCCTGCGTGGTGGACGTGACCGTGGGCCCCGCCGCGGGGGCGACGGACCCGGCGGCGACCACGGCGTTGATCGCCGACCCGGCGACCCGGGTGGTGCTCGGCGACACCGGCGCGCCGGCGACCGTGGAGCGCGTCGACGACACCCACTTCCGCATCCGGGTCACGCCGACCGCGGAGGGTCGCCTGTCCCTGCCGATCCACGTGGAGCTCCCCGGTGGCGAGCGGATCACCGCCGCCCCGGCCACCCTGGAGGTCATCGCCCCGCTGGTGCTGGTCACCCCCGAGGTGCTGGACTTCGGCACGCTCCGCGCGGGATCGGCGACCACGGCCGAGGACCACTGTCTGGCGCTGGATCTCGCCGGCTCCAAGCGGCTGGAGAGGCACGAGTTCCGGATCGAGCTGATCGATGTCGGCCGCTCCTGCCGCTCCACGCCGGTCCGGGTCGTCGGCGAGGGTACGGCTCCGGAGACGACCCCGATCGCCACCCCGCGAACGAAGCTCTCGGTCAACGAGCGCCTGTGTCTGCAGGTCCCCCCCTGCGCGGGGGAAAAGGCGCCTGCGGAGGCCGCGCTGCGCATCACCCCACTGGACCCGGCGTCGGTGGGACAGACCGCCGAGATCCCCCTCGCATGGACGGTCGAGCGGCGGAGCTGGATCGTGTGCAACCTGTGGTGGATCCTGGCGGTCCTCGCCGCCCTGTTCCTCGCCTGGGTCGTGTACGGCTTCATCCGGCCCGCCCGCTTCCCACCCCACGCCGCCGTATGCACGGCCGGCAACGTGTCGGGGCTGAAACGCGCGGCAGCGGTCACGCTGGTGGAGGTCCGCGGGAGCGGGGCGGGGTTCTACCGGGACGCGCGGCTGGGGCTGTTCGTGTCGGGGGATCTGAGAGGACGGGTGAGGGGAGCCGCGTGCCGCATCCGCGCCTCCCGGACGCGGGGCACGGTCCTGGAGGGCGGCAGCGTCGAGTGCCGGAATCGGCGGACCCGGAGGTGGGAGCCCCCCGAGGACCTGGCCACGGGCCATGTCCCCCAGGAAGGTGCCTACTACCGGTCTGGTTCGCTCTATTTCCGGTTCGAGGGGGTCTGAGCGGCGCACAGCGCCCTGGATCGCGTGCGCCATCTGTTCTCGGGAGAGCGAGGGCGCCTGTTCCGCGCGGTTGGTACCATGGCGGGATCCGCGTACGGCTCGTGGATGTCGGTGGGAGAACTGCGCGTGGTAGGCCAGGCAAAGGCAAAGCGGCGCAAGGGCAGGCTGGCTCCCAAGCTGGTGCTGGCCGGCGTGGCCACGGTGCTGGCCCTGGGGGTGGCCGAGGGGGTGGTGCGGTCGTCGGGCCAGGACTGGGAGCTGGTGGAGCGGCAGCTGTACTACCAGGCTGCGGACGTGTGGTGTCACGAGGCGGTGGACGACCCTCGGGTGTTGTACCGGCTTCGCAAGTCGGTGCGGCGGACGTTCCACTCGCCCGAGGGGGAGAACTACACGGTGAGCACCGGGCCGCGGGGGTACCGGGGGCCGGTGCATCCCGAGGGGCCCAAGGGTGACGCTGTGCGCATCGTGGTGCTGGGCGGGTCCAACGTGTACGGGGCGCTGGTGGACGACGAGGAGACCTGGCCCGCGCAGCTCGAGGCCAAGCTGAACGGGGCGATCGGCTGCCAGCGGTTCCAGGTCTACAACCTGGGTGTGAGCGCCTACACGGGCGTGCAGATGGCGGTGATCGGCGGCGAGGCCATCGACACCCTCGACCCGGATCTGGTGATCGTCGCGCCGTCGAATCCCGGGCCCCGGCCCTTCCTGCAAGGGGTCGAGGTGCGGCCCTACTTCGAACGCAACCCCGAGCTGTGGGACTACCTGCTGGTGGCCGACCGGCCCGACGGCGAACAGCGACGTGCCGTCCGGCCCGTCCTCCGCTTCCTGGCCAGTCGCTCGGCCTTCGCCCGCCTGATCGCGATGAAATTGCGTCTGCGCGGCCTGGAGGGCAAGGCCGGCCTCTGGCGCCGGGCGGCGTGGGGGTTCGAGGTGGACAACGTGGAGGCGATCCGGACCCTGGTCACCTCCCGGGCGGACGACACCACCTTCGCGTTCTTCCTCTTTCCCACGGCCCGGGAGCTGACTCCGCGGACCCAGCACCACGCCGCCCACCCCGAGACCCGCGAGTTCCTGATGCTCGCCCCGGGATTCGGGCTGCCCCTGCGGATGCTGACCCCCTACCACGAGGGCCTGGACGTCCCCACCTTCCACCTGGACGCGGGTGACCGGGGCCAGGAGTACCGGGAGGCCCACCCGCCGGCCTACGTCCTGGAGTGGTACGGGGAGGAGATCCGCGACTGGCTGATCGCCGAGGGGCTGGTCCCGGCGGACTGCCCGGACGAAGTCGAGGCCACCGATGCGATGGGAGGGCCTGCCCCCTGACCGAGGTCACCCCACCCCGGGTCTCGCCCTCCCCCCGCGGCCGGTGGTACGCGCCGGCCCGCCTCGCGCCGATCCTGCTGCTCGGGGTGTTGCTGGCCACGTTCTGCGCCTCGGTCGTCGCCGAGCACACGGTGTTCCACCGCCAGCCCCAGAAGATCGAGGCGACCTACATGGTGGGCGCCATCGACATCCTCGACGACCACCTGCCCGAAAAGAGGGTCGAGCTGCGGGCCTGGGGCGGCGTCCTGTCGACGAGCTACTACCCGCCCCTGTACCTGTGGAGCCTGGTCGCGGCGTTCCGGCACGCGGGCATCGAGTACGACTCAGCCCTGTGGATCAACCTCCCGCTCGCGATCCTGGCCCTGCTCTCGGTCTACGGGGCGGGTGCGCTGCTGGGGAATCGCTGGACGGGGCTCGCCGGGACCCTGGTCCTGTGGGCCGCGCCGGGCTTTCGCGACGGCGCAGCGGGGATCTACATCGACCACGCGATGACCTGCTTGATCGCGGCCGCCTTCCTGTTCTTCGCTGCGTTCCAGACTCGCCGTTCCTGGCCCGGCTGGTTCCACCTGCTGGGCTTCGCCGGCGCGGTGGCCGCGGGCCTGTACACCCGCTGGACCTTTGCGGTCTTCCTGGGCCCCCTGCTGCTGGCCCCCCTGCTCACCGCCGTACCCGGCCCCTGGCCGGCCCGCTGGCGATCGCTCCGGGGGGGCCTCGGCCTCGGCCTGGCCGGAGCGGTGGGCTGCATCCCCTTTGTCCACTGGTTGCTCACCGTGGCCGACCTGGAGTGGCTGCGCAGCACCCCCACCTCCGAGGCCGTGGTGCTGTCGACCCTCGAAACGTTGATCCACTACCCGGCGCTCCTGCTCGATCAGGGACTCGGCTGGGGGCTGGGCGTGCTGGCCTTGGCCTCGATCCTCCATCCGCGGATCTGGACCAGCCGGAAGGGATGGCCGCTGCTTCTGTGGCTCGTCGTGGGGCTGGCGTTCTTCACCTGGCTGCCCCCCAAGAAACCGCGCTACATGCTCTTCTTGTTGCCCTGCCTGGCGCTGCTGACCGGGCTGGCCATCCACCGGACCCCGTGGCCGAAGGTTCGCCGGTGGCTGGTGGGGGTGACGGCTGGGGTCGCCGTGGCCACCGCCGGGATCACCGTGGCCACGCGCCCCACGCTGACGCCGGGTTTCCACGAGGCGATCCTGTCGGACATCGACCGCAGCTGGGACGAGCAGGAGCGCCACGGCGTGCGGGAGCCGCGGATCCTGGTCCACGACGTGTACTCCCCACCGGAGGGCGACGTGAACGCCATCGTGCTGATGGCCCACAACGCGGTCCAGGCCCGGCCGGTCAAGAACTTCTCCGAGTCGTTCCACGCCAGCAGGCTGGTGTTCCGTGACGAGTGCGTGATCGAGGGGGACAGCATCCACTACGTGCTCTTCGCGTTCGAGTACGCGCAGCTCGATCCGGCCGAGGTCGAGTCTCTGCCCTTCTTCGAGTGCCTCGATCTGGAGCTGCTGGGGAGCTACCCGATGGCCGAGTACACCGGGGCGGCTGCCGAGGCCCGCCTCTTCCGCTTCGTACGCCTGAACCGAGACTCCCGCGACACTGCCCCCCCGGACCGCCGCCGGCCACGGCATCCCGTCCCGTGACCTGATCGCGCGACTGAACTACACTCGCCTTCGGAGGTCCTCACCGCGATGCCCCCCTGGATCGCCGCCCGCACGACGCTCGCCGCGCTGGCACTCGTCGCCCTGGGCTGTCTGCTCTGCGGATGCCCGGACAAGGGCTGCGACGGCATGCCCGCGGGGATCGACCGGGACACCTGCCGTCACGACGAGCTGCTCGCCCTTCCCGCCGCGGAGATCGCCCAGGTCCAGGACCTGGCCACCCGCATCGAGGATCCCGTGATTCACGACGCCGCACTCCACGCCTGGATCGTGGCGCACGCCGGCGAGGTGGAACCCAAAGAGGCCAAGGCGGTCTGCCAGTCCCTGGGGGACTCGGCGCGCCACCGCTGCCTGCGACGGATCACCGCCGCCCACCTGACCCGCCCGGAGGGCACGCGGGTGGGCTCGGATCCTCCGCCGCCCTGATCTCCCTGCCCCTGGTACACTGCTGCCATGCCCCGCTGGCTCCTGTGGTCGATCCCCGTCATCCTCCTGCTGGGCGCCGTGGGCGTCGCGGTGGCCGTTCGCGCTCAGCGGGAGCCCCCCGAGGACGCCGAATCCCAGATCACCGAGGAGGAACCGACCGCCGAGGAGCCCACCCCCAGCCGGGTGGAGACCGAGGACCAGATGCGCGCCATCGGGTACGTGCAGTGAGCCGGCCCGGGCGCCCGAACCGCTGATCGCGGCAACGCCATGTCGAATCGGGCCTTCTCGCTGCTCTACCTGATCTGCCTGGTGGCCTGCGTCTCCTCGATCCACGGGATCCGGGCCGCGACCGAGGATCGGGACTCCGTCCAGGAGCTGGACGGCCCCCAGCCGGTGGCCATCGCGTTGCCCCCCAAGCCGGAGGTGGAGCGCCCCGAAGACGAGGCGATCGGCGAGAGCACGCTGTACGACGAGGCCACCTGCGAGACCTACGAGGGCGACTTCCGGGACGCCTGCTACGAGGCCCTGGCCCGCCAGCGGGCCCAGCGGGACCTGCCCGGCGCCCTTCGGGCCTGCGAGGCGCTGGTCCGCGAACGCCTGCGGCTGGAGTGCCTGGCCGACATCGCCGGGCTCCACGCCCTCACCGATCTCGAGGCGGCCCGGGCCCTCTGCCCGACCATCCCCACCCGCAAGTGGCACGACCAGTGTTACTTCGGCATCGCCATGACCCTGGTCGCCCAGGATCCCGCCCTGGCCCTGAGCACCTGCGACGACGCCGGTATCTGGCGCGACTTCTGCCGCCACGACGTGCTGGGGGAGGTGGCCGTGGTCGATCTCTCCTTCGTGCTCGCCGAGTGCGCCCGGGAACAGGGCGATCTGCTGACCCGCAAGACCTGCTGGCACGGCATCGGCAAGTACATCGGGCGCCAGGACATCGACGCCGCCTTCGCCGCCTGCCGCGAGGTCCCGCTGGGGCCGGAGAACCTGTACCGGGAGAACTGCGTCCACGGGGCGGGCTGGGCAGCGGGCGAACGCTGGGGGGTCGCCGGAGCGCAGCGCTGCCCCACGGCCGGCGAACAGCGGGACAGCTGCGTGCTGGGTGTGGCCTACCAGCTCAAGCGGATCCAGCCCGACGAGGCGGTGGAGCTGTGCCGCACCGCCCGCAGGGACGATCTGCGGGATCACTGCCTGGCGTTCCTGCGGCGCTGAACCGCTCGCGTGGGGTGGGGACTCAGAGGCCCGCGCGGCTGCGGGCCACCAGGGTCAGCCGCTCGGCGCCCGCCTGCTGGCAGGTGAACAGCACCTTGCGGGTCACCCGGTACGGCACGTCGGCGTCCACCCGGACGTTGACCTCTCGCCCCCCGCGTCCCTGGATCCGCACGTAGAGCTCCTCGACGAGCTCCTCGTCGTGGGCCGCGTAGTACCCGGTGTCCGCGGTGCGGATCCCCTCCAGCGCGATCTCCGTCTCGGTCACGTCCACGGCCAGGGCCGGCCCCACCGGATCCTCGCCTGCCGACGTGGGCAGCTGGAATCCGGGATCGTTCGGCCGCACGGGCGGGTCGACGCTGTAGGCCCGCAGGAGGAAGACCAGAAGGATCATGACCACGTCCACCAGGGGAGCCAGCCCGGGGTGCGCCGCGGCGGGCCGCCGGCTCGCCGACGGACGGAGCCTGCGCATCAGGAGGGATCCTCGGGCCCCGGGGCCGCCGAATCGGTGGACGTCGCCTCACTCACCGGCGCCAGACGGGCGTCCCCGGCGCTCCCCAGCAACACGTCCGCGTAAAGCGGCCCGCCGGCACCGCTGCGCACCGCGTCGACCAGCCCCACGACCGCCGCGGTCGGCAGCTCGTCCGACGGGATCACCGTGGCCCGCGTCTGCAGGGGGTCCAGCGCCCGCAACTCCCCGAGCCGGACCTGCAGAGCGGTGAGGTCGGGCGCGCCGTCGACGGCCTCGAAGCGCGTCTCCACCACCTGGGAGTCCCCCGCCTCGGCGGTCACGTCCGTGGAGCGGATGGCCGCCCGGACCACGATCTCGCCCCCGTCGAGCGACACCTCGACCCGCTCCACCGGCCCGGGCGTCACCGCCGGCGCGTCCGCCCCCTCCCCGGCCAGCGCCAGCCCCAGCCCGGCGAGTTTCTCCGGCGAGGTGGTCAACAGCACGAAGGGGAGCAGGAGGAACATCAGCGCCACCACGGACAGCAGCCCCGGGCGGAGGTCCGGCGGGCTGGCCGCCGCGCCGGTGCGAAGCCGTCTCATGACCGGGACCGGGCCACGAACCGGCCGGCGGCGGACTCGATGCCCGCGATCAGGGTCCGCGCCCGGCCGTCGAACCAGGCGTGGGCGGCCAGCGCGGGGATGCCCACGATCAATCCGTACGCAGTGGTGGCCATGGCCGTGGAGATCCCGTCGGACAGCTGGACGGCGCGCTCCCCGGCGCTGGTGTCCCCCAGCGCCGAGAACGCCAGGATGAGGCCCCACACGGTGCCCAGCAAGCCGAGCATGGTCGCCACGTTGCCGATGGCCGCGAGGTACGCCACCCGCGCGTTGATCCGTGCCTCGGCGTCGGCCATGGCAGCCCCCATGGCCTCCCAGGCCGCGTCGGGGCCGCTGGCCTCGATTCCGGCGCGTAGCACGTCCGCGAGCGGGGTCTTGCCCGCGGCCCGCAGCGCCTCGTCGGCGGCGCCGCGCTCCACGGCGCCCCGGACCGCCGCCAGGTCGCAGCGCCAGGCGATCTGCAGGAACCACAACCGCTCGACGGCGATGGACAGGGCCAGGGCCAGCACGGCGGTGAGGATCCACATGAAGGCGGCCCCCGGCCCGGCGAAGGCATCCAGCAGGTACTCGATCACGGCGCTGTCCCTCCCGTCCCCGCGACGGGGCAGTAGATCCTCTTGGTGCGGATGTCCGACAGTGCCCGGCGGCACCGGTCGTGCCCCTGGGTCAGCATCTCGCAGCTCCCGACTCCCCGGCAGGCCTCGGAGAGCCCGACCACGTAGGCCAGGTGATCCGGCAGCCCCGTGTCCGCGGCGATCACCCGGGCGAGTTCGGCCTCGTCGGGCCCCGCCTCGAGCCACAGGTCTAGGGCGTGTCCCACGCAGTCGTGGACGAAGGTCGGCGCGTGCTCCTGGCACCGCTGCACCTGGACGAGCACGTCGTCCGCCGGTCGGTTGTCCAGGACCTGGAACGCGCAGTCCTGGTGCTCGCCGCACAGGCCCAGCAGGACGTCGGTGTCCGCGTCCCCCGACGCCGCGAGCCGGGCGGCGACCCAGGCCTCGAGGCAGGCGCCTTCCCAGCTCCCGGCGCGGGAGCAGAGATCCTCGGCCCGGTCCGCCCGCTCCACGGTCCGGATCCGTTCGTAGATGCAGTACTGCCACGAGGCCTCATGCGCCCCGTACGCGTCGCAGGCCTCCACGCCGTCGGCCGCGTGCAACGCACCCGGCTCCTCCCGTGGCGGTTCCGCGCTCCGGCAGCCCGGGGCCAGCGCCACGATCGCGACGACCGACAACGGCAGGACTCGACCCAAGCGCGACCTCCCAGGGGGCTGTGCCTCCAGCGGATCCATGCCGACTGGCGGAGCGACCATCGCAGCACAGCGAGCGGTTGGATGCAAACCAGCGACGAGGGTCGAAGTCGACGACGGGTGGCCGGGGCGCCCGAGTCGTGGCAGGCTGGACGGGCTCTCGATGAACCCATCCCGCCCCAAGCGCTCCGTGGTGCGTCGCCTCGCCATTCCGGCGGTACTGGTGGTGTCCGGGTTGTTGACCTGGATCCTGTTCGATCCGAGCACCGGGCTCGGCGGGCGGCTGGTGCAGATGACCCTGCTGGCGGGACTCGGCCTCGCCGCGTTGCGGGCGCGGGAGCTGATCCGCGCCTGGCGGCAGATGCTCGTGGCTCTCGCAGCCCTGGGACTGGCCCTCGGCGCCCTGGCGCTGGCCGGGCCCTGGCTGGTGGACCGGTATTTCCTGCCCGACTACAACACCGACCTGGATCACCGGCCACGGGCGATGAAGGGGCGGGTCAACGCCGACGGCGTCCAGCCAGACGTACCGGCCGAGCAGTACGCGGACGGCGACTTCGTGATCGTGTTCCTGGGGGACTCGTTCACCGAGGGCATCGGCCTGGAGGACCGGGCGCAGGCCTTCCCCTTCGTGGCCGAATCCGAACTCCAGGCCGCCCTACCCGACGCCCGGATCCGGGTCGCGAACTTCGGCTGGACGTCGTCCAGCCCCGTGCTCCAGCTGCGCCAGCTGCGCGACATCGGCCGTCGCTACCGGCCGGATCTGGTGGTCCAGTGTCTCGACATGACCGACTTCTTCGACGACGAGGAGTACTCGAGGAAGCTGGAGGAGCAGGGAGCCGACGACCCCCACTACGTGAACATCGACGACGTGGCCAGCGCCATGCTCGCCCGCTGGCTGGGCTCCCAGGCCCTGCGTCCGGGGGTCCGACGCGCCGTATTCGGAGCCGACACGGCCAGCTCGAGCGAGGGCGCCGACGGGGTGGGGCCGGCCCCCCCCCGCCCCCCCGCGGGCCCGCCGGGCGCCATGTACCCCCCCCTGGCCCCCTCGCCCCCCCCCAAGGAGACCACCAGGGACGCCCACCCCCATCTCGAGGACGAGGCGATCCGGCTCGGGGCGGGGTTCGCGGTCGTGGTCCTGGCGCGCTACCAGCAGTACAACCCTGAGGAATGCCCGGGGGACTGGGAGACGCCACAGGAGGCCCGGTACAGCCCCCACGCCCTCGAGCCGATCCGGTACTTCGAGGAGCGGGCCGACGAGGCCGCGTTCCCCATCCGCTGCCTGGCGGACGACTTCCGGGACAGCGGGGTGTTCCCCACGACCTTCGAGGACGATCCCCACTACAACGAGGCCGGCCACCGCATCGCGGGGCAGGCCATCGCGCGCTACCTCCTGGCCGAGGAGCTGGTTCCCCGCTGACGTCTCAGTCGAACTCGATGAACAGGGGCACCGAGGAGAGCTCCACGTTCAGCGTCAGGCCGTTGGGCCACAGCGGGCGCGGCTCGGGCGGGGGAGCGTCGGGATCGGTCACGGCGTCGGTGCCGGTGACGGACGTGGTGCCGCTCGGGATCTCGAAGGTGTAGTTCTGGGGCATCTCGGGCTCCCCGGGCAACCGGAACCCGCCGTCCTCCTGCCACAGGACCCAGAACTCGTCCCCGGCACCCGCGAAGCGGTAGCCCCGGGCCCCCTCCAGGCCGCCCATGAGCTCCATGGCGACGAACGACTGGCTGCCGACCTTGTCCATCACCAGCGCGACGTTGCGGTAGGCCGGACGCAGATCACCGGCTGCCCGCGCGTCGCAGACCCCGTACCCCGCCGAGTGGTCCACGTCGCGCAGGCCCATGAACGCGGCGGCGCCGGCGAGTTCGGCCGTGGCCTCGCGCTGGGCGACGTCGTCGTCGTGGATCCGGTCCTCGGTGGTTCCGATCTGGATCCCGATCGCACCGGCGGCGCGGGCTGTGACCAGCTTCTTGACCGTCTCGACCGCGGCGAGCCCGCGGAGCCAGTTCTCCTGCTGTTCGAACCCCGAGCCCAGCAGGGCGATGTTCTCCAGGACGTTCCAGATCTCGTCTTGCTGTCCACCGCCCACCGGGTACTGGGCCGGGTAGTCGGTGCCGTTGGCCAGGACGCCCATGGGCGTGGCGACGTCGATCCAGATCGGCAGGTCGAAGCCCCGGTCCTGCATCTGACCCTCGAACCACCGGAGCATGGGCGCGACCTCGGTGTAGTCTCCAGGGCTGCGCAGGCACAGGTAGTCGAACAGGTCGAGACGGTCGAGGATCGCGTGGACCCCCTCCCCGGAGTTGCGGTACTCGGAGGGGGCGGACATCCGCGCCTCGATCTCGCCGTCGCTGGGCTCGTTCCCCTCGAACTCGGTGACGAAGACCAGGGGGATGGTACCCAGGCGCACCTGGGAGAAGACCCCGCGCGCCTCCTCGGCGGTGGCCTCGGCGAACGCGATGTAGTCCGCGTGATCGTCGCTGGGCCAGCGATGGGACCACTCGGGGCCCACCACCCAGTACCGCACCGGCGCGACCAGGTCGGGCATGTCCTCGTGGCCGTCCCCGTCGTAGCGTTCGATCAGGGCCGCGACCCAGGCCCGGTAGTCCTCCATCGAGGCGGGCATGATGTCGGTCTCCTCGTCCACCGATCCCCAGGAGCTGCGCGGGGACAGGCCCGCCTGCACGTCCACCAGTCCGGCCGCCTGGGCCTCCAGGATCAGGGCGTCGGTGCACGACCAGTCGTAGGTGTGGACGCCGTCCGCGGGCGGGTCGGGCTCGACGTTCCCCCACTCGAAGGCCTCCAGGGGCGTCCGCGTCCAGGTGACACCGGTATCGACGTACGCTGCACCCAGACCCACCTGAACGGTCTCCACCCCCACCGCGAACTCGGGCCAGGCCTCGTCCAGGGTGTCGTCGTCGCCGGCGTCGTCGTCGCCCGTGTCGTCGTCGTCCGCGCTGTCGTCGTCGTCCGGGACCGTCGTGGTGAAGCGGGTGCAGCCCACACCCAGCCAGGGCAGCCCAAGACAGACCAGCACGACCAGCCAGCGATTCCGCATCGTCGATCCTCCGTCGCAGCGAGACGATACCACGCGATCCGGGAAGGCCCCCGGGCACAACGGGGGCGCCCGAGGGGGGTGACGGTCTACTCCAGCTGCGCCCGGTAGTGGTCGGCGTGGGCGCAGGCCGTGCCCAGGGTACAGGCCTTGTCGAACAGGGACACCGCGGTGGCCAGGTCCTGGGGCACCCCGCGGCCGTGGACGTGGGCGAAGGCCAGGTCGACGCAGCCGTTGGGGTGGTCGGCGTCGCAGCAGCGGCGGAAGAGGGCGGCGGCCCGGTCGTCGTCCTCGGGGATGCCCTCCCCCCGGGCGAGCATGCCGCCCAGGTACCAGCAGCCGTAGGGATCGCCGGAATCACAGACCCGTTCGAACAGCGTCGCGGCGCGGGCCTGGTCGCGGGTGACGCCGTTGCCGGTCTTGAGCCGGATGCCGAAGCTCAGACAGCGATCCATGCGCCCCTGCCGGCAGTCCTCCTCCGCGGCCAGGGTCTCCCCGGCCAGGGCCTGGACATGCGTGGAGTCCCCCTCCGGGCAGGCCTCCAGGTGGTCGCAGCCCACGTCGTGGTCGCAGGCCCGGCGGAAGGCGCCGTGGGCCTTGGCCGCGTACCCGGGGCTGGTGTGGCGCCGCAGGTAGTGGAAGCCCAGGCTGTCACAGGCCCCGCCGACGCCGCCGGAGCAGGCACCGTCCAGCAGGGACTCCACCCGGGCGTAGCGGGTGTCGTCGTCCCCGGCCGACGCCAGCTGCAGGGCCTGCCACCAGCACCCCTGGGAATCGCCCGCCGCGCAGGCGGTCTCGGCGGCGTCCTCGGTCGAGGCGAACCGGGCCCCGGGCTGGCCGGAGAGCTGCCCCAGCCGCTGCACGGGCACGCGGTAGCAGAACGACCCGAGCAGGCAGGACCGCTCGGTGATGGCCAGGGCCCGGTCCCCATCGGCGTCTACACCGTGACCGTAGAGGTACGCGTCGGAGAGGAAGCTGCAGGCCACCAGGTGCTCCCCGTCGCAGGCCCGGCTGAACAGCTCGACGGATGCGGGCGGATCGGCCTCCACGCCGCGTCCGTACTTGAGGGCCAGCCCGAGGGAGTGGCAGCCCTCCAGCTCGCCAGCGTCGCAGGCGAATCGGAACAGGGGCACGGCCTCGGACTCGTCCTTGTCCAGCCCCCAGGTGCCCGCGGCGAGCCGGGTCCCCAGCGAACTGCACGCGGCGGGCTCACCGCCCCGGCAGCGCTCGATCACGTCGCTGGTGGACGGGAAGTCCAGCTCGCCGAGTTTGCCGGCCAGCGTCAGCAGGTTTTCGGCGACCCGGGGATCGATCGCCGGAGTCGCCTCGGGCACCGCCGGGAGCGTCTCGAGGACCTCCACGGGCACAGAGGGCCCCGTCTCGACGCCCTCCTCCCCCGCGCACGAGGCCATACACAGGGCCAGCAGGGACAGGGGGATCCCTCGCTTCATCCGCGAACCTAACCGCAGGTCCACTCGATGAACAGGTCGGCGCGGGCCTCGGGGCTGTTGTCCTCCGGCTCCACCCAGCCGTCGGAATTCAGGGGGAGGTCGAGGCACTGCCACGAACCCGTGGAGCCGTTGTCGGAGAGGGTCCCCTCGCATCGGTTCTCCAGGGGATCGAAGTACGGGACGTGCCAGGCGAGTCCGCTGGATGGGTTCACGTCGAGCTGCAGGAACCCGAAGTCCGAGCCGTGGAAGAACCCGTACTCGCCGTCGCCGGTGTACCCCATCTGGCGCAGGTGGACCGAGGCGGAATGGGGATCTCCCTCGGCCACCTCGCCGCTCGCAGAGAGGTTGAACTCGCCCCCCTCGCTGTTGTCGGGGCGTGACGAGCAGCGGACCTCCGTCTCGTCGTCCGCGGACACGAACGTCAGCGTCACGTTCGCCTCGGCCGCCCAGGGGGGGTCGGCGAAGGTCAGGGACACCTCGCCGGACTCGGTCACCTTGTCCGGGGGACAGCCGGTGACCACCGGCAGCAAGAACATCGGAAGAGCAGCCCAGCCCGAAATCCAGATTCTCAAGGTTCGTCTCACCTCCCACGCGCAGGGCGTGGGCATACTCTACCCCAGGCGGGGACGGATGAGGCGGCGGCGGTTCGGTTGCTCGATCAGGGCCGCGTGTAGGCCGACACGTCTCCGCCCAGGTCCTCGATGGAGTCCACCAGCAGCTGGGTGACGTAGGGGAAGTTGTGGGCCCAGGCGCCGGGCTCCTTCTGGCTGACCTGGTAGTTGAACGTGGCCTTCATCAGGCTGGGCGTCCAGTCCCCGTAGAGGTTGGGGTAGATGGCCTCTGCGCCGTTGCAGTCCCCCGATCCGTCGGTGTCCACGAAGAAGTAGGGGTACGCGTGGGCGTCGTAGCAGATGGCCTCGCCACCGCTGGCCACGGCGGCCAGCTGGATCTCCGCCAGCAGGTCCGCCGCCAGGGTCTCGATCTCGCCGGCGAGGGTCTCGGCCGGGTCGCCGTCGCCGTCCCAGTCGGTGGTGTTGGTGTCCAGGCGGATCTCGGAGACCGAGGTCACGCCCTCGTGGCAGTCCAGGCAGGTGGCCAGGTTGTCGTCGGGCCGGAACGTGTGTCCGGTGGCCGCGGCGTCGTGGCAGTACCCGCAGCCGTCGGCTTCGGGGTGCACGTGGCGGCCGGCGTAGCTCTGCCCGTCGTACTCGTAGCCCACCTGGACCTCGGTCCCCAGGGAGATGGCGGCAGCGGGCTTGTAGTGCACGTTGAGGAACCCCAGGGTGTCGGCCGCGATGGCCGCGTCCACGGTGGCCTTGGCCTCCCGGCCCGAGTGACAGGTCGCGCAGAGGTTCGAGGCCTCTCCCGCGTCGCCGACCACGGCCCCACCGGGGTAGCTGACCGAGTCCACCGCCAGGAGCTCGGAGGGTTCCACGCTGGTGTGGCAGGTGGAGCACTCCATGCCGTTGACCGGATCGGCGTCCGCCCCCACGCCATGATCCACGAAGAAGTGGAGGCCCTCGGCCCCGGCGTGACAGGCGGAGCAGCTGGCGGGCACGAATCCGTCCTCGTCGAAGTAGCGGAAGGCGTACGCGGTGCCCTGGAAGTGCCCGCTGTCGTCCCGCACCGCCGCCGTGGTGTCCACGGGTGCGGAGACCGCACCGTTGAGATCGGCGATGGAGTCCGACAGCAGCTGGACCACGTACTTGCCGTTGTGGGCGAACCCGCCTGGATCCTTGTTCGCGTACTGGAGGTTGTAGGCGGCCTGGAGCAGGCGGCCGGTCCAGGACGCGTACTGGTTGGGGTAGATCGCCTCGCCGCCGTCACAGACGCCGCTGGCGTCGGTGTCGATGAAGAAATAGGGGTAGGCGTGCCCGTCGTAGCAGATGGCGTCCAGGCCCAGATCTGCCGGGTAGGCCTGGATCAAACCCAGCAACGTGGCCTTCAGGGTCTCGATCTCGCCGTACAGGCCCTCCTCGGTGTCCCCGTCTCCGTCGTAGTCGTGGGACGACGACGCCATCCTCACGTCGTGGGTGTGCTCGGCGTCGGTCACCTCCAGGTGGCATTCGCCGCACTGTTCGACCCGCACCTCCAGGGTGTGGGAGTCGTGGCAGTCGATGCAGACCCTGTGCTCGGGACTGTGCTCGAACCGCGTGTCGTAGGCCTGGCCGTCGTACTGGTACCCACCCCGCACCCGTCCCCCGTGCCAGGTGGCACCGGCGGCCGCGTAGTGGATGTTGAGGAACGAGAGGTCCTCGTCCACCACGTCCAGGTCCACCACACCCGCGTCGGTGAGGGCCTGGTCCAGGGAGTCGGTGGACTCCCGGCCCTGGTGGCACTGCATGCAGCGAGCCTCGGCGCCGAACCCCGTCTCGTGGACCCCCGACGGGAAGGTGACCGCGTCCAGGGCCATGGCCGACGGGTTGTGGCAGGCCAGGCACTCGATCACCGTGCCGATGGGAGCCTCGGCGTCCACGACGCCCACCGCGGAACCGTCCTCCCCGAGGAAGTCGTGGAAGCCGGGCGTGCTGTGGCACTTGGCGCAATCGGTCTCGATCACGCCGTCCTCGTCCCAGTGGGTGAAGGCTTCGGCGCCCGAGTCCGCGTGTGCCGAGCCGAGCCAGTCGTCGTAGTGCGGGGTCTCCGACGGGGGAATCTCGGTCACGATGACCGCGATGTCCCCCGAGATCCCCGTGTCGTCGCCGGTGGCGGTGATCACCACCTCTCCCGCCGAGATCCCCGTGACCGCGCCGTCGTCCACCGTGGCGAGTCCTTCGTCCCCGGAGGTCCAGCTGTAGGCCGAGTCGGCTCCGCCCACCGTCTCGGCCACCAGCTCGATGGTCTCGTCCACGCCGACCATGAACTCGCCGATCACGATCACCACCGGATCGTCGGTCTCGGGCACCGGGATGACCACGACGGCGTGATCCCCGCTGGCGCCGGTGTCCGCACCGGTGGCCACGATCCGGGTCTCGCCGGGAGCCACCCCGGTCACCAGGCCCTCGGCGTCCACCGAGGCGATGGCCTCGTTGTCGCTGGACCAGCCGTACGAACCGTCCGTCCCGTCCGCCGTGCTGGCCGCGAGCGCCAGGGTGGCGCCCTGCTCGACCCCGTGGTCGCCGCTGACGCTCACCATCGGATCCGGTTCGGGTTCGGGCTCCTCTTCTGGGCAGCCCCAGAGCATCAGGAGCGCAAACGTCGTCCACAACGCGATCCACCCCCGCGGTTCGCCGCGCATGATTCCTCCCTCAGTAGTCGATCAACTCGTACGTGTCGGTGGCCGAGGCCACCTCGGTGTCCCCCAGGTCCCAGGAGTAGACCCGGGCCACAGGCGCACCGAACTCGCGGAACACCAGGGTCGCGGTGACGGTCAGTTCGTCGAAAGGCGCCAGCGTCGGGAACCGGTGACGGGTGGTGGACACCACCCCCGGTCCGAGCCGGTTGTCGCTGGCGATGTCCACGGCCCTGTAGTGGGCCACTCCACGCTGGCCGTCCCGGTCCAGCATCACCTTGGCGTGCAGCCAGCCGGGGGCGCCGGCCAGGTCGCCGGTACCGCAGAGGTAGACCACGTCCCCGTCCTCCAGATCGGGCAGCTCGCCGGCCACGGCCACCGTCGTTCCGTCGATCTGGGTGACGGTCCGTTCGCCGATCACCTCGTGAATCGGCAGCCCCTTCGCCTGGGGCGAGAGCCCCTCGAAACCCGAGGTACCCGGACCTGCGTAGTCGTCCCACTCGCCCGTGGGCCGCACGAATCGAACCTCGGTGGCCCCACCGGTGAGGGGCTCGTCGAAGACCAGGGTCCCGTCCTGCACCGTCACACCGGCCCCGATCACCGCCTCGGACCTCGCGCCCCCCACATCGGGCACCGCGCGACCGCCGATGGACGCCACGGCCGCGCCGCTCTCGTCCGTGGCCTCGACCCGGACCAGCAGCTGCCGGAGGGGCTCGCCGGTGGGCAGCGCGTGCCCCGCCGACAGGTTGGTGACCGCGACCGTCGCCTCGATCTGGTCGCCGACCCGCACCAGGGACAGCTGCAGGTCGTAGGGGGGCGCGTCCCGGGTGTACTCGAAGTGGTGGAAGTGGACCGCTCCGGTCTCCCGGATCCAACCCTGATCCGGGGACGGGATCAGCCCCAACGGGGTGATGTCGTAGGTGGAGCTCTCCTCGTCCAGGACCCCCATGTGGCAGGTCTGGCACGTGGCCGCGGTACCCGAAAAGGAGCTGGCTGCGTACTCGCTCCAGGTCTCGTTGATCGGCAGGCCGTCGGGCCAGCGGGTTCCATCCACCGGGTGGTCGGGGTGCAGCTCGTCGCGGGCGTACTCGTGGCAGCTGGCGCACCAGAACGAATCCCGCATCCCGGGCTGGTAGGCGCCCTTCATGATGCCGATGACCACGTCCGGGTAGGGCCCGAAGTTGATGGGGTCGAAATCCTGGCTGAACACGGTGGTGGGTTCGCTGGGGCGCTGCAGCTGCAGCCCTCCGTCTCGCCCGGGGGCGGTGGCGACGAGGGGTTCTCGCACCTTGTGGCACAGGTCGCAGCTGATGCCCTCGTCGAACCCCACACCCGTGGCCCGGGCCACGTCGATGCCGCCCGCCTGCATCCCGTCGACCGTCGGGGTGTGGCAGTCACCGCAGCTACCGAAGGACGCCAGGTCCGCCGCCTGGTCCGGGTGGTCGCATCCGGGCTCCCCTGGGCCGCCGCAGTCCCCGTGCAGGAACCCCAGGACCCCGCGGCCCAGGTAGCAGCGCTCGATCACGCCGCCGGGCACCCCGGGCTCCTGGCCCTCGGCCATCCACCCACCGGCGGCGGCACAGGCCTCGGCGTCCAGATCGGTGCCGCCCACGTAGAGGTCCCACGTCCGCGGGTTGGCCCCCGAGTCGTGGTGGGGCGAGTCCAGCCACCCGTCGGCGATGGACTTGTGGCAGTGGCCGCACTCGCTGGTGTCCATGCTGTGGGAGGTGCCGCCGGGCTGGAAGTTGTACTCGGTGTTGTCGTCCTCCTCGGGTGGGAGGGGGAAGCAGGTCATCTCCAGCTCGCCGTCGGGTCCGTCGACGTCGTCCAGGTCGGCGCCCCCGGTCTTGAACCCCACTCCGCCACAGAGGATCCAACGGTCGGTGATGCCGTCGTCGGTGACCTCCACCTGGGCGCGGCCGTCGGCGTCGGTGGTCGCCCAGGCCTCGAAGGGGGCGCCGCCCTGCATCACGTAGATGCCCTCGATGGGCTCCCCGTCCGGGTCCACCACCCGCGCCTGGGCGGTGCCGATCCACCGCGGCGGATCTGCAGAGTCGTCGTCGCCCCCGGGGGGGGGGGCGGCGCCCCGCGGGGGGGGGGGGGGCGCCCGGGGGGGGGGGGGGGGGGGGGCGTCGTCCCCGGTGGTGTCGTCGTCGCCCGTCGAGTCGTCGTCGGCCGCCGTGTCGTCGTCGTCGATGGGCTCGTCCTCGGTGGGGCACCCCCCGAGGACCAGCGCCCACGCGAGGGCGAGGATCAGCGGTTCGCGGACCAGTGATCGACGATGAGGCCGAGGGGTCCGCTGTTCCCGTGTCCGGTGAAACATCCGAGGATCTCCATGTCGGGGGTCAGGGCGCACTTGCCCGGGAGGGAGACGGCCTCCCACGGGGTGTCTTCGATGACCTGCCGGTTACCATCCGCCAGCACGGCCATCTCCGGTTCCCCCATGTCCTCCCAGTAGGAGACGGCCGTATCGCCGCTGGCGGGGAAGCCGGCGTTGTTCTCGAAGACCACCACCAGGAAGGAGAACGGGATCTCCGGGTTCTCGTCGTGGAATGCAACCTGTTCGTCCGGGAGGCCGACCGCCTCACCCTTGCAGGCGCCTCACCAGGAGGCGGTGAGCCACAGGATGTGGTACTCGCGGGCAAAGTCCCACAGGCGCACCGGCTCCAGGCAGACGTCGATGAACTCCATGTTGGCCACCACGTCGCCCACGTCGTCGCCGGTGCTCTCCAGGTCTCCGGGGTCGTTGTGGGGCCAGCCGCAGGCGTAGCAGACCTCGTCGCCGTCCAGGGGATCGCTGACGCAGTCGACCTCCTCGCCGTCGGACAGGCCGTCGCCGTCGGTGTCCGCCGACTCCGGATCGGTGCCGAGCTCCTCCTCGAGGCACCCATCGAGGCCGTCGCCGTCCGCGTCGTCCTCGGAGCAGGCGTCGTCCTCCGTCGTGTCGTCATCGTCGGCGGGCTCGTTCTCGCAGCCGCCCAGGAGCAGCAAACCGGCGGTCAGACCGATCGCGCGCCATCCTTTGGCAACCATTTCGACTCCTTTTGTGGATATTGCAATCTAGCGGGCCACGCGCGCGAGCGCAAAGCAATTGGCGTAACTTGGGAGCCCTGGTTGACAGGTATCGAAAGGTGGCTAGGTTTTTGACATGTCAAAAAAATCACTGGTACTGCTCGTCCCGTCCCTGATTCTCGCCCTCGCCTGGCTGGCCGGCTGCGGCGGTGGCGGGTCGACCGATCCGATCACCGACGTCCCGGAGAAGCCCTTCGTGGTGGCGACCACCGGCATGGTGGGGGACCTGGCCCAGCGGATCGCCGGCGACCACGCCCGGGTCGAGACCCTCATGGGACCCGGCGTGGATCCCCACCTCTACAAGGCCAGTGAGTCGGATGTGCGGCGGCTCGACCAGGCGGATCTGATCCTCTACAACGGCCTGCACCTGGAGGGGAAGATGACCGAGATCCTGGGCAAGATGGCCCGGGGCAAGAAGGTCGTCGCCGTGGCGGAATCGGTGGATGAGGCCCGCCTCCTGTCGCCGCCGGAGTTCGAGGGAGCCCACGATCCCCACATCTGGTTCGACGTGTCGCTGTGGGTCGAGGTGATCGATCCGGCGTTGGAGGCGTTGATCGAGGTCGACGCAGCCCACGCCGAGGACTACCGGGCCAACGCCGAGGCCTACCGCGCCGAGTTGATCGAGCTCGACGGCTGGGTCGCCGAGCAGGTCGCCGCCCTGCCCCCCGATCAGCGGGTCCTGGTCACTGCTCACGACGCCTTCGGCTACTTCGGCCAGCGCTACGGGTTCGAGGTGGTCGGCCTCCAGGGGCTGAGCACCGCCACCGAGGCTGGACTCAAGGACGTGGACCGGGTGGTGAACCTCGTCGTGGATCGGCAGCTCAAGGCGATCTTCGTGGAGTCGAGCGTTCCGGCCAAGTCCATCGAGGCGGTGCGCACCGCCAGCGCAGAGAAGGGCCGAGAGGTGGCCCTGGGGGGCGAGCTGTTCTCCGACGCGATGGGCAGCGAGGGCACACCCGAGGGCACCTACGTGGGCATGGTACGGCACAACGTCGACACCGTGGTCGGGGCGCTGAGGTGAGCCGGGACGAGGCTGCCGGCGCACCCTCGGCGATCGAGGTCCACGACCTCACGGTGGCCTACCGCGAGCAACCCGTGCTGTGGGACGTGGATCTGCACCTGCCCGCCGGGCGCCTGACCGCGGTGGTCGGCCCCAACGGCGCCGGCAAGAGCACCCTGCTCAAGGCGATGCTGGATCTGGTCAAGCCGGTCACCGGCTGGGTGAAGTTCTTCGGCGAGCCGTACTCGCACCAGCGGGACCAGGTCGGCTACGTGCCCCAGCGGGAGTCGGTGGACTGGGACTTCCCCACCAGCGCGCTGGATGTGGTCAGCATGGGGCTGTACGGCAAGGTGGGCTGGTTCCGACGACCGGGCCGCAAGGAACGGGGCGCCGCCATGGCCGCCCTGGAGAAGGTGGGGATGACGGCCTTCGCCGGCCGCCAGATCAGCCAGCTCTCCGGAGGGCAGCAGCAGCGGGTCTTCCTGGCCCGCGCCCTGGCCCAGGACGCCCCCCTGATCCTGATGGACGAGCCCTTCGCAGGGGTGGACGCGACCACCGAGCGCGCCATCCTCGAGCTGCTCCGCGGGATGCGGGACCAGGGCAAGACGGTGGTCGCGGTCCACCACGACCTGCAGACGGTGGCCGCCTACTTCGACCACATCGCCATGCTCAACATGCGCCTGGTGGCCTCTGGGCCCATGGCGACCACCTTCAACGACGAGAACCTGCAGCGGACCTACGGGGGGCGGCTGACGGCGCTGACCCGGGCTGCCGAGGCCGTGCTCGGCGAGCGCATGACCCTCGAGGGGGGGGCCCCCGCCCCCGGCGGTGGTCGGGTCCACGGGGACGAAGGGGTGCTGTAGGCCATGGAGCTGGGAGCCGCGCTGAGGAACGTCCTGATCGGTGCCACGCTGCTGGGCGCCGTGGGCGGACTCGTGGGCAGCTTCGCGATGCTCAGGAGACAGAGCCTGCTGGGGGACGCACTGGCCCATGCGGCCCTGCCCGGGGTTGCTCTGGCCTTCTTGCTTACCGGGAGCAAGCATCCCCTGCCTCTGCTGCTGGGGGCCGCCGTGGCCGGGCTCGTCGGAGCCCTGTTCATGGTCGGTGTGGTGCGGGGGAGCCGGATCAAGGAGGACTCGGCGATCGGGATCGTGCTGTCGGTGTTCTTCGGCGCCGGGATCGTCCTGTTGACCATGATCCAGCGACTGCCCGGGGGGAACAAGAGCGGCCTGGACAAGTTCCTGTTCGGCCAGGCGGCGACCCTGCTGCCCGAGGACGTGCTGACCATCAGCATCCTGGCCGTGGCGGTGCTGTTCGTGGTGGTGCTGTTCTACAAGGAGTTCAAGCTCCTGGCCTTCGATCCCGAGTTCGGCGCCAGCCTCGGCCTCCCCATGCGGGGGATCGAGATCTTGCTGACGACCCTTCTGGTGGTGGTGGTGGTGGTCGGCCTGCAGATGGTGGGGGTGGTGCTCATGGTGGCGGCCCTGGTCACGCCGGCGGCGGCCGCGCGGCAGTGGACCCAGCGGCTGGGGTTGATGCTCGTCCTCGCGGCCCTGCTGGGCGCAGGGACGGGAGCGGGCGGGGCAGTGGCCAGCGCGATGGTGGACGATCTGCCCACCGGCCCGGCGATCGTCGTCCTCGCCAGCGCGGTCCTCGTGCTGTCCCTCCTGCTGGCGCCGGAGCGCGGCATGGTCTGGGGCTGGGTGCGCGCTTTGCGACTGTCCCGGCGCATCCGCCACGAGCACCTGCTCAAGGACCTCTACGCCCTGGGCGAACGCCGGGGGGACTGGGCGACCGCGGTGCCGCTGCCGGAGCTGCTGGATCGACGGTCACAGGTGGATCGGGTGGCCAGCCGCGCCGTGAGACGGTTGGCCCGGCGGGGCCAGCTGCAGCGGGTCGACGGGGGCGTGCGGCTCACCGCGGCGGGGCGCCTCGCCGCCGAAGAGGTGGTCCGCAAGCACCGGCTGTGGGAGCTCTACCTGACGCGACGGCTCGATCTGGCCGAGGACCACGTGCACCGGGACGCCGAGGACATGGAACACGCGCTGTCCGAGGAGGCGGTGACCGAGCTGGACGAGTTGCTGGGATTCCCGGACAGCGATCCCCACGGCCGGCCGATCCCCCGGGGGAGCGCGGCATGAGCCCCACCCTGACCATCTTGCTGGTGGGGAGCCTGGTGGCGGCCAGTTGCGCTCTGGTCGGCTCCTTCCTGGTCCTGCGCCGGATGGCCCTCCTCGGAGACGCCATCAGCCACGCTGTGCTGCCCGGCATCGTCCTGGCCTTCCTGATCAGCGGTGAACGATCCACCCTGGCGATGCTGATCGGCGCGGGGATCCTGGGGCTGATCACCGTGTTCCTGGTCGAGACCCTCAACCGGACCCGCAGGTTGCGCTCGGACGCCTCGATGGGCGTGGTGTTCCCCGCCCTGTTCGCGGTCGGCGTGATCCTCGTGACCCGCTTCGCGTCCTCGGTGGACCTGGACCTGGACTGCGTGCTCTACGGCGAGATCGCCTACGCCCCCTGGGACACCCTGGAGCTGGGGGGGCGCCAGCTGGGGCCGCGGGGGCTCTGGGTCGGCGGCGCGGTCCTGCTCCTGGACCTGCTGCTGGTCGTGGGCCTGTTCAAGGAGCTCAAGATCTCCACCTTCGATCCGGCCCTGGCCGCGACCCTGGGCTTCTCTCCCATACTCCTGCACTACCTGTTGATGGGCGCGGTGTCCCTCACGGTGGTCGGGTCGTTCGAGCAGGTAGGGGCGATCCTGGTGGTCGCGATGCTCATCGTGCCGCCGGCCACCGCGTACCTGCTGACCGACCGCCTGGGCTGGATGATCGGGCTCTCCGTGTTGCTCGGTGTGACGTCCGCCCTGGGCGGGTACGGGCTGGCCCGGTGGTGGGACAGCTCCATCGCCGGGGCCATCGCGGTCGCGGCCGGTCTGCTCTTCGTGACGGCTCTGTTGCTCTCGCCGCGCCACGGCATCCTCGCCCGCTGGCTACACCGCAGGCGGCTGGGTCTCGTGCTGGCTGGACAGCTGCTGATGATGCACCTGGATCACGAGACCACCACCCAGCCCGACGCGAGCCTGAGGCGGCGATTCGGGTGGAGTCGACGCCGGCTGCAGCGAGTCCTCGGGCGCCTGGAGGCCGCGGGATGGATCCGGGCCGAGGGGGATGGGATCCGCCTCACCGAGGCGGGACGTCACAGCGTTCACGAGGCGGGGGGCTCCCAGCTCGGGCACGTGGGGTAGCATGGGACGGTCTCCATGCGCGTTCCACTCCTACCGGCAGTCGTCCCCCCCGCGCTCCTGACCCTGGCCCTCGGGGGATGCGCGAGCCCCCCGGAGCCCGACCTTTGGTTCGTCGCGGGACCGGAGCAGGTCACCCTGGCCGGAGACGCGGACCACCCCGACGGGATCGCCACCTGGAGGGACCGTGTCGCGGGTGTGGAGGCGGTCAGCGGAGCCACCCCCGACGCGAGGCCGCGCCTGACGCCCGGGGACGGGGAGGACGG
The DNA here is from genome assembly GCA_964542165.1 of uncultured Rickettsiales bacterium. GTDB lineage: Bacteria > Myxococcota_A > UBA796 > UBA9615 > CAYRNR01 > CAYTBN01. Next base: position 44,569 of record CAZITQ010000023.1, read on the forward strand.
GAGCACGATCCGATTCGGCGGCTTGCTGGGCTTGGAGACCGGACCGATCGCGGCCCTGGAGACCGACACGTTCTGCGCCTACCTGGTCGGCCGCCGGCGGGCCGCCAGACCCGGGGGGTCGTGGTATCTGGCCGCGTCGTACCGGTCCGGCGCGGGCAGTGAGCTGGAGAGCCGGCGCATGTGGTCCCTGCACGCCGACCCCGAGGACCGGCTGGTGGGCGCCGCGCAGTCCGCGACCGCCGGCGCGGGCCCCGTGTACTGCCGCGCACCGGCTCCCGATCCCGATGACCGGCTGGAGATCATCGAGCTGTGCTGGACGACCGGCGACGAGCTGCAGCTGTCCGTGGATGGGGAGTCGCGAGCAAGGGCGGGGGGCGCGGACGCCGTCCCGGAGGAACACACCCACCTGTACCTGGGCACGTCGGGGAACCATCAGCACCTCCACGGTGACATCGCCGAGATCCGGTTCTTCGGCCGCGAACTCACGTCGCGCGAACGCCGCGCGGTGACGCGAGATCTCGCACGTGGGCATGGGATTCGGCTTTCCCGGGCCCGGCCGACCGCGGTATATATGGTGATCGGATGCTGGAGCGTGCTGGCTGTCGTCGCGCTATGGGCCTGGGGAGGCTCGCGACGACGCAGCACTTGATGGAACCGAGGCCGCCCCAGGAGCATCTTGCCCCCAACGTCCCCCTGCCGGCGCCGCAAGCAACCCGACTCCCGGTCTCCCGGGTGGGCCGCGCTCGAATGGGCGATCCCGCTCGCAGGGCTGGCCGCGACCCTGTGGTTCGCCCTGCGCGTGCTGCCGAGACCGTCCCGGGCCGCCTACCCCTGTCAGCGTGCGAATGCACCGCTGGTCGCCGGTTTCCTGCTGTGGCTGGTGTCGCTCTCCCCCGCCGGTCCCCGCCCCGATCCGTCGACGCGGCCCCGGCGTCGGCGGTGGTTCGTCGCGGCCCTGATCCCCCTGGTCGGCCTCACGGTCTTCGGCCTGCTGGAGGCCTACGACGCCTGGCGGTATCCCGACGGCGAGATCACCTCCCCCGCGTCGTCGAGTCCCTACATCCCCGCCTACCCTCCCAACCACCCGGTCGGCCAGGGCCAGGGCGTTCACCCGGGGAGGGTCGTCTGGGCCCACGATCCGGACGCGACGTCGTGGGAGGGTGGCTGGGCGTCGCCCTGGGATCACGTCGACGCCGCCCGGCTCGACGCGCTGTTGGCCAGCGCCCTGCAGCGGCTGACCGGCGCCCCGGACGATCGCGCCGCCTGGACGGCGCTCTTCACCCACGTCGACCGCCAGCGCGGCCGCACGCCTGCGGGCTACTCCCCGGGCGACAGCATCGCGATCAAGGTCAACGCCAACAGCGACGGCCAACCCCAGGGGGACACCTCGCCGCTGGTGGTTCGGGCGCTGCTGGTCCAGCTGGTCGACAACGCCAACGTCCCTCCCGACAAGATCACCGTGTACGACGCCTCTCGCCAGCTCGGGCGCAACTGGATCCGCAAGGCGACCGAGGGGGATGAACGCCTGGAGGGGGTGACGTTCGGCGTTCGGTTCGTCGTCCCGGGGCCGCGGCTCGGTCGCGAGGTGATCGACGTGGATCCCGCATCGAGGATCCACCTGGGCGCGCTGCCCGACGGGGTCGGGGCCGAAGATCCCCCGGTGCGGCTGCCCGCCGCCGTCACCGCGGCCACCTACCTGATCAACGCGTCGGTCCTCAAACCCCACTCCCTGGCCGGGATCTCGCTGACCGCCAAGAACCACTTCGGCTCGCTGTACCGCGAGGGCGGGATCAACGACGGCTGGAGCCCCGCCTTCCTGCACGCGGCGGTGGGCGTCCAGGCGAGGGATGGCGGCGGTGGCGTGACGGGCCGCTACAGCCCCCTGGTCGACCTGATGGGTCACCCCGATCTGGGCGGCAAGACGGTGCTGTACCTGCTCGACGGGCTCTATACCCCCAGGACCACCGAGGACGGTCCCCCGGCGCGCTGGCACTCCTCGCCCTTCGACGGTCACTGGACCTCGTCCCTGCTGCTGTCCCAGGATCCGGTGGCCATCGATTCGGTGGCCCTGGACCTGCTGACGGCCGAGTCCGCGGTCGAACCTCTACCCTGGATGTGGGGGGATCTGGACAACTACCTGATCGAGGCCGCCCTGGCCGACTCCCCCCCTTCGGGCACGAGGTACGATCCGGATGGTGACGGTCGCCCCCTGGGGAGCCTCGGCGTCCACGAGCACTGGAGCAGCCCCGCGGATCGACGCTACTCGCGGAACATGGGCCGGCCGGAGGGAATCGAGCTGGTCGGCATCGGACCGGGAACTCAGCCGGGTGCCGGAGCCACGGCCACCCGCACCACCGGCGCGCCGGGGTCGGCGTCCACGGTCAACACGCCCCCCGCCAACGTGCAGGCCGCGCCCTCGCACTCCGCGGCGGGAGCGTCGCCGTAGAGCCACGGGGGGACGGCGATCTCCGTGACGCCCAGCTGGGGATCGGGGGAGTACTCGAACGCGAACTCCCCGGTGGCCAGCACGTAGCTCGGCGGCTGGACCGCCGTGCCCGCCAGCGCCCGCACGTAGGGCCGAACCACGCCGGCGAGCAGCGCGCTCCGCTCGTCCCCTGCGCCGTCGACCACCGACAGGTCCTCGAAGTTCCACTGCTCGCTGGCCACGCTGTAGTCCCACCAGCTGGCGTGCATCCCGCGCTCGTCCACCGGGTCCAGGTAGCGGCGTGCGGCGCTGCCGGCGCCGCCCACCGTGGGGTCGACACCGGCGCCGCCCAGCATCAGCGGCCACCCCCAGGCCTCCGCCAGGTCGGCCCATGCGTGCAGGGTGGGCCCCGGATCGTCCCCCCCCTCCACCAGGTCGAAGAGGATCTCGGGATCGTAGTGGTGGGTCACCAGCACCAGGTCTTCCCCCGCCGGCGGCAGCAGGGAGGTGTCCCCGTCGAGGATGTCCAGGGCCGGCACGTCCACCAGCAGCAGCGTGTGGGGCAACATCGGCCGGAGCTCGGCGATCAGGTCCTCGTAGAACCCGGTCAGCTCCAGGGCGACCCACTCCTCCCGGTCGCTGACGAACCCCGCCTCGGGCATGTTCATCAGTTCCAGGCCGACCACCCCGGGCCGGTCCGCGTGCCTGTCCGCCAGCAGGGTCCACAGCTCGAAGAACGCGGTCTGGTTGCCGTTCCAGTCGTTCCAGAAGTCCTGGAACGCTCCGCGGACCTCGTCGTCGAAGGTGTAGCCGTCGAACCAGCCGGGGCATTCGTACCAGGGGTCGATCAGGTCGTCGATCTGGAAGGTCCAGAACGGGAACCCGGTGCCGCACACCGGCTCGGCGTAGCGGTCCTGCTGGAACACGAGGATCGTCCACAACCCCCGCTCCCATGCCCCGTCCAGCAGCGCGTCGATGCGCTGCAGGTACTCCTCGTCATAGGTCCCTCGGGCCGGTTCGATGCCCTGCCACGAGAACGGCACTCGCAACACGTTCGCCCCCCAGGCGTCGATCCGGTCCAGGTACGCCGCCAGCTCCTCGTCGTACGTCCCGGGTTCGTACTCGAAGGGCGCGTAGGGGGCCATCCGGCTGCGCCCGCCTGCGTTGAGACCCCGCAGGATCACCGTCCGTCCCTGGTGGTCGAGCAGTTCCCGGCCGTGGACCGTCAGGCGCCCCTCGGGTGGTAGCTCGGGGGGGGTGTCGTCATCGTCCGCGCTGTCGTCGTCGCCGGTCGTGTCGTCGTCACCCGACGTGGAGTCGTCATCGCCCGCGGTGGTGTCGTCGTCGCCGGCCGCCGAGTCGTCGTCCCCTGCGCTGTCGTCGTCGTCGGCAGGGCAGCCGGTGCCGAGGGCCAGACCCAGCGCGACCAGGCAGACCAGGTCCCGACGGGGGGACCTGACTGCGGAGGGGTACGGGGTGTCCATCTGACCGCTATCATATCGGCATGGGCGTGGAGACGAACGACTCTCCGGCAAACTCGGGCAGAGGGATCCTCCGGGTGCTGCTCGCGCTCGCCTGGCTGGCGGCGATGCTGGGCTGCCCGGCCCCCATGGACGACGACGACACCACGGCCCCGCCCCCGGACGACGACGACACGACCGCCGGCGACGACGCCGGGCTGCTCGGTCAGGTGCGCGTACTCCACTGGCACGTGGACTCCGAGTACGGCGAGTCCCAGCCGCTGGTCTGGATGTGGGGGATCTACGACGCCCCCTTTCCCGGAGAGGCCCTGGGGGTGATCGCCCTGGAGTCCTGGGAAGTGGTCGCCCAGGCCGGTGACTGCGTCTACATCGATCGGGTCGACCCGGGGTTGTGCGACCCCCCCTGCCCGGGGGGGACCCTGTGCACGACCGAGGGCGCCTGCGAACCCCTGCCGGGGCTGCAGCCGGCCGGTGAGCTGATCCTGACCGGGCTGGGATCCGACCTCTCCTTGAGCCCCGACGAGCTGGGGTACTACCACCTGGAAGGGACGCCCGGGCTCCCCCTCTTCACGGCCGACGCGACCGTCGGGCTGGTCGCGGCCGGGGGCGCCACGCCGGGCTTCGACGTGTCCGTCGAGGGTGTGGAGGACCTGCTGTCCGCCGTGCCCTGCGAGCTGGAGCTGACCCCCGGGACGGCCCTCGACCTGGAGTGGAGCCCGGCATCGGGCGGTGCCACCATTCGCTGGGAGATGTTCACCTTCATGCACGCGGGCAACGGCCCGATGCTCCGCTGCGTGACCGAGGACGACGGCGAGCTCACGGTGGCCGCGGAACTGGTGGACCTCTACCTGGCCGATCGAACCGGGTTCGCGACCTACGAGTTGAGCCGCTTCCGACGGGCCGAGGCCGTCCTCGCCACCGGAGACGCCGTGGGCCTCGAGGTGGCATCGGTACGCACCTGCTTCCACCTCCCCGGGGTACCGCCGACGTCCGGCGGGCGCGGTACGAGGGTCGAGCGATGATGCCCCGGCCGACCCGTCGTGCGACCACCCCGCTGGTCGGATTGTTCCTCGCCCTCCTCGCGGGAGTCAGCTGCGAACCGGACGACGACTTCACGGTCGTGGACGACGACGGGGACGACGACATCTCCGGAGACGACGACAGCGCGGGGGACGACGACAGCGCGGGGGACGACGACAGCGCGGGGGACGACGACAGCGCAGGAGACGACGCCCAGGTCTCCACCAGCGGCGGCTGGACCGCCGTGTGTACCGGTGAGGACCACACCTGCGGGCTGGACGGTGCCGGGGACGTGGTCTGCTGGGGCGAGGACGACTGGGAGCAGATCCAGCCGCCCCCGATCCAGCTGGCCTCCATCCGCTGTGGCGCCAAGTACTCGTGCGGGCTGGACCCCGCCGGCGGCGTGCACTGCTGGGGGAGCGACCTGTACGGCCAGTCCACCCCGACCCCGGGCGACTACCTCGAGGTGTCGGCGGCCTGGTACACCACCTGTGCCCTGCGTGTGGACGGCTCCATCGCCTGCTGGGGCCACAACGACTGGGGGGAGGGGAGCCCGCCAGCGGAGACGTTCACCGCCGTCGCCGCCGGACACAAGCACACCTGCGGGATCCTCGGGGACGGATCGGTGACCTGCTGGGGCCAGGCGGTCTTCGGACAGCTGGAAGCACCGGGGGGGACCTTCGCCCATCTGGGTGCGGGTTCGATCCACACCTGCGGCCTGCGCGGGGACGGCGAGCTGCTGTGCTGGACCTTCCTGTCGGACGTGACGGCGGACCAGCCGCTGACCACCCTCGGGGTGGGCTGGTACCACGTCTGCGGGACCGACACGAACGGTCAGGTCAGCTGCTGGGGGGACGGTTGGGCCGATCAGACCCTCGCCCCGGGGGGCTCCTTCGTCCAGCTGGACGGGGGATCTGCCCACACCTGCGGCGTGCGGGACGATGGCCACATCGTCTGCTGGGGTTGCGGTGCGGGGTACGACCGTGGCCAGTGCACGCCCCCCTGAGCGGCCCGGGCCGGCGCGGGCGGGAGCCTTTGCGGCGGATCAGGGGCTCGGGGGCGTCGCGCCTCCGGGCGGGTGGTCGTCCGCGCCCGGTGGTGGGGGACCCCCGGGGGCGGGCGCGCCGTCGCCCGGGCGGGGCGTGCCGGCTCCCGGCGGCGGCCCGGATCCGGCGGGTGATTCCTCGACCGGAGCACAGCTGACGTAGACGTACGTCATCCCCCCGGGGCTGATCGCCACCGTCCCGTCGCCGATCGCCTCGGTTCCCACGGGGTTGCACCGGCCGCCGGGGCCGCTGACCGCCAGCTGGGTCGCCGTGCCCTCCACGTCCAGGAACAGGACCATCAGGCTCTCGTCCACCCCCGTGGCCGGCACGGAGTTGCCCGCCACGAATCCCCCGTCCGTGCCCAGGAGGTAGGACGGACCGTGCCCCGTGGACAGCTTGACCGCCTGACCTCCCCCGTCCTCGACGTGGTCCAGCTCCACCAGGAGCATCGCCTCTTTCGAGCGCGACGCGCCCTCCGCTCCCGGAAGCTGGGTGACCAGCGATTCCGGCAGCAGGTACACCTCGGCCAGCTGCCGGACCCCTTCGTCCGCGTCCAGCTGCGCCGGCAGGAAGAGGGGAACGAACCCCTCCTTCTCGAACCGGATCGCGATCTCTGCGCCCGCGGGAACCCCGGCCTCGAACTTCCCCCTGGAACTGGTGGTGGTCAGGACCTTCCCGTCCAGGGACACCTCCACGCCCTCCAGCGCGCTCTCGTCCAGCACGCCACCCACGACCCCCGAGACCGTGGCCACCGCGCTGGAGGCTGCGTCTGCCCCTCCCCCCTGGCCGGGGTCGGATTCGTTCACCTTCACCGGCTGGCCCGCACCGCCGGCATCGGGGCTCACCGGGCAGCCCGGAACCGCCGCGAGACCGAGAACGGCAGCGGCGCATAACGTTGGCAGGATTCGCATGTGGTCTGGCCTCCCTCGGTCTCGAGCCCCTCGCTGCCGGAATCTTGGGCACGTGCGCCCCCGGGGATCAAGGCTCCCCGTCGCACGGCGTCGACAAGCACCGCCCCGGGCGGAGTATCATCTTGCTCGCCCGCCCGCCCACGCGGCCGGGGGGGACGAGAGGAACGGACCGTGGCGAACACCGACGTCTGGGGCCGGTTGCTGGCGCTTGTGATCGTCGTCGCGACGGGACTGCCCGCGGGCGTGGCCCGGGGGGACGACCCCCACACACCGGCTGTGGTGTACACCGGCCTCCCGGCCAGCCCCGACGCCGCGGGGCGGATCGCATCGCTGATGGCGTTGCTCGACCCCCCCGTCCCGCTGGACTCCCCACCGGTGCACCTGGCCACGCTGCTCGCCCAGGCGGAACTGACCGCGTTCGGAGCCCCGGGCGCCACCTGCGACGAGGAGCGACGGGACGCAGGCGCCTACCAGCGCGAGCTGGACGAACTCTACCGCGCCACCCTCATGGCCGATGACGTGGACCCCCTCATTCGCCGGGCGGTGGACATGCAGGCGTGCCTGGTGGAGCCCGTGGATCCGCGGGCCCTGGCCCGGGCCGACTTCGTGGAGGCGGTCCTGGCGTTTGCCGAGGGGGACGAACAACGGGCGCGGGAGGCGTTCACCCGGGTGTTCGCCATCGATCCCCACCACCCCTGGGACGACGAGTTCCCCCCCGACGCCCAGATCCTCTTCGCCCAGGTCGCCACGGACGTGGTTCGGACCCGCCACGCCCCCGTCCGCGTGCTCGCCGCGCCGGGCGACGAGGTGTGGATCGACGGTCTGAAGGCCGGCTCCGGGGGGGCCTCCGTCGAGCTGGCCGCGGGACGCCATCTGGTGCAGGTGATCGGCGCGGTGGGTGGACCGACCCTGGCCATCTCCCTGGTCACCCGGGAGGGGGAGCCGGCGGCGGTGGTCGCCCCGGCGGTCTCCGAACGGGGCGATCTGACCGAAACCGAGGCCGCCGCCCTGGCCAGCGCCCTCGCAGGGGGGCAGGACGGAGGAACCGTCCACCTCGTGGCCGTCGCGGATCCCGCGCTGTGGGTCTGGCGGGTCACCCCGGATTCCCCGCACCCGGTGGCGCTGGCGACACCGCCCGTCGCGCGGTCGGTGGTGGCCGGCCTCGTCGGACTCTCCGTGGAACGCATCCGCAGCCGACGGGTGGCGGCGGGTGTCCTCCTGGGCGCCGGCGCCGGTCTCACGGTCGCCGGGGCGCTGATCGCGGGCATCGCCGGCGACGAGGCCCGGACACTCCACGACGGCGTCGAGAGCGGGGAGCTGGGCCCCTTCCCCTGCGAGGGGCATCCGGATCCGGGGAGCTTCGAGCTGTACAACACCTGGAAGAGCGCCGGTGATCGCGCGCGCCTGGGGGTCGGCCTGCTGGCGGCCGGTGGCACGATGATGGTCGTCGCGATCCCGGTGGGTGCGGTGGGAGCGGGCCGGCGACACACGGTCTCGCTGGGGGGCTACCTGGTCCCCGACCCGAGGGGCTGGGCCGCCGCCTCTCCCGCCGACGGCAGGGGCGTCATGCCCCTGCTGGGGGGCGTCCGGATACGCATCGAGGGTCGGGGGGTCCGCCCGTGATCCGCGCCGTGCCCACGATCGCACCGACGAGGGTGGCCGAGCGCTGGCTCGCGCTGCCGCTGCTGGCGGCCCTCGCCCCCCTCGCCGCCTGCTTCCCCCACCCCGATGTGCCCGGATGCGACGCGGACGGCGACGGCATCTCCGACGCCGTGGACGACTGCGTCGACGTGGACGGCGACGGGTACGGACAGGCGGCGTTCGCGGTGACCGGCTGCACCACGGCCGACGCGGATTGCGACGACGCCGATCCGGCGGTGCACCCGGGGGCCGAGGAGGCCTGTAACGGCATCGACGACGACTGCGACGGCGCGCCGGGCGAGGACGAGGAGGACGCGGACGGCGATGGCACGCCCGTCTGCGGCGGGGACTGCGACGACACCGACGAAACCCTCAACCCGGACGACGGGGACGGCGACGGGGTGGACAGCTGCAGCGGCGACTGCGACGACGGCGACGCGGGGGTCCACCCGGGCGCGGACGAGATCTGCGACGACGGCGTGGACAACGACTGCGACGGGACCGCCAACGGCTGTGGTCTCTCGGGGGACGTGGCGCTGGCGGACGCCGACGCCTGGATCGCCGGATCGGTCTACTGGAACTTCCTGGGCAGCGGCGTGGCCGCCGCGGGGGATCTGGACCAGGACGGCCACGGGGACCTGCTGGTGGGGATGGACGGCTGGGGGGCCCACGTGATCCTGGGGGAGGTCCAGGGCGAGATCGATCCGAACGCGGCCCAGGTGCACGACATCGTGGACGCGGGTGACGAGTCTTCGGGGTGGGCGATGGCGGGCGGAGCCGACCTGGACGGCGACGGCATCGACGACCTGCTGATGGGCGCATGGGATCACGGCACCGCCCACGGCGCGGTGTTCCTGGTCAGCGGCGCCGCCGCGGGTGACGACGACGTCCTGCTCGGCGCATCCACGACCTACTGGGAGGGCGAGGAGCCCATCGACTTCGCAGGATCGGCGGTCTGCATCCCCGGAGACCTGGACGGGGACGGGGACGCCGACGTCGCCGTCGGATCTCCACGGTCCGGGGACCACAACGAGGGATCCGCGTACCTGCTGCTCTCCCCCCCCGCCGAAGGGACGAGCCTGGCCCTCGCCGACGGGATCGTGCGGGGGCTGACCGCCGGGCCCGCGGACGACGACGGCATGTACGCCGGTACCGCGCTCGCGGGGGCGGGCGATGTGGACGCGGACGGCCTCGCCGACCTGCTGGTGGGCGCCCCCCTGGACTGGATCGGGACCAGCTCGTCCGGATCCGTGTACGTGGTCCCGGGGTCGCTCCGCGGCGAGCACGACATCGACGACGCGGCCCTGGGGGTCTGGTACAGCGACGGACACCGGGGGGCTGGCTCGTCGGTCGCCGGCGGCCTGGACGTGGACGGCGACGGAACCGAAGACGCCCTCGTCGGGGCCCCCGGGAGCTACTACATCGACGAGACCAATGCGGGGCGCGCCTACCTGGTGCTCGGACCCCTGGATCGGACCGTGGACCTGGAGTCGGGGGACGACGTGGTGGTGATCGAGGGGGCGACCGTCCGCGAGATGGCCGGGGCCTCCGTCGCCCTGACGGACCTGGACGGGGACGGCCGGGCCGAGGCCGTCATCGGCATCGACGAGGCCATCGGAGCCGATCCCGTGGCCGCCTACCTCTTCCACGCGTCCACCCTCACCGCGGGTGGTCCGCTGTCGATGTCCACCGCCGACGCCACCTTCCGCGATCTCCCCGGGGCCGATCCGGCGCAGGCAATCCTGGACTCGGCGGTGGTGGTCGCCGGAGCCGGGGATCTGGACGGCGACGGGCGCGGCGACCTGTTGCTGGGCGCCACCGACGGCGGTGTGGAGTCCCAGGGCTGCGCCTTCCTCTTCCGCGGCCACGGCCTCTGAACCCCCGACTACTGCTAGAATCCCCCCCATGAACGCGGGGAGCGACGAGCCCGCGTCCGCCGCCCCGGGCGCCCGTTTCGGCAAGTACCGGATCATCCGCAGGCTGGGCCGCGGTGCATTCGGCACGGTGTACCTGGCCCTCCTGCCAGGCCCCCTCGGGTTCGCCAAGCGGCTGGCGCTGAAGACCATCCGGTCGAACGTGGTGGACTCGGATCCCCGCTTCGTCGAGTCCATGGCCAACGAGGCCCGCATCGGCGGCCTGCTGCAGCACAGCAACATCGTGGACACCGTGGAGTTCGGCGAGGTGGACGGCCGGTACTACCTGGCCATGCCCTACATCGAGGGGCCGACCCTGGCGGAGGTGATCGCGCTGGAGCGCGACCACGGGTTCAAGCTGCCCCGCTCGGCGGCGATCTCGCTGGCCACCGACGTCTGCCGGGGACTCCACCACGCCCACCAGCTCAAGGATCTGGACGGGCGGCCGCTCCACATCGTGCACCGGGACATCAAGCCCTCCAACATCATCGTCGATGGCGAGGGCACCGCCCGCATCCTGGACTTCGGCATCGCCAAGGCCACGTCCAACCAGGGACGCTCGACCCAGGTCGGGATGGCCAAGGGCACCCCCCGCTACATGTCGCCCGAGCAGATCCAGGCCGAGAACATCTCGCCGGCCTCGGACATCTTCTCGCTGGGGGTGGTGTGGTACGAACTGCTCACCGGCAGGCCCCTGTTCCACGCCGACTCGCTGCTGCCCCTGGCCCACATGATCCTCAAGGGCGACATCCGACGGGATCTGGATCACGCGGAGTCCGTGCTGCCGGGATGTCGGGCCATCCTGGCGCGGGCGCTCCAGCGGGACACCGAGCAGCGGTACCCGGACGCACGGGCCATGGCCGCCGATCTCCGGCGCCTGTCCGCCGAGCACCCGGTGGACGTGGAGATGTCCCAGCTGATCGCCGAGTTGCTGGACCGGGTGGACCGGTCCCACTGGCACGATATCCGCGGGGTGTCCGACCTGGACCTGGAGTCGGACCTGGCGGGCGGTTCCTTCACGGGCCGGCAGACGCGCACCCCCGACGTGGACACCTCCCGACCGGCGGACGGCGCCGCCCGACCCCCGATCTCCGAGCACGACACGACCGTGCCGTTCTTCGGGGCGGGGGGGAAGCCGGCGGACGACGAGATCCCGCGACCTCCCCTGCCGGCTCCGGCCGACCGGTTGGAGGCGGATGACGGCGCGGCGGATCCGGTCTCGGCCGACGAGCGCGGCGGCAGCGCGCCCCTCACGCGGACCTCCCTCGCCGCCATCGGGCTCGGGGCGCTGGTCGTGGTGCTGATCCTGCTCCTCCTCGGGGGGATCGGGTTGTTCGGGTGGGCGCTGGCGAAGGGGTGGATCGGAGGCGGGGCGGGAAGCGGGCCCAGCGGGGGAGGAGATGCGACGGAGTCCGAGGCCGAGTCCGAGACCGAGGCCGAGACCGTGACCGAGGCCGAGGACGTGACCGAGGCCGTCACCGAGACGGAGGACGTCACCGAGGCCGAGGACGTCACCCAGGCCGAGGACGTCACCCAGGCCGAGGACGTCACCCAGGCCGAGGACGTCACCGAGACCGAGGACGTCACCGAGACCGAGGACGTCACCGAGGCCGAGGACGTCACCGAGACCGAGGACGCCACCGAGACCCCCACGCCAGCCGCGACCGCCGATCCCGGCACCCTGACCCTGCGCACCCGCCCCTGGGCGCGGATCTACCTCGACGGAGCCCACCTCGGGGACAACTTCCTGCTCAGGAAGAGGGCCCTCGAGGGGGGGGACCACACGGTCCGACTGGTCTGTCCCCAGCTGGACAACCGGGAGAAGGAATTCCACTTCCGGGTGGACGGAGACGACGTCAACCTGGGCTGCTGGGACTTCGAGACGATGGCGCCCTGCGAGTGAGCCCTTCCCCCTGACCCCGATCCCGGGCGATCCTTGTCCCGGGAGGGCTCCACCGGATGCAAGCCGAGTGCAAGAAGTGCGGACACGTATGGGAGGAGGAGGGCGCGGGCGGCTACTACGGCTGCCCCGAGTGCGGGACGATGTACGCCCGCTCGGCGCTCCCGCACCCCCACGACGCCCCGACGTCCGACGACGGCCCGGGCGAGGGATCCACGGAGGATGCGGACGACGCGTCCACCCCGGAACCTGGGCCTGACCGTCCGGCGGACGGCGCAGGACCGGTCGCGCCGCCGCCCCGGAAACCGCGTCCCCAGGTGGCCCGGCTGGAGCGGGCGGAGGGCGAGAAGTTCAAGATCCCGATGCGCTGGGTGCTCGCGGGCGCCGCGTTGCTGGCGATCGCGCTCGTCGGGTACGGGATCTGGAGCCGTTCGGTCCGCAATCCGGGGTGGGACCTGACCGACGAGCCACCGCTGTACGGCGTGGCGAGCGTCGACGAGATCCTCGCGGCCGACTACATGGACCTCAAGCAGCGGGCGGAGTGGGGGAACGCCCAGGCCCAGTACGCGATGGGGGTGCGCTGGGCGTACGGCGAGAAGTACGTCCGCCGCGGGGACCTGGAGGGCATGGCCAACGCGGACATCGAGGCCCAGTCCAAGGAGTACTTCTCGCTCTCGGCCCGCCAGGGCTACCCCCCCGCCCTGACCGTCCTGGCGGTGGAGGATGCCTATCCGGTCCTCGCCCGTCGGGGGTCCACCGAGGAGCCCCGACGCCTGCGGGACGCCGCCGCCAAGGACTACCCCCCCGCGTGGTACCTGCGGGGCCTGTGGGCCGTTCGCACCGCCGACCGCCTGGAGGACAGCGCGCAGGCGAGCGTGCTGCGCCACGAGGGGCTGCTGGGCATCGAGCGGGCGGCCCAGGCCGGCCACGCCCCGGCGGAGCACTGGACCGCCATCGCCCACTGGTGCGGGCTCCACGGCTTCGACCGCGACGAGGGGGCCGCGGTCGAGTGGATGACCCGCGCGGCCACCCACGGCAGCCCCGAGGCCCAGGAGCAGGTGGTCGAGCTGTACCTGAAGCGAACGTCGGAACCGTCCCCCGTCGAGGCCCAGGCCTGGTCCCTGGCGACCGGGGCCGGCGACACCGGCGCCCGGTTTGGCCTCACCGAGATCCAGGCCCGCCACGCGGAGCTGCGTTCCGCCGAGCTGCGCGACACCCTTCTCCCGCCCGTGGGTCCCCTCCCCACCCCCGGGCGCGTTCCGTGGCCGCGCCTGGACGATCTGGACTGCCCGGGTGCCCCCAGGGGGAGCGAGACGACGCCCCCGCGGACGGAGGAGCGAACGGCGTACGAGCAGTCCTCCGGAGATCCGTCCCTGGTGGAGCGCAAACGCGTCGCCCGGGACACGGTCTGTGACCAGCGATGCGTGACCGCCTGGATCGGTCCCGATGGCGGAGAGGTCTCGCTGCCGGACGGCACGGCGCTGGTGTACGCCCCCGGAGAGGTGTCCCAGCTGGTCGAGGTTACCCTGCAGCCCCTGTCCCCCATGCGCTGGGAGGCGCCGGGGCACGCCACCCCGGTGGGCACAGCGGTGTGGGTGCACCAGCTCACCGACGAGACACCAAGGGCCAGTATCCGGGTGCCCGCTCCCCCCGACCGCCAGCGCCTGCGCGCCCGCGACTTCGTGATGGTCCAGGGCGAGATGGTGCCGACGGGGGGGATGAGCGAGGACGGCACGCTGTGGGACGGGGTGAAGTTCGAGGGCCAGGCCGCGCACGCCGCGACGCTGCGGGACGGTCAGGTGAGCTTCCACCACCGCGAGCTGCCCGATCGGGTCCACCAGGTCTTCCTCGCCGCGGATCCCGACCGGGTGTTCGAGTCCATGGGCCTGGAGTCGGGCTACGTCACGCTCAACTGCAAGCCGTGGTGCCGTGTGCGCCTGGACGGCGAGTACGTCCGCAACTCCCCGATCAAGAACTACGCGGTCGCCCCCGGCCCCCACCACGTCGAGCTGGAGTGCGGTCGCTGCTCGACCCCCCAGACCATCGAGCACAGCTTCACGGTGGAGGCCGGGGAGACCTACACCAGCGTGCGCAACGAGTTCGAACCCTAGGAATCCCCCGCTGTCGCCTCCTTGGCGTCGAGCCGCGAGGTGACGATCCCGAACACGATCAGCGAGATCGCCGACGCCAGGGCGATGGCGACGAACACGAACCAGATGTAGTGGGCGTTGGCCTTGGCCGCCTCCCACTCGGCCACCGTGTCGAAGCCCTTGCGGGCGGGGCAGAACTTCTCGAGCAGGATCCCCGATAGGCTGAACCCGAGGATCGACGAGAGGAAGGAGTGCAGGTGGGAGAATCCCAGATAGAGCCCCTCCTCCCCCTTGGGCGCCTGCAGCGAGAAGTACTCGAGGTAGCGCGGGGAGATGAAGCTCTCGGCGAAGCCCTGGAAGGCGATGCCGACGATCATCATGAAGGCCACCGGGTGGAGCCCGAGGACGGTCCCGTCGGGGAGCATGTTGCCCGCAGCCATGCAGAACGCCGACAGGGGCATGATGAACATGCCCACGGTCATCGAGGTGACCGCCTTGCGGTTGCGCATCAGGTGGGTCACCAGGGCCACGGTCAGCACCACCACCGCCGGGTTGACGTTGGCGTACCACGACGGCGACGAGCCCTCCCCCGCCATGCGGATCACGTACTTGGGCATGGTGGCGTACAGCTGGTGCTGGACCATCCAGAACCCGGTCACGATGATGGTCAGCGCCACCAGCCGGCCCCGGGTGCAGACCGCGATCAGGGCGGTCCAGATCTCCCCGATCGTCTTGCGCTCCCTCGAACTGGCCGCCGCCCGGTAGAACAGGGTCACCAGGATCAGCGCCAGCAGGGTCATCCCGGCGGCGAACAGGTTGAGGACGACCAGCCCCTCGCTGCCCAGGCTGGACCGCAGGGGATAGACGATGGTCTTGCCCGAGAACGCGCCGATGTTCACCATCGCGTAGAAGATCGAGTACCCCCGGGCCCGGTTGATGGCCGTGGTCTCGGTGGCCACGGTGCCGGTGATCACCGACTTGATGAAGGATCCCCCGACCATCACCACCAGCATGATCGGCACGAAGAGCCACTTGTAGGCGCTCTCCTCCAGCCCGGTGAAGGTCACGTCCAGGCCCTCGGCATGTTCGTAGCCCGTGATCAGCTCCTCGGGGCCGTAGCCGATGGCCAGGGCGGTGTACCCCACCCCCTGGCCGTAGCGGACCAGGTCGGCCGCCTCGAGGAAGGTGGGCAGGACCCACATGCTGGCGTAGCCGATGGTCAGCAGCCCGAAGGCCAGCATCAGCGCCTTGCGGAACCCGATCCGGTCGGCATACGCCCCGCTGAAGGTCGGCAGGAGGTAGAGCCCGGCGGAGAGCACACCCGAGAGAACCGCCGCGGGGAAGTCGCCGAATCCGAGGATCCGCGACAGGTACAGGGTGATGACGACGAACACCCCGAACCAGGCCGCCCGCTCCAGTACCTCGACGTAGTTGGCGGTCCAGAAGGCGCGGGAGAAGCGCCAGCCGCCGGAATCTTCCGCAGCCATCGGTCGACCTCCAGGGCACTCGGACGGGGCAACTGGTAGCCGGCGGCGACCCGTCTCGCTCCGCCGGCCCGGACCAGACTAGGGGGCCTGGACCGCGTATTCAACCACCGGACTCAAGTCCTGCCCGGGGCGGCCGATGGTTCTCCAGGGGGGATCGCGCACGGAGGGAGCGGGCGATGTTGCTGCCCGGAGGGAACGGATCGGGAGACGGCGGGGAGACCGGGGTGCCGACCCTGCTGGCCCAGGTGGACTGGTCCGACGGTGAGCTCCAGGGCAAGGCGACCAACATCTCCATGAAGGGCCTCTTCGTGGAGACCGAGGAGCCGGTCGAGATCGACACCCCGGTGATGG
>CAZITQ010000024.1:0-3925 GCA_964542165.1 uncultured Rickettsiales bacterium
TGCCGCCCCAGCAGTGGACCAGGCCGTCGTCCCGGACCGCGCAGGTGTGGTTCCAAGACGATCCGATGGCCACCCAGGTGTCGTAGGTCGGGGCGTCGAGCTGGTCGCTGCCGTCGTCGCCCCAGCACTCGATCGAGCCGTCGACGAGGAGGCCGCAGCTGTGGCCGTACCCCGATGTCACCTGGGTGTACGAGCCCGGCGGTGGGGAGCTCTGACCGGCGCCGTCGGTTCCCCAGCAGACCGCATCGCCGGTGTCGGTCACCCCGCACACGTGATAGCCGCCGGCGGCGATCTGCTCGAAGGAGTCCAGGGGTGGGCTGGACTCACCGTAGTCGTTGGTACCCCAGCATTCGACGGACTGGTCCGTGGCGATTCCGCACGACAGGTAGTAGTTGGCCGTGACCTGGGTGAAGGTCCCGACCGGCGGCGTGCCCTCGCCGTGCACGTCGCGCCCCCAGCACTCGATCGACCCGTCCGTCGCCAGTCCGCACGCGTGGGCCAGGCCCGCCTCCACCTGGAGGAAGGTCCCCTCCGGCGGGGTCGCCTGCCAGTACTGGTCGTCGCCCCAGCACTCGATGCTCTCGTCGTCCAGGACACCGCATCCGAAACCGCGGTAGACGTCGTACTGGCCCACCCCGCCGAGCGCGACATGGGTCCAGATGAGAGACGTGGAGCACTCGGCATCGAGCTGGTCGACGTCGCCGTCGCAGTCGTTGTCCAGACCGTCCCCGCATGCTTCGGCGTTCCCCGGGAACACCGTCGGCTCTGCATCGTCGCAGTCGTCGTCGCAGGTGGCGACGCCATCACCGTCCGCGTCGTCCCAGTTGAGATCGGGGTCGCCGTCATCGCAGTCCACGGTCTCGTCCCAGCCGTCACCGTCGCCGTCCACCGGAGCGGTGTCGTCGTCCCCCGTGGAGTCGTCGTCGCCCGTGGAATCGTCGTCACCGGTCGAGTCGTCGTCCCCCGTGGAGTCGTCGTCCCCCGTGGCGTCGTCGTCACCGGACGTGTCGTCGTCACCCGTGCTGTCATCGTCTCCGGACGTGTCGTCGTCCCCGGTCGCGTCGTCGTCCCCCGTGGTGTCGTCGTCGCCGGAGGTGTCGTCGTCCCCCGGTCCACAGTCGCACTCGTCCCAACCCGTCCCCTCCGCGTTGCACTCCTGAACCCCCTCGACGGCGCCAGTGCAGTAGCACAGCTGGGTCTCACCCGGAGAGCACTCGCCCTCCTCCTCGGTCGGACACCCCGACAGCAGGACCCCCGACAGGACCACGAACGAGATCACGAAGCGCATGAGATTCCCCTCTCGTTTGCATTCTATCTCGCGTGTTGCTCGACTCCCAGGGCGGCGGGCGCCGCCTGGCCGACACCTTCGTTTCTTCCGTCGCGGGGAAGAAAGCGCCGCTTCGCAAGACCGTGGCGGCCGCAACTTCCGTACCGCGGAAGTTTCAGAGAGCGAAATCCGGGCGCGTACTCCCCGTCGGATCCGACTGCTATCCTCCGTCCAGGGAGGAGGCGCGTCATGATCCGGAGAGGACAACGGTAGTGATGCGTCTCGCGATCCTGCTGGGCATCCTCGCTGGCGTGCTCGGGTGTCCGACGGGGGAGGACGTCACACCGGGGGATGATGACGTCTCAGGCGACGACGACGCGTCTGCGGACGACGACTCGGCGGTGGACGACGACGACGACCACACCGAAGGCGTGGACGGCGACGGGGACGGCTGGACGGTCGGAGAGGGAGACTGCGACGACGGCGACGGATCGATCTACCCGGGAGCGGCCGAGATCCCCTGCGACGGCATCGACTCCAACTGCAACGGCGTCGGACATGCCGAGGTGGCCGTGGTCGCGGAAAACGACCACGACACCCTTCAGAGCGCGCTGGACGAGTCCGTCGACGGGGACGTGATCACGGTATGTCCCGGTACGCACCCGACGCAGGCGGTGCTCGACCGCGACATCGCGCTGGAGATCCGATCCTGGACCGGAGATCCCGAGGACACGGTGCTCTCCGGGGCGGGTTCGTCTCGGATCCTCGAGATCAGCGCACCCGCGGCGCTGGTCTTGCGCGACCTGGGATTCGCCGACGGCGCCGCCACCTACGAGCCGTTTCCCACCTGCTCGAACATGTGTGGAGGCGCGGTCTGTTCCCTGGCCGTGGATCTGACCATCCACGGGTGCCGGTTCACGGACGGGTGGGCGGAAGGCGACGGCGGCGCGCTGTGCATCGTGGACGAGGCACCGGCCGGTGATCCGCAACCGACCCTGTCGGTCGATGTCCAGGACACGGTTTTCGAGGGCAACGAGGCGGGCGGGAACGACGGCGGCGCGATCTACCTCTCGCCCTCCCACATCCACACCGTTGCCGACTTCGACGGCGTCGCCTTCTCCGGGAACGTAGCCGAGTACGCGGGCGGTGGCCTCTCCGTAGACGGGTCGAGACCCCTCGAACTCACGATGACCAACTCGTCGTTCCACGACAACCGGGCCGAGTCCTTCGGCGGTGGCTTGGATCTGGGGGGGGCCGGGCAGGCCCCTCGCACCGCGTGGGTGACGGACTGCGTCTTCGAGGAGAACGCCGCGAGCGTCGGGGGAGGCGCCATCCGGCAGGGCGGCGACGTGGTCCTGAACATCCACCGCAGCATCTTGGTCTCCAACGGGGACCGGGGTGCGGTCCACTGTAGCGCGGCCGAGCTGTCGATCACCTCGAGCCACTTCGAGGGCAACGCCACCACGGCCAGTGGCGGTGCGGTCAGTGTCAGCAACAGCGGCGGGTCGCTGCAGTTGTCCGACACGGTGTTCCAGTCCAACACCGCACAGGCCGCCGGCGGTGCGGTCGACATCGGCACGGCGTCGGCTCCTGACGCCCTGCCGATCGCGGCGCAGATCGAGGGCTGCACGTTCGACCTGAACCTGGCGGGTACCCAGGGGGGCGCCATCGGCACCGGTGGCTGGCAGGACACGGAGCTGACCATCACCGACACGGTCTTCCGGGCCAACTACGCCGCCGAATCGGGGGGGGCACTGCAGCTCGGAGGGCCGTTGACGCAGCTGGACTGCACCCTCGACTCGACCACCCTGGACGGCAACGACGCCGGCTCCTGCGGCGGCATCGCCCTCGACTCCTCGCCCGATTTCGTCAACCTCGATCTCGTCGACTCCACCGTCGTGTCCCAGGGGGGAGGCGCGGTCTGTCTCGGAATCGCCCCCCACCACGTCCTCACCAGCGTCGACACCGACTGGGGAGAGGGCCCCACCGAGAACAACCCCTTCGACATCCTCGCCGGCGAGGTGCCCCACTCCTACCCGGGCATCGCCAGCTTCGTGTGCGTGGGGACGGGAACCTGTATCTGAGGTGAAGGATGGGCCCGAGGTGAACGGCGCAGTCCCGCAAGCTGGGAATCACACCGGTTCTCAGGTTCCTCCTGCCATCCCCGAACCCGGCCGCCGAATCAGTCCCCAGATCAATCCTCCGAGTCTGTCCAGGATTCGAAGAGACGCCTGTGCCTTGCCGACGTCGACTGGGGCCACGGCGACCAGAAGCGTCAGCGCCGATTCGGCCTCTTTCACCGATCCGTAGGCGACCCGGAAGTGATAAACGCGGTCCTTGCCTGCCCGCCCCGCCCCCTCCGCGAGGTTCAAGCTGACGCTGGCCGCCGCTCTCCTCGCCTGGTCCGCCAGGTCCCGGCAGTCCGGCGGGACCGACCTCAGCAGGTCGAAGACCTGAGCTGCCGCTCGCAGCGCCACATCGTGGGCGATGAATCCGTTCCGGTTCCCGGTTTCGTTCTTCGTGGTCACGGAGCACCTCCCTGTCTGCGGGTGACCAAGGCCGCCCTTCGTCTCCCCCCTGCCCGTCAAGGGTGGGAGCGCCGCCACCACCCCCCCACGCCCCAACCCCATGACGGGCAAGGGGGAGACGACAAACACC
>CAZITQ010000024.1:3935-7882 GCA_964542165.1 uncultured Rickettsiales bacterium
GGGGCCGGGGGCGGGGGGGGGGGGGGGGGTGCTCCCTCCCCGCGGCGCCCCCCCCCCCGGGGGGGGGGGGGGGGGCGGGGCTGGGTGTGAAGGACGGGGAGTAGTCGGAGTCGGTGTCGGTGTCGGTGTCGGAGTCCGGGGCCGTGTCCGAGACCGAGACCGAGGCCGTTTCCGAGAACTCCGACTCCGACTCTGACTCCGACTCCGACTCCGACTCCGACCCCGACTCCGACTCCGACTAGATCCCCTGCCGCAACTGCAAATACCGATTGATCACCTTCTGCGTCACCTGCATCGGCTGCAGGTCGAGGGTGCGGACACCGCGCTGCGACAGGGTGCGCAGCACGACGCGGCGGTCTTCCTCCAGGCCCTGGGTGACGACCTTGGCGAAGGCGTCCTCGACCCGGTCAGGCATGGCGGTGGCCATCTCGTCCAGCAGGGGGTCGCGCAGGGCCACGAAGAGGACCAGGTGACGGCGGGCGATGCCGAGGACGGAGGCGACCAGGGACTCGTCGGCCTGGCCGTGGACGAAGTCGGTGAGCAGGATCACCAGCGAGCGCTTGCGCTGGTGGCTGTCCAGGTAGACCAGGGCCCGGCGGACGCTGGTCTCTGAGAAGTCGGACTCCAGATCGTGGAGGCCGTGGAGCAGGCGCTCCATCTGCCCCCGGTCGCTGGCGGGCTTGACGAAGGAGCGTACCCGGCTGTCGAAGGTCAGCAGGCCCGGGCGGTCACCGTTGACCAGGCTGACCCGCCCCAGGAGCAGGGCGGCGTTGATGGCGTGGTCGAGCTTGGTGATGCCCTCGACCCGCGAGCCCATGAGTCGGCCGGTGTCCAGGCCGATGACCACGTCGTGGTTCTGCTCCACCCGGTAGGTGCGGACCATGGGCTTGCAGCGCCGCGCCGTGGCCTTCCAGTCGATGCCCGTGGTGCCGTCGTCGGGGGTGTGCTCCTTGATGTGGTCGAACTCGGTTCCCCGCCCCCGTCGCCGCTGCTCCTTGATCCCCAGCTCCGAGTAGAGCTTGCGGATCATCAGCGCGCTCACGTCGGTCAGGGCGCGGATGTCGGGCCAGACCGCGACCATCGACCTCAGGGGGTAGCGGTGACGCCGGGCCCAGATCCGGCCCTCCGACCACCATCGGATCCACACCTCGTCCCAGGTGTAGCGGCCGCGGTCACAGGGACGCACGGTGTAGGGGAACCGCCGCTCCTCGTCGATCTCCAGCCACAGGGGCTCGCCCAGCTCGCCGTCACCCAGGTCGAGGGGGGGAGCATCCCGCAGCTCGACGCGGATCCGCCGCCCGCTGCGGTTGCGCAGGACCAGGGTGACCTCGGCGTCGACGCCGATGTGAAGACGGTCCTCGACCCGTCGCTCCACCTCGAAGGCGTCGGGGCCCGGCAGACGGCCCCGCGCCACGGCCATGGCTCCCGCGGCCAGCGCGACGCAGCCGAGCCACAGGATCGCGCCCCCGGGCCACACCAGGACCAGCAAGGCGGGCAACAACCCCAACGCCGCGAGCCCCAGCGCTCCTTCGGCGGGCGCGGTGGCCGTGTGACCGCGAGCCTCCGCGGCGGGATCGGATGCGTTGGCGCCGGCCAGTGCGGGCGCCTCCGGGGAAGCCGCGCTCACGTCCGGGGCGCCTCCACGTTGGCCATGACGCCCTCCAGCACCTGGTCCGCGCCGATCCCCTCCAGCTCCACGCTGGGGTACAGCTCGATGCGGTGCCGGAAGGTGGGCAGCACGACCCGCTTGACGTCGTCGGGGATCAGGAAGTCGCGGCCGTGGATCGCCGCCTCGGCCTTGGCCCCCATCAGCAGCTGCAGACCCGCCCGCGGGCTCACCCCCAGGGCGACCTTCATGTCCGTGCGGGTGGCCCGTACCAGCTGGGCCACGTACCGCAGCACGGGCTCCTCCACGTGGATCGCCCGGATGATCTCCCGGCACTCCCGGACCCGGGCGATGTCCCCCACCTGCTCGAGACCGAAGCGCTGAAGTTCCTTGGCGCCGGTCCCCGCGTGGTGGCTGCCCAGGATGCGGACCTCCTCGTCCTCGTTCGGGTACCCGGTGATCACCTTGAACATGAACCGGTCGAGCTGGGCCTGTGGCAGGGGGTAGGTCCCCTCCTGCTCGATGGGATTCTGGGTCGCCACGACGATGAAGGGTGCGGGCAGGTCGTAGGTGGTGCCGTCCACCGTGGCCTGCACCTCCTCCATCGCCTGCAGCAGGGCCGACTGGGTCTTGGCGGGAGCCCGGTTGATCTCGTCCCCGAGCAGGAAGTTGGAGAAGATCGGCCCCTCGCGGAACTTGAACACCCCCTCACCGAGGTGGAACAGCGACGTCCCGGTGACGTCCGACGGCATCAAGTCGGGGGTGAACTGCACCCGGTTGAACCGGCAACCGAGCAGGGAGGCCAGGGCCCGCACCAGCAGGGTCTTGGCCGTGCCGGGCACCCCCTCGATCAGCACGTGGCCCTCGCAGAGCATGGCCACCAGCAGGAGCTCGATGGTCGACTCCTGCCCCACGATCACCTTGCCCAGCTCGTCCCGGGTCCGTTCGTACAGCTCCTGGACCGTCTTGACGTCGCTCATCGTCCCTCCTCGATCCGGCGCCGAAGCGCCTCCAGCCGGCGCGCGTAGCGCAACAGCCGTCTTCCGTCCGCCGTCTTCGGCGTGGCCATCGATCCGCGCAGCTCGTCGGAGCTCGTCTCCGTCCGCCGCGCCAACCACTGGAACAAGGCCTCGTCGGTCATGGTCTGCCCCCCGCCGAAGCGTTCTCGCCAGCGGGACATCAACTGCTGGCGCAACCGTCGCGCAGCACCCTGGTGGTGCTTGCCCCGCAGGTGCAGGTCCGCCAGCGCGTGCACGTGCTCGGCCTTGGTGCGGCGGTCGCCTCGAGCCGCCGGCAGGGCGGGCCCGAAGCGCCGGGTACGCCAGGCCACCAGCGCCGTCAGCACCACCAGCACCTGGATCGTGAGGAACAGCGCGGGGGGCTGGAGCAAGAGCCGGGTCAGCGTGGTCACCGAGGCGTACCCGTGGCTGAATTCCTCGTACAGGACCGGCCCGCCGCCGGCGGTCAGGGTGGCCAGGCTGACCAGCAGGTAGCCGTTGTCGTCCCCGGCCACCGCCCAGTTGGACAGCAGCCGCCCGTCCGACACCAGCACCACCTGCCCCTCCCCCACCGCTCGGCGCCAGACCAGCGGCCCCTGCTCACCCCGCAGCAGCACCTCGCCGTCCTCCAGCCCCTCCCCCGAGAGGAAGGGTGCGTTGCGTACCCCCCGAAGCACCGACACCCCGGGGAGCGGACCCTCGACGGGCATCGGATCGTCGAACCCCACCTCCAGCGGCGTCCGCTGTCCGTGGATCTTCACGTCGCCGACTCCCAGGGTGGCCATGGCCTCGTAAAACGACCCCTGGGGCTTGAGCAGCTCTTCCTCGTCCACCTTCCGAGAGGGGGCACCCGTCTCCTCGGTCTCGGCCCCGGACTCCGCCTCCGCCTCGGCCAACCTCCTCCGCTCCTCGATCCTCCCCAGCACGTGGTGCCGCAACCAGTCGTCGTCGTCGCCCCCCCCGACGGCCAGCAGCAGGGTGTTGCCCCGCTCGACCCAGGCGCGGATGCCCCCCATGCCCGCCGGCCCTCCGTCCAGCAGCGAGACACCGGGGTCCAGCACCCACAGGGCCCCCCCGTCCGGCAGCAGCTCCACACCGTGGTTGAAGCGGCGGGTCTCGATCCCCACCCCCTCCAGCAGCTCGAATCCCAGGCGATGTCCCTCCTTGCCCACGCCGTAGCTGCTCACGTCGTGGGTGATGTTCCCCCCGGGCAGGAACAGCAGGGCGACGAGGGCCGCCACCACCGTCAGCCCGATCATCCCGGGCAGCCCCCCCCCCCCCCCCCACACCCCCCCCCACCCCCCCCCCCAAACCCCCACCCCCCCGGCCCCTACACGGCCCCG
>CAZITQ010000024.1:7892-60749 GCA_964542165.1 uncultured Rickettsiales bacterium
CCCGGCAGCCCGATCATCCCGGGCAGCCCGCGCCACCCGCCCCTCACGACCGACCTCCGCCGACGCCATCCACACAGCGGCGGTAGTGCTCCTCGTCCAGGGGCCTTCCGGCGTAGTAGGTCTCCTCGATGGTCGAGACCACGGCCTCCAGCCCGGGCATCCGACTGCGATTCTGGGTCAACCGCAGCAACTCTCGGTAGGTGAGGTGGCCGAGGGAACGCAGCCTGCCGAACCCGAGCACCGTGGCCGCAGCGATGGCAAAACGCAGGCGCAGCGCCGCGGGCAGGTCACCCCCGCGCTCGGCCTCCTCGAATCGGCTCCACAGGGCCGCGACGTCCGGCTCGTCGACGATGTCCCCCAGGGTGTCTTCGGCCTTCGTCGGCACACGGCTCCCCCGCCGCACCGTGTACACGATGTGCCAGATCATTCCCGCGGCCAGCAGCACCAACGCCACGACGATCAGCCAGTACAGCAGTGGATCGGACTCGCGTAGGTCGATGACCGCCAGGATCAGATCTCCGATCCGGCGACGCAGGAGCTCCAGAAAGGTCTCGACCTCGTCCCCGTAGCCGATCCCCAGCCCCTCCCGGTAGTGACGCTCGTCCAGGAGCTCCTCGAGGGTCCGATCCACGGTCTCTCGATCCTGGGGGGGAGGCGGGAGGGCAGGCTCAGCCAATGGCCCCCCCGGGGGGTGTCGGACCGACCGGTGGACCGACGGGCGGACCGACCGGCGGCGCGACCGGGGGCGGAGGGGGCAGGGGGGCGAACGCCCAGATCCCCACCCTGCGGGCCTCGAACTCCACGTCGAAGCCCTCTGCGCGGCAACGGGCGTCGAAGTAGGCAAGCAGGTACACCGCCCCGCGCAGCGCGGCGATCACCGACTGGGTCAGGCCCGCCAGGGCCGTGGCGATGGCCGTGGTCAGGGCGGTGGCGTTGTAGTACTGGAACAGCTCGTCGGCGGTCCCGGTCTCGGGGTTGAACGCCGGCTGGGGGGTCAGCAGCTGCGGCAGGGACGAGATCGTGGTCCCCAGCATCCAGGTGACGATCACCAGCAGCAGCATCTTGCCGAAGTTCCGCCACACCAGCTGGGCCGAGCGTTGAATGGCATACATGCCCCCCCGGCCCTCGGTCACCATCACGGGCACCGTGAGCATCAGGAGGAAGGCCGCCACGGCCCCGGGCAACAGAAAGAGGGTGGTCGCGGCGCCGATGATCAACGCGGCCAGGACCACCGTGCCCATGACCATCCAGACGTTGTCGGCCATCCAGCGGTAGGCCCGTCCGATGCGCACCGGCCGCCCCAGGTAGCGGTCGGTGATGCCTCGCACCAGGGCCACCTGGGAAAACGGCTTGATGAGCCCCCACAACATGGCGGCCCCCATCAGGAGCAGGAAGTAGTACAGCATCCCCAGCAGCGCCACGTCGGGTTCCAGGTTCGGCACACGCCCGATGTGGCGCATGAAGAGGTAGATCGCGATGGCGATGATCACGTTGGCCGGGACCAGCAGGATCGCCACGATGCCGCACAGGCGCAGGAAGTCCGAGCGCATGAGCCTCAGCGCATCGGTGAGCACATCGGCCGTGGACTGGGGGCGCACCCGCCAGGGGGTGTCCAGTCGATCACCGGGTTCGCTGGCGACGGAAGCCTCGCTCACGGCACCGCCGCGCGGCCGGGGACGAAATAGGCCCGCGCCGCGGGCACCGTGACCAGGGCGCGTTCCGGATAGCGCAGGGCCGAGAGGTGCCCGCCGAACACACACCCCTGATCCAGGTTCACGGTGTTGTTGACGAGCCGGGGACCGGGACAGGGGGTGTGCCCGTAGGCGACCAGTGCCGCGCCGTGGTAGTCCGCGGCCCAGTCCACGCGCCGGACGAGCAGAGGCCAGGTGGGGTCATCCGCCAGCTTGCCCATCAGACAGAACTGCCACACCTCCCGGTCGAAGCGGCCGTGCATCGCCTCTTCGAGTCCCCCGTGGGCCGCAAGCAGGTTGCCGTCGTCCAGCCACAGGTAGGGCGGGGCCTCCAGGTAGATGTCCAGGAAGCCCTCGATCAGCTCGGCCCTGCCGCTCTCGTCGGTGGTCTCCAGCTGGGCGATGGTCTCCTCGAGGCCATAGTCCGCCGGCGGATCGCCCCCCATCAGGAAGGCCACGAACCGCTCGTCGTGGTTGCCCGGGACGAAGAGCGCAGAACCGGCCTTGACCATCTCCATGACGCGGCGCATCGCCTGGACCACCCGCGGGCCGCGGTCGACGATGTCCCCCAGGAAGACCACCGTCCGGCCCTCTGGGTGGGCCCAGGCACCGTCTTCCGTCTCCTCGTAGTCCAGCCGGGTCAACAGCAGATCGAGCTCGCGCGCGCACCCATGCACGTCCCCGATGAGGTCGAAGGGGCCGTGGAGCTCCCGGCGGTCGAAGAATGGCCGCTCTTCGGAGATGGCATGCACGGACGCCAATGTAGCAACCGGGCGACCGCCGTCAAGCGCGCGCGGTGTGGTGCGCCCGGGCGCGGGCCGCGCGAGCGCGTTTTGACACCCCGGATCCGGGCGCGCTATCGTGGATTCGTGGCCAGGAAACCCTGTGCTGCGAGCCGATCAACCGGAAAGTAAGTCGATGAACGCACGGGCTGGCAACGGGTTTCGATGGGTCCTCTCGACCCTCCTGGCGGCCGGTTTCGCCGCGCTGTCCCTTGCGGGCTGCGAGCCGGTCGAGCACGAAGGGGGGGTCTTCGCGCCCTTCCCGCAGGGCGTATCCAGCCACGCCGTCGACGTGCCCGTCGAGGGGGAGACCGCGCCCGAGCCCGCGGCGGGTGGCGAGACAGCCGGGGCAAAGCCCCAGGTGGTGGACACCGGCAGCCCTCCGGCCATCGTACCCACCGGAGCCGGCGCACCGGCGGCCGGCGCACCGGCGGCCGGCGCACCGGCGGCCGGCGTACCGGCGACCGCCAACGACGCCCACGCAGCCGCCACCGAACCCGTCCCGAGCGTCGATCCCACCCCCGTTGCCGCGACCGGTCCGGTCTCCGCGGCCACCGATCCTCCCACCGCCGCGACGGGCGTCCCCGCCGGCGGCGCGCCGGGCTCCTGGACCGCGGCCACCGACGCCACCGCAGCGGCGGCTCCCGCGACGACCGCCCCCACAGGTGCGGGTGCCGTCGTGTTCCCATCCGGGACCGCCGCGGTCCCGCAGACGACCACCACCGCGGCCGCCACGGCCCCCACGACCCAGCCGGTGACGGCGACTCCCGTCCCCGCGACGGGTACCCCTGCGGCCGGCGGCCCGGCGTTTGAGACGCATTCGATCCCGTCGACGGCGGCTACGACCTGGACGAGCGGCGGACTCCCGGCCAGCTGCGGGCCCAACGCCCTGGCGGTCTCGGCTCCCCTGGCGGAGATCGAGCTGGTGGCCGTCCTCCCCAACGTGACCCCACCCTCCGCCGTCGTACGCTTCCCGGGCGACACCGAGGTCGTGGTGACCGTGGGGGACATGCTCGGGCTGGAGGGGGCCAAGGTGGTGTCCGTGGGTGCGGACTACCTGGAGCTGACGGAGCTGACCGTGGGCGCCCCCGACCGCTACACCATGGTCAAGCACACCCTGCGCGTCGCTCCCTGAACGCGCTCCTTCGGTCAGGAACGACCCCGGACACGTCGTCGCCCCGAGGGGGGATCCGAGTCCAGCTCCAGCACGCGCAAGAGCCCGTCCGGGTCGCCCAGCTCCCCCAGCACCCGGCGCTCGGGCGTGGGCTTCCTGCGGATCAAGGTCGGGACCACGGCGATATCGCTGTCTCGGGCTGCCGCGGGGTCGAGGTCCACGTCCACGACCTCCACGTCGCACGCGCCGTCGGAGAGACGCTGGCACAGGGTCTGAAGGTCCCTTCGCGCTCCCGCTGCGGAGGGCGAGGATCCGGAGACGAACAGGCTGAATCGATACCTCACTCCCCGTCCCCCTCACTCCCGAGGCCGATCATCAACGTGCCTTCCTGGTAGGAGACTGCGTCCGCCTTCCGCAGGCCGTCCAGCTTGGCCAACGCGCCCTGGATCCGCTCCACCTGATCGATGATCCCGTGGAGCTTGGCCCGCGCGGCGGCATCCCGATCGTCGGTCAGGGCCAGCAAGAGCTCCGCGTTTCCCAGGATCACCGACAGGGGGTTGTTGATCTCGTGCTTGACGGTGACCGCCACCTGGGCAACGGCCGCCAGGCGCTCGGCGTCCACCAGCTTGCGGCGGAGGCCGCCGATGGTCAGCAGGGAGTGGATCCGCGCCAGAACCTCGTCGGGATGGAAGGGCTTGGTGATGTAGTCGTCCGCGCCGAACTCGAGCCCGCGGACCTTGCTGGGCACGTCCCCGCGGGCGGTCAGCAGCACGACCGGGATGTTCGCGGTGGCGTCGTCCGCCTTGAGCCGGCGACAGACGTCGAAACCGTCGATTCCCGGCATCATCACGTCCAGCAGGATCAGGTCCGGGGGTGCCGCGCCGATCCGGGACAGCGCCGTCTCGCCGTCCTCGGCCTCGTCCACCGCGTAGCCCCCCTTGAGCCGCAACAGCGTTCGCAGGACCTGGCGGTTGTCTGGCTCGTCGTCCACGACGAGGACGCGGACCTCGGCCCGCGGCGCAGCGGCGACGGGGTCACGGGAGGACATCGCCGTCGACCTCCAGCCCGTCTCCCTCCGCGGGTCGTTCCAGGCGCTCGCCGCAGCGGGGGCACCGGGCGGCCAGGTTCGCCTCGGAGGCGAATACGTTGAACCGACGATCACAGCGCCCGCAGGCCACGATCCGTTGCCCCTGAGCCAGCAGCGCCTCCAGCACCCCGTCCCTCCCCACGAAGCCGGCCTCGGTCAGCAGCGCGCCCAGCCGCATCGGGCGCCCCGCCTGCCGCAGCTCGTGCTGCCTCCTCAGGCAGTCGTGGAGCTGCTCGGCCTCCAGGTACCCCTGCTCGACCAGGATCTGCCCCATGAGTCCGTCGCGCAAAGAGGCGTCGGGGATGCGTGGATGGGTCCTGCCATCCGTCGGGACTGCGCCTCGAGCACCTCGGCGCGCTGGGCGTCGTCGATCAGCCCCTGCTCTAGGAGGAGGTCGCCGATCTTGCCATCGCTTCCCCGCTTCGTCACCACGTCGTCCACCTGGTCGATCGAGACGTAACCCAGGGCACAGGCGATGCGTCCGAAGAGCAGTTCCGAGGACGACGAGGGCGCCGGCAGGTTCACCCGGAAGGTGGTGCCCCCGCCGACAGGGTTCTCCAGCACGATGGACCCGCCCATTCGCTTCAGCAGCCCCTGGCAAACGGCCAGGCCGATCCCCGTACCCCGGTAGCCGGGCCCCGACCGTCGCCGGCCCTGGTAGAAGCGGTCGAAGATGTGGTCGCGGGCCTCCGCCGGGATCCCCCCGCCATCGTCGGCGACCGTCAACTCGACGCCACCGTCTTGCAGGGCCGCCACGGCGACGTCCACGCGGGTGCCCTCGGGATTGTGGGCGATGGCGTTGTCCACCAGGTTGGTGGCGATCTGGCACACGGCGTCCGGGTCGGCCAGGGCCCGGGCACCGGCGTCCCCGTCGATGGTCAGCTCGATCCGCTTGGCCGCCGCCCGCTCCCGCAGCAGCTCGACGCTCGGGCGGATGGTCGACAGGACGTCCACCTCCCGGGGGTCCACCGGGTACTCGTCCCGGTCCAGCCGGGAGAGGGCCAGCACGTCCGTGGCGAAACGGGACAGCCGCTGGATGTTGCGGGCCATCAGCTCGAGCATCTCGCGCTGTTCGGGTTCGAGTTCGCCCAGCGTGCCGTCCAGGAACATCTCGACCGCGGAGCGCAGGGGAGTCATCGGCGTTCGGAGTTCGTGGGTCACCGTGGCCACGAACTCGTCCTTCAACCGGTCCAGCTCCCGCAGGTGCTGGACCAGGCTTCCCTCCTCCTCGAGCTTGCGCTCCAGGAGCCGCAGGCGCTCCCGCTGGGTGACGTCCCGCAACGTGAGCATCGACGCCGGCTCACCGTCCCAGCGGGTCTCCACCGCGCGGAGCAGGGCCACGGTCGGTTCGGCGTCCGGTCGCAGGACATTGATCTCCATGGACTGGTCCTCGCGTGCGGGCACGCCGAAGACCTCCCCCAGGATCCCGTCCGCCTCCCGGCCGAGCATGACCTCCGCCGACCCGTTGAGGAAGCGCAACCGACCGTCCCGGTCGACGATGGCGACGCCGTCTCCGCTGTTCTCGATCACCCCACGGAAGCGGGCCTCGCTGGCCTCGAGCATCCGGGCGTAGTGCTTGAGCTTCTCCCGGACCTGGTGGCGTTCGATGGCCGAGAGCATGCAGCGGACCAGCAGGTCGCCGGACACCTGGCCCTTGACCAGATAGTCCTGGGCCCCCTCGCGGGCCGCCTCCATCGCGATGCGCTCGTCGTCCAGACCGGTGAGCACGATCACCGGGACCTCGGGCGCGTTGCCGTGGACCGTGATGAAGGTGTCCAGCCCGTTGCTGTCGGGCAGCGTGAGGTCGAGGAGGACCAGGTCGACCCCGCCGCCGACCAGGCGCTCCAGGCCGGTAGACAGGCGGGTGACGGCCTCCAGGTCGAACAGACCCGGCCGGGCCATCTCGATGTACTCCTGGATCAGGAAGGCGTACTCGCGATTGTCCTCGATGAGCAGGACCCTGATGTGGTCTTCGTCCATCCCCGTCCCCCCCGGGAGTCCCCCGCTGCGCCCCGCGCCGCACTCAGACCGGCAGCTTGACGATCTCGAGCCAGAAGGACTCGATGGTGCGCACCACCTTCATGAACTGCTCCAGGTCGATGGGCTTGGTGATGTAGCAGTTCGCGTGCGCGTCGTATGCCTGGGCCACGTCCTCCTCCTGGGAAGACGTGGTCAGGATCACCACCGGAATCCGACGCAGATCGTCGTCGGACTTGAGCTCCTCGAGGACCTCCCGGCCGTCCTTGCGCGGCAGGTTGAGGTCCAGGAGGACCAGATCCGGCCGAGGCCGGTCCGCGTACTGCCCCTCCCTGCGCACGAAGGCCATCGCCTCGACGCCGTCCTTGACCACGTGGAGCGTGTTGTTGACCTTGCTGTCGGCCAGGCTCTCCTGGGTCAGCAGGACGTCACCTGGGTTGTCTTCGACCAGCAGGATCTCGATCGGCTCTCCCAAGCGCTGAGACACGTCGCTCGGTTCCGGCATCGACGGGGCCATGGATCCACCTCGCTCCTTCCCGGGTGATTGCGCCCTGGAAAGAAAGGGGTCCCCCCCGGTCCGATCCAGAATCCAACCCGATTGTTCGGCCGACCCGCGGCAACTATCGGGGAGGGGATGCCGTCCGTCAAGCGCGTTCGCACCCGCGGGCGCCCGCGGGTGAGGCTCGGGACCGAAAATCGAACTCCGGAACCCCCGTGGGACCGGATCTCGGACTCCACCCACACCGAGGTCCATCCACCCCCCGGGCTCCCCGACGGCACACTTCGTGCTCTCCCCGGTGGCCATGGTCCGCCGACCCCAGCTCCTCCCTGCAATCACCCTCACCTGCGGGATCGCCGTGGGCATGAGCGCTCCCGGCGAGGCCTCGACGTCGCTCGTCCTGGCCCTCGGATGTGCCCTGGTCGCGGTGGTGCGGCCCCTGGGGATCGCCGCACTCGCGGCTTGGTTCTTCCTCGGGGCGGCTGCCGCTGCGCGGGTGGCTCCGTCCGGACCGGGGGAGCACGCCCTGGATCCCCATCTGCACGGCGATCCGGTGTGGATCTCGGGGACCGCCCGTGGGGGCGCCCGGGTGGCGCCCGACGGCAGCTGGCGAGTGCTGGTGGACCTGGAGACCCCCGCCCGCGCCACGGTTCGTATGCGCTCCCGGACCGGGAGACCTCCGCCCCCGGGCGCCTCGGTCAGCGCGCGCGCCCGCCTGCGCCCTCCGCGCAGCCACGCGCTACCGGGCCAGGGAGACCGGGCTCGAACCGAGGCCCGCAGGGGAGTTCGGGCCACCGCCTACCCGAGCCCCGACGGCGCCCATCTGGTGGCCCGGGGCAGGGCGAGCGCGACGGATCGGTGCCGCCGGGCGGCGCGCCGGTTCCTGTCCCGGAGGATGGACCCTCCCATCCGGGGCCTGGCCCTCGCCCTCGTTCTGGGCGACCGCTCGGAGCTCGATCCCGACCTGACCGAACAGTTCCGCCGCACCGGCACGTCCCATCTGCTGGCGATCTCCGGACTGCACGTGGGCGTGGTCGGGCTGATCCTCGGGTTCGCGGCCCGGGGGCTGGGAGCGCGCGTCCCGCCGCTTCGCAACCGGCTCCCGCCGCGCACGCTCGGGTTGTGGGCGGGCGTGGCCGGTGCCCTCGCCTACGGCACCATGACCGGCTGGGCCATCTCCACGCGGCGCGCGGCCGCCATGGCCCTGGCGCTGTGCCTCGTGCTGGCCACACGCAGGCGAGGGGACGCGGTGCAGATCTGTGCCGTGGCCTGGTCCGCCCTCCTCCTGGCCGATCCGGCAGCCCTGTGGGAGCCGGCAACGGTGCTGAGCTTCGGCAGCGTGCTGTCCATCGTCCGTCTGATGCCCGGGGGCCGGCGGCGTCCCGGGGTTGGGCTGCTGACCGCCTCGAGTGCGGCAGCCCTGGGAACCCTCCCCTGGACCCTCTCGTTCTTCGGCCAGGCATCCCTGACCTCGGTGCCCGCCAACGCCTTCGCGATACCGCTGCTCGGCGCGCTGCTGGTCCCCCTGCTCCTGGTGTCCACCGTCGTCGGTCAGATCCTCCCCTCGACGGGCACCTTCGGCCTCGCCATGGCCGAGGTCGTCGCCCGCGTGGGGTGTGGCCTGCTCGCCTGGGCCGGGGAGCCGCTCCGATCCCCCCAGCTCTGGGCGTCGCCGCCCCCCGGGGTCACGGCCGCGTCGCTGGTGGTCCTGGCCGTGTCCCTCTCCCTGCCGCGACGGAGACACCGCTGGATCGGTGCGGGCCTCGCCGCCGCCGTCGCCCTCGCACCGATCCACCCGGGCCGACCGGCCCGCGGCGAACTGACCCTCACGGCCCTCGCGGTGGGCCACGGCGACGCCCTCCTGGTGAGTCTCCCCCGGGGAGAGCACCTGCTCGTGGACGCCGGGGGCGCCCCGGGGCCCTACGATCCGGGCGAGGCCCTCGTGATCCCCGCCCTCCGCCGGATGGGGGTCGAGCGCCTGGGCGCGGTGCTGGTGACCCACCTCCACGTGGACCATTACGGTGGTGTGTCCGCGGTGCTCGACGGTCTGGAGGTGGGCGAGCTGTGGCTGCCCGTCGTCCCCCGGCCGGGTCACCCCGCCCTGGACCTCCTGGTGCAGGCCCGGAGCCTCGGCGTCCCCGTGCGGATCCTCGCGGCCGGCCATCCCTTCCCCGACCAGCTGGGTGGGGCCGAGCTGGATTGGCTCCACCCGACCCCGGGCCGACCCTGTCCCCGAGGGCGGGCCCGCTGCGGGGCCAACGGCCATTCGGTGGTACTCCGGGTGAGCCACGGGGAGCGCGCCATGCTGCTCACCGGCGACCTGGAGGCTCCCCTCGAGACGGATCTGGTCGCCCGGATCCCGGACCTGAAGGCCGATCTGCTCAAGGTCCCGCACCACGGCAGCAGCTCGTCGAGCTCTCTCCCGCTGCTGCGGGCCGTGGCACCGGAGCTGGCCGTCGCCTCCCTCGATCCCGCGTCTCGCCATCACTTCCCGCGCCCCTCCGTCACGGGTCGATACCGGGACGCGAGCGCCCCGCTGCTGACCACGGGGCGGGACGGAACGATCCAGGCCGTCACCGACGGCTGCGGACTGCGCGTGCGGACCTTCACCCCCCCCGGGGGCTGGGGGCCGTGGGAGGAGATGAGCGCCGCCAGAGCAGGATGTAGCCCACCGCGGCGGCCAGCAGCACGAGCCCGGCGGTGAACTGGCTCGTGGAGATCAGGGGACCCAGCTGCTCCTCGAACAGGAACCCGCGGGCGTCGTCCCCACGGAAGACCTCCAGGACGATCCGTGCGGCGCCGTACAAGCCCAGGTAGGCCAGGCCGACCTGTCCCGTGAACCGACGTCGTGGGTGCAGGATCACCAGCGCGACGAAGATGAGCAGGTTCGCGGCGACCTCGTAGAGCTGGACCGGGTGGACGGCCTCGCCCGCCGGGGCGATCTGCCGCCACGCGCTCTGAGGGAAACGTACCGCCCAGGGCAGGTCAGGCGCCGCCCTGCCATGGCAACAGCCCACGGCGAAGCAACCCAGCCTGCCGAAAGCGTGCCCCAGCGCAACCCCCGGGACGATGACGTCGGCGTAGCGCCACAGGGGCAGGCCCCGGACCCGGATGTAGACCACCCCGGTCGCGAACGCCGCCACCAATCCCCCGAGGAACACCAGCCCGCCATCCCTCGGGAGGAAGACCTCTTCGGGGTGGTCCAGGAAGTGGGGGAGCTGCGTCAAGACGAAGAGCCCGCGGGAGCCGACGATGGCCGAGACGATGATCCAGAATGCGAGCCACTCGATGTGCACCACCGAGAGGCCGTCCTTGCGCGCGCGGCCGATGACCCAGCGCACCGCGACGAAGAACCCCACGGCGGCGAGCACCCCGTACCAGGTGATCGTGAGCTCCCCCAGTCGCAGGGCGACGGGGAACACCTAGGCGGCTCCCGGAGGTGTCGCCCGTACGCGCCGGCTCAGCAGCCACATCCCCGTCAACGCGGCGGCCAGCAGGGGGATACTCACCAGCTGAGAGGTGGAGATCCAGCCCCAGTACACCCCCCGCCCGACGTCGAAACGGAACACCTCGACCACCGATCGTCCGACGGCATACCAGGCCATGAGGTGCACGAAGGCCTGCCCGTCGTAGCGCTGCCGTCGACGGATGTGGCTGGTCCAGACGAACAGGGCCAGTCCCAGGATGGAGAGATAGAGCTGCGTCGGGTGGAGGGGCACCCCTTCGAGGGCCCGCGGCACCTGTCCGGAGAAGAAGCTCAGCCCCCAGGGCAGGGGGAAGCCGAAGGGGAAATCCGCGGGGCGCCCGTAGCAGCAGCCGGCGGAGAGACAGCCCAGGCGGCCGAAGCACAGGCCCATCCCGATCACCGGTGCGAAGATGTCCGCGACGCGCAGGAAGACCAGGCCCTTCCATCGGATGTACAGGGCGATGCACGCCAGGTTGAACAGGAAACCGCCGTAGTAGACGAACCCCCCCTGCCAGATCCGCAGCAACTTCATGGGATCGTCGAGGTAGGCCTGCGGGTTCTCGAACAGGATGTGTCCGAGCCGCGCACCGACCAGCGAGCCCAGCAGGACGATCAGGGCCATGTCGAGCATCTGCTTGACCGGGATCCCCGAGCGGCGCGCCTCCCGCACGGCCACGTTGGTGCCCATGATGAAGGCCACGGTCAGCCACAAGTAGTAGCCGGGCACCGAGAGTGCTCCCAGCAGGGGGAGATCTCCCTCGATGACCCAGGGTTTCATGGGATCCGGCTCCGCGCCTTCACGGGTCCGCCCGGCGCGGGCTACTCGCCGTCCTCGCTGTGGGGTTCGTCCAGGGACTCGTCCCCGTCGTCCTCCGCCTCGTCCCCGTCCTCGGGCGGCCGGCGGAAGGTCTCGATGACGAGCACATGAATCAGGAAGATCCCCACCCCGACCACGATGGCGATGTCGGCCACGTTGAAGGTCGGGTAGTGCACGGTCCGCGAGTGGGAGGAGATGAAGTCCTTGAGCGACCCCTCCCAGCCGACGTAGAAGTCCAGGAAGTCGGTGACGAAGCCGAAGCGCACCCGATCGATGAAGTTGCCGATGGCCCCCGACAGGATCAGGGCCAGCGCCGCCGCCAGCCAGTTGTCCCGATCCGTGAGGGTCCGGTAGTACAGCCCGATCACGACGAAGGCGACCACCGAGACCACGAGGAACACCACCAGCCGGTGCTCGTAGTTCGCCATCAGGCCCCAGGCCGCGCCGGGGTTCTTGGCGTAGATCAGGTCGAAGAAGTCCGGGATGACGGTGTGCTCCCACTGGGTCGGCTTGGCCCGGCGGCCCGCCTCCTCGGCCTCGGCAACGTAGGCCGCCGCCCGCGAACGGATCCAGATCTTGGTCAGCTGGTCGACCACCACGAGGGTGGGTGTCACCGCGAGCAGGATCCAGATCTTGCGAGGCACCATTCCTCCTACATCGATTCCACGAGTTTTTCGATGGTCCCCTGGTCGGCACCGGGGAACTCGTACCGGTCGAATTCGTCGGGGGCGACCCAGCGGTAGGCGTGCACGTTGGCCTCCGGGAACTGGCCCGGGGGCATGCTGCACCGGTACACGCGCATGTTCACCGTGTACTGCTCGTACTCGTGGGTCACCTCGAGGGTCAACTCCCCGACCTCGGGGAGGATGCCGAACTTCTCCTCGATCTCCCGGGCGACGGCGTGCTCGTCACTCTCCCCGTCCTCCACCCGCCCCCCGGGGAATTCCCAGAGCAGGGGCAACACCGCCTTGGGGGCGCGCTGGGTGATCAGGTAGCGGCCATCGCGGGCGATCTCCGCGGTGACCACCCGGATCGTGCGTCCCGCGTATTTCATCGACCGCTCCTCCCGGGGGAAACGGCGAATGTATAGCACGAAAACGCGCCGGTCCCCGAAGGATCGAATAACCCCGAAGCCCCGTGCGTCGAATGCTCCAGTTCGAAGGAAGTGACGAACAATCCGGAGGCCACCATGAGGAACCTGCTGCTGACGATCGTTTTTTCCGCCGCAGCCACGATGCTCGCCCCCCCCGCCCTCGCGTCCGACGCGCAGCGGCAGGCCGAAGAAGCCGCGGTCGAGGAGGCCCGCTCCAAGTCCCGCAGCAAGAGCAAGAAGAGCCGACGTAGCTCCTCCTCGCGGAGTCGCTCCAAGAGCAAGCACGGGGCGCACAGCGGCAGCCACCACGGCAGCCACCACTCGAGCTCGCATCACGTGGTCCACCACTCCAACCGGCGCCACCACCGGAGCCACCCGCCGGTCGTGGTCCACACCCGGTCCCATCGTCGGCACGTGGTGGTCCGCCCGACCCCCACCGTGGTGGTCCACCCGACCTACCCGGCCCGCGACCGGGTCGTCGAGGACGTGTCGGTGCGCCGCCGGGCGGACAAGGCCCGGCGTTTCAGCATCGGCGTCGGCGCCGGCGTCGCCACCAGCGAGATGTTCAACGGGCGGGGCTTCACCAACCTGGGTGTCGAGGGACAGGCTCGCTACCGGATCGCCGACCCCGTGGGCGTGGAGGTCACCCTCGGCGTGTACGGGGACACCACCCGCGAGATGCGACGCCTGGACGTCCCCTTCACCGCCTCGGTGATGGTCCACACCCCCGGCGCGTTCCCCGTGGGCGCCTTCGCCTACGCCGGGGTGA
Organism: uncultured Rickettsiales bacterium; assembly: GCA_964542165.1. GTDB lineage: Bacteria > Myxococcota_A > UBA796 > UBA9615 > CAYRNR01 > CAYTBN01. The sequence goes on from CAZITQ010000024.1 coordinate 21,188, forward strand.
CCCTGGACTACCGGGACTACGACCTGCGGAGCATCGGCGGCGAGCACCTGCGGGGCGGGATCGCCGGCCCCCACGTGGGCGCCGGACTGAACCTGAACCTGGGTCCCGACGCCACCTTGGAGTGGGACGTCCGCTACACCCACTTCATGAGCGAGACCGGCATGCGGCACGGCGGCACGGCGCCCGGCCAGGTCAGCTCCAGCCTGGCGGTCAACTTCTTCTTCTAGGCCGCCCGACCGACATCCCCTGCCCGCCTCGTCCCCTCCCCCGCCGATCTCCCCTCACACGCCCGCCGGATAGCGAGGAACGAACCCCGGAGGAACGCTCGCGGTCACCGTCTCGTCACAGTGGTAGGGGGACAAGAAGACCGTGACCGTGTCGGATCCGCAGGTCACCTCGTACCGGTCCACCGCCCTCGTCCGGAACGCACGCTGGACGGCTTCCCGCTTGGCGTCCATCACCACGAAGGGATCGTCGAAGGGCGGTGGTGCGGCGGAGTCCTCGCACAGCAGACTGGCCAGATAGGCCTGCTCGCCGGAGACCCCGCAGACGCGGATCGGCCGCATCGCGCTGGTGCCGAGCCCACCGCCGGCCGCGGGGGCCAGCTTCACCTGCCAGGACTGGTCGAAGGGATCCGTGTACCACGCGGGAAAGGTCTCCTCGCCCTGCTCCGCAGGGGAGCCGAGCACCCAGACCCAGACCACGAGCATGGTGAACATCGCCCCGGCGAGCATGGACACCAGGACGCCGGCCACGGCGAGCGAGCGCCATCTGCGGTGGGTCGACGGAGTCATCTTGCGCAGCGTACCCGGGGGCACGCGGGGCTTCAACGGGGCCGCCGAACACAGCGGTCCCGGGGTTGGACCAGGAAATCCTCCCGGCGGGTCACCTTTCCTAGCCGTGCTGATACACTGTCGTGTCATCCATGAGTGCGCTATCTACCGAGTTCCGCCCCCTGCCGCTGCCTCCGGGCAAGACCTTCCATGATCTCAACAGCGATCAGCGCCTGCGCGTGGTCTACGGCCAGCTCGACAGGCTGCGACAGGCCAACGGCGGCTACATCAGCGCGCCGATGACGGCCAAGCAGGCCGGCGGGGACACCGCGTACGACGTTCTGTCCCTGCGCGACGTCCTGATGGCCTCGACCGCCAACGAGTACCTCGGCGAGGCCGAGCGGCTGTTGGGCACCTATGCCCTGACCCTCCAGCTGTTGGAGAAGTTCCACCACCGGATCATCGACGCCATCGTCGCCTGGCCGGCACCGAAGGACTACAAGACCCACCTGCTGCCCGACCGCTACCACCCCCGATCCCTGGCGGAGGTGACCGATGGGGGCAGCGGGCACCACGCCTACTCCGTGGGTATGCTGATGTACAAGCTGGGCGATCTGATGAAGCACGGCTTCAACCTGATCGTCCGGCCCGCCGAGATTCACCTGCTCAAGGACCTGACCCAGTACGTCCACAACAGCCGCTGGGCCGTCGAACCCGACCAGGGGTTCTGGCGGGAGGAGCTGACCCAGCACTCCTCCACCCTCGCCGCGGTCATCGGCGGATTCACCATGTGGCAGGCGGGCGGGTACTACGACTACCGATATCCCGTGAACCGGGACATCTCCCGCCTGATCCCGGTCCCCGACCGGCTGGTGATCGAGGGGCGCGAGGCGCTGATGGAGCTCCTCCCCCGCGAGACCGCGGACCGGGCGCGGGACCTGGCCCAGCTCTCCCTGATCTGGCCGTTCAACGTGTTGCGCGAGGACCCGGACCTCCAGGACGCGATCCTGGCCCAGGTCGAGGGCCTGTGCGGCGATCACGGAGTGCGCCGTTTCGACGGCGACGACGCCGAGTGGCCGCTGGGCTTCGCCTGGCTCTCGGTGACCCTGGCCAAGCTGGTCTACCGGGACCACGAGCGGGGACGCGACCGGGCGGCGCTCATGGAGTTGCTGGATCGCTCCGAGGCCTACCTGGAGCGGCTGGACCGGATCGTCCAGCCCGATGGCAGCATCCCCGAGTTCTACAAGGACGGTCAGCCGGGGCCCTGCGCCCCCTTCGCGACGGCCCACGGGCTGTACATCACCGCCGCCCTGTCCATCCGCCAGGCCCGGGCGGAGGTCAAGCTGCGCAGCTGATCGCGGCGCCTCGTCTTCGCTGAAATTCTTCGAATCCGGGGTGAACTACCCCGAGGGGACGCCTCACCCACCGCCCGGGGCGCAGGAACCGCCCGGTGCGCCGCACCCCCCCCCGCCGAACCCGCCGAACGAGGGCCCTCCGCTGGCCACCCTCGCGGTGACCGACATCCGGCGCCGGGGCTTGGTGGCACCACACTTGGGGCACACCAGGTCGGCCTCGTCCGCGTCGCTGCGGATCAGCTCCTCGAACAGGTGGCCACAGAACTCGCACTCGTAGTCGTGGATCGGCATCGTCGTCTCTCTCCATCCCAGCCGGGACGCCCGTCTTCACCGTACAGAGCCCGCAACCGCGGGGATCGGTTCAGGGCTCCCAGCGTAGCCCGAAACCCTGGATCAGGGAGCGGGCGCTGGACACCCTCAAGGTGTACACGATCTCGCGGTCCTCGCGAACCACGTGATGGACCGATCCGCGCAGCGGTCCGACCCGGACGTCGATGGGGGGCGCCTCGACCCGTTCGATGTGGATCGACAGCGCCCCCGGGTCGTCCACGCCGCTGTCGCCCAGGGCGATGTCGCCGGCGATCCCGAAGGCCCTCAGCTCGACCATCGCGTCCAGGGAGAACCCCATCTCACGGCTGTCGATGGAGTACCCCTGGGGCTCCACCAGCCCCCACACGTGCTCGCCGCGGGGAACCGCGACGAAGCGGCGGTCGCCCAGGGTCACGGTCACCCGCTCCACCTCCCGCCAGTCCAGCTTGACCACGTCCCGGTCCCGCAGCTCCTCCGGCGTCCGCCGCAGGGTGATCAGGTGTGCCCCGGCGACCGTGAACACCCGCTCCCCCGACCGCACCCAGCGTGCCCCGTCGTCCCCGGCGATCCCCCCGAACTCCACGGTGCGTGAGCCCTTCTCGTGCTCCAGCCCCTCGATCTTCAGGACCACCTCCTCGAAGGCGTCCTGGGGCGGGTCGTCCACCCGTTCCACCGCCCGCAGGCTGGCGAAGGTGCGCGCCATGCCCTCGACCAGGCGGGCGTCGAGCATCATCTCGGGGCGCTCGAGGCAGGCCCAGTCCTCGGTGCGCCGCTCGTAGTGCCAGGTCTCCTCCCCGTCCTCGACCGTCAACCTCACCACCTTGCCCTTGTCGAGGCCGGTCACCCGGTGGTCGCGCCACGCGCTCGCCGGCCGCTCGAGCCGGTAGCGCCCCGGGACGCGTGCCCGGTAGACCGCCTCGTCGCCGATCTCCCGCACGAAGGAGGAACCCCTGGCCAGGGGCCGGCCCAGCTCCAGGCCCAGGACTCTCTGCTGACCCACGTAGAGCTCCAGCTCGATGCGCTCCCCGTCCACGAATCCATACGGCTCGGGGTCGGTGGACACCTCCGCCACCCGGACATCGGGACGGATGGGATCGGCGAACGAACGCAGGACCTCCTGGACCATCCGCGGGTCGGCGGGCTCCTCCACCGGCGAGTGCAGCGACCAGCGAACCCCCACCCGCCGGGCCTCGATGACCTCGCTGCCGTTGACCAGCCGCAGCCGGTCCACCTCGAGGGGGGCGATGCCGGCCCACTCCACCTGATCCACGGGAGCCGGTCGCCCGCGGGCGATGTCCCACAACAGCATCGTGACCAGGGGCACGATCGCCACGATCAGCGCCGCGTTGACCCGGGTCACCCTCATCGGCCCGTCCTCCGCCGGCGGAAACGAACCGCGCAGACGACGGTGACGATCGCGGGTAGGGCGAGCACGTTGAGCAGGCGGACCACGTGGGCCTGCCCCGGCTCCATGGGCTGGAGCGCCGGGGGCAGGGAGAGATCGGGCCTGAGCGCCAGCAGCTCGGCGTCCAGCGCGAGCCAGTCCAGGGCGTTGAGGAAGAATCCCAGATTCTTGAGCGCGTAGTCGGCGGACCCAACCAGCAGCAGCCGCGTGCCCTCGGGACTCTCGCCGTCCACCGCGTGGCCGTCGGGGGACGCGGCCGCGTAGAACGAGGTGAACGCGCCCTCGACGGCGGCCACCACCAGGTAGGGGCCGGGCTGTTCGTAGGGCCCGGGCTCCGCGTAGTCCGCCGCGTCGAGGCTGGACACCTCCGGCAGGGCCACGCTGCTCGGGCCGGTCCGCGCCAGCTCGTGGACCCGGCAGCCGGGACAGCCGGGAGCGTCCTCGATCACCGTGATCGGCGACGCCAGTGGCAGAGCGAGGGTGTCCACCGCGCGGGTGATCACCTGCTCCCGGTCCAGGTCGGTGACCAGGGGGATCAGCGGGTGATTGACGTACGCGGTCTCGGTCTTGCCCTCGCGGCGCACGGGGACGGGCATCAGGCCGTTGGCCTGGCGGTCGGCCAGGATCCAGGTCTCCATCCCCAGGCCGTAGTGGGCCAGCAGGTCCCCGAGATTGTCGCTGCTGCGCGCGAGCTCCCGGCGGGCGGGGTCCGGGGTCAGGTTGGACCGGAACACCGCCAGCGGCCGTCCGCTCATCAGGTACTGGTCCAGGGCCAGTCGCTCACCCTCGCCCAGCGCCGTCCGCGGCCCCAGCAGCACCATCACGTCCACGTCGTCCGGGACGCCCCCGCCGCCCCCCGCCAGGGACACCGCCCGGGGTTCGTAGGTCTCGGCCACCTTGGCTCGAATCGAGGCCAGCGCGCCCTCGCCGCTCGCCAGGTCCGGCTCGCCGTGGCCGGTCGAGAACCCGACCACCGGTCGCGGCCGGTCCTCCACCACCTCCCGGATCCGGCGCGTGACCTGGAACTCCAGGTCGCCGAGGGTCCGGATGGTGGGCAGGGTGACGCTGCGGTCCTGGTAGAGGAACACCATCCCCATCCAGATCTCGCGCGCCTCGCGCCGGCCCTCCTCGGCCACCTGGAGCGTCGCAGGTAGCACCCCGAGCCGACGCGCCTCGTCTCTGCGGTCCACGGCTCCCTCGGGGTCGATCCATTCGACGCGAACACGACCGCCGCTCCGGGCGTCGTACTCGTCCAGGGTGTCCCGGACCACCCCCTCCAGTCGGTGGTAGGGGGGCTCCAGATCCGAGGTGAAGTAGACGCGGACGGTCACCGGTCCCGGAAGCCCCTCGAGGATCCGCACCGTGGCCGGCTCGAGGGAGAAGTCGCCGTCGCGGGTGAGGTCCAGCCGCGCATGGTGCTGTCGCCCCAGCGCGAGCACCAGCACCGCCAGGACCGCCACCAGCACGGGGGTCAGCGTCGCGTTGAATCGCAGCTCCCGTGGCGTCACGGCCTCAGCCTCTCCCGCTGCAGGAGCGCCACGGCGATCGAAAGCGCCACGGCGGTCACCGCGGCGAAGGCCAGCAGGTCACGGGTATCGATCACACCGCGGGCGACGTCGGCGAATCGGGAGTGGATGCTCACGAACTCCAGCGCCCGGGCCACCGGCAGAGGCGCGTGGTCGGCGTAGCGGCCCGCGGCCCACCAGATCACCGTGATCGCCTCGGTCAGGAAGAACGCGGCGGCCTGGCTCTCGGTCAAACACGAGATCAGCAGACCGACGGCGATCAGGGCCGATGCCAGCAGGAGCAGTCCCAGATATCCGGCGAACACCGGGCCCGCCTCCAGGGGGCCCAGCAAGGCCACGGTCGCGGGGTACGGAAGCGTCCCGGCCAGGGCGATGGCCAGCACCGCCAGGCCCGCCAGGTACTTGCCCAGCACCAGCTCGTGGGCCCGGACGGGTAGCGCCCGCACGAGCTCCAGCGTGCCGGAGCGACGCTCCTCGGCGAGCAGCCGCATGGTCACCACCGGCGCCGAGATCGCCAGCACGAGGGGTCCCCACTGGAACAGGGGCGCCAGGTCGGCGATCCCGCGGGCGATCAGGTCGCTGTAGTAGAAGGTCCCGACCCCGAACAGCACCAGGCAACAGACCACAGCGACCGGTCCTGCCAGGGTCTCGAAGGTCGCGGCGAGCTCTCGCCGGAAGATGGCCCAGATGACGCCCAGGTGCCGCACTCCCCGCGGCGCCGGGACTTCCGCCGGCGCCGGCCTGTCTGCGTGCGGAGTGTACTTCGTAGCGCGCGCGAGGAAAAACATGTCCCCGCCTGAAATATCCCGTTGAGGTAGTGGGTAGAATAGGCACCCCCGGAGGACAGGTCATCGTGCTCGCGCGTCGCATGTTGCCGTATTCGGTCCTGTTCACCCTGGTCCTTGGCGGGCTCGGGGTGGGTGGCTGCAAAGCGTTCATGGAAAAGCTCAACGGAGGGGACTCCGACGACGACGACTCCGCCGAAGAGGAGGAGGCCACCGTCCCGGTGCGGGTGCAACCCGCGCGCCGGGGTAGCGTGGAGACCACGGTCGGGTCGTCGTCCACGGTCGCCTCCCTGCACCAGGTGGACCTGATCGTCGAGGTCTCCGGTACCGTCGTCTCCGTGGCCGTCGAGGAGGGCGATCCGGTGAAGAAGGGGACGGTGCTCGCCACCCTCGACAATCCCCTGGCCCGCGGCGAACGCGACCGGACCCTGGCCTCGTTCAAGAAGGCCGAGGAGGACCTGGAACGCCTGCGTCCCCTTCAAGCCCAGGGATTCATCAGCGAGAACGAGTGGAACGAGGCGGTCCACGCCCACGGGCTGGCCAAGACGTCGTACGGCCAGGCCCAGGCCTCGCTGGACGACACGGTCCTCCGGGCGCCGTTCTCCGGCACGGTCACCTTCCGGGACATCGAGGTGGGCGAGAACGTGTCGGTGGGAAAGCGGGTGTTCCAGGTCGTGGACATGGAGAACCTGGAGGTCGAGATTCACCTGCCCGAGCGGCACCTGGCGGACCTCATCGTGGGCCAGACGGCCCGAATCCACAGTGACTTCTCCGACCTGTCCTCCGAGGGATCGGTCAAGCGGATCCACCCCACCGTCGACCCCGCCACCGGGACCGTCAAGGTCACCGTGGGCATGGAGCAGGAGACCACGGTCCTGCGGCCCGGCATGTTCGTGAACGTGGCCGTGGTCACCGCGACCCAGGACGACGCGGTCCTGGTGCCCAAGCGAGCCGTGGTCTACGAGGACGGCGAACCGGTGGTCTACCTGGTCCGCGAGGAGGCGGCGGTCCGGGTCCGCATCGGCACCGGACAGGAGCAGGGAGACGAACGCGAGGTCGCCGAGGGCGTCGCCGAGGGTGACTCCGTGATCGTGATGGGCCAGACCGCGCTGAAGGACGGCGCGCTGGTCAGCGTCCAGGCCCAGACCGAGTAGGTGTCCCGTGGCCGGTCGTGAGGGGATCTACGGCGCGGTCGTCGACCGTCCCGTCGCCATCTGCATGGTCTTCCTGGCCGCGGTGGTGTTCGGCCTGGTCTCCTACCTCAGGCTGCCGCTGAACCTCTTCCCCGACCTCACCTACCCCACCCTCACCGTGCGCACCGAGTACCCCGGCGCCGCCCCCGAGGAGGTGGAGAACCAGGTCTGTCGGCTCCTGGAGGAGGAGCTGTCGACCATCCCGTCCCTGGTGGAGATCACCTCCATCAGCCGGGCCGAACTGGGCGACGTGGTGCTGGAGTTCGACTGGGACACCAACATGGACGAGGTGGCCCAGATGGTCCGCGAGCGCCTGGCGCGGATGACCCTGCCCGACGAGGCCAGGCGCCCGATCCTGCTGCGCTACGACCCCTCCCTGGACCCCATCCTCCGCATCGGCCTGTCGGGCAGCGACGACCTCTACCTGCTGCGCCACCTGGCAGACGAGCAGGTGAGCCGGGAGCTGGAGACGATCCCCGGGGTGGCGGCCGTCAAGGTCCGCGGTGGGCTCGTGCGGGAGATCAGCATCGAGCTCGATCCCGGGTTGATGGCCAAGCGGGGGCTCACCGTCGACGACGTGTCCCGGCGGATGGCGGCCGAGAACGTCAACCTCAGCGGCGGCTCGATCAAGGAGGGGGACACCGAGTACCTCATCCGGACCCTGGCCGAGTTCGAAGGGGTCGACGAGATCGCCGAGGTCCTGATCCCCTGTCCGGACGGAGTCCCCACCCGGCTCGGTGACATCGCCACGGTGGCCGCCACCCACCGGGAGCGGGAGGTGGTGGGCCACATCGACGGGGCCGAATCGGTCGAGATCCGGATCTACCGGGAGGCCGACGCCAACATCGTCACCGTCGCCCGCCGGGTGAAGGACGCCCTGTTCGGCAGCAAGGCTCAGCAGCGCTATCTGGCGATGGTGGAGATGCGGGCCGGGGGGACGGGGGACGACGACGATTCGGCGGGGGCGGGTGGAGAGGGAGAAGGAGAAGGAGAAGGAGAAGGAGAAGGAGAAGGAGAGGGAGAAGGAGAAGGAGAGGGCGAGGGGGGGGAGTTCGATCCGGCGACGGATCCCATGTACCGCCAGATGTCCGCCTTCCTGGCGCGGCAGCTGCCCGACGGGATCGAGCTGCACCTGGTCGGCGATCAGTCGGCCTTCATCGAGGACTCGCTGAAGGACGTCCGGGGCGCGGCGCTTCTGGGCGGCCTGATGGCGGTCCTGATCATCTTCCTCTTCCTGCGGGACCTGTGGTCGACGCTGATCATCTCGCTGGCGATCCCGCTGTCGGTGGTCATCACCTTCACGCCGATGTTCCTCGCCGGGGTCAGCCTGAACCTGATGAGCCTCGGCGGGCTTGCCCTGGGCATCGGCATGCTCGTGGACAGCTCGATCGTCGTGCTCGAATCGATCTTCCGCTGCCGCGAGGAGGGGGACGGGCCCCGGGGCGCCGCCATCCGCGGTGCGCGGGAGGTGGCTGCCGCCGTGGCAGCCTCCACCTTCACCACCGTCGCTGTCTTCTTCCCCATCGTCTTCGTGCGCGGGGTGGCCGGACAGCTCTTCGGCAACCTGGCGCTGACCGTGGTGTTCAGCCTGCTGGCCTCCCTGGCCGTGGCCCTGTTCCTGATCCCCATGCTGGCGGCCTGGCGCCTGGACGCCGCGCCCCGACCCGCCACCCGGCTGCGGGCCCTGCAGGCCTACGGTCCGCGGGCGGCCTGGCGCCAGATGCGGGACTCGATGGGCGGCCTGGTGGCCTGGGCCCGCCGCTCCGGCGGACCCATCGGCTTTTTCTGGCGCCGCCTGCTGGCCCTGCCGGGGTTCGGCTACCTGATCGTCCGCTTCCTGGCGATGCTGCCCCTGTCCATCGCCTCGGTGCTGTTCGGCATCTCCGTGGGGCTCGTCTTCCGGGTGGCCGTGAGGATCTACCGGGTCCTGGCCTGGGGGGGCGGCGGAGTCTTCGGCCTCGCCGCCCGGGCGATGGACGCCGCACAGGACGCCCTCCAGCGAGCCTATCTGGCCCTCCTCGGCGGCGCCCTGGCCCACCGCGGTGCCGTGCTCACCCTGGCGGTGATCCTCCTGGGTCTGACCCTCACCCTCGCCTCCCGACTCGGCCAGGAGCTGATCCCCACCGTGCACCAGGGCGAGTTCGACGTGGAGCTGGCGCTGCCGGTGGGGACCCCCCTGGAGGAGACCCTCGAGGTCATGGGCGACATCGAGGCCCGGGTCGCCGAGGTGCAGGAGGTCGAGCGGGTGCTGGCCACGGCCGGCACCGAACGCACCGCCGACTCGGAGTCGGGCAAGGGCGAGCACACCGTGGACCTGCACGTGCGGGTCGAGACCACGGGCACCCGGATCGACCGCACCGAGCTGCGGGTCCAGGATGACCTGCGCGAGACCCTGGGCACGATCCCCGGGTTGAAGGTCCGGATGCGTCAGCCCACCCTGTTCAGCTTCCGCGCCCCGGTGGAGGTGGCGGTGTTCGGCCACGATCTGGCCACCCTGCGCCGCCAGACCTGGGCCACCGTGGACGCGATGGACTCCATCGTCGCCCTGCAGGACGTGCGCACCGATCTGCAGCCGGGCTTCCCCGAGCTGCGGCTGCGCTACGACCGGGAGCAGCTCGCCGCCCGCGGGCTGGACATCTTCCAGGTGGCCCAGGCGGTGCGGGACAAGGTGGAGGGGTCGGTGGCCACCGACCTGAGGGGGCGGGACGACCGCATCGACGTGCGGGTGCGCCTGCGGCCCTCCCAGGTGATGCGGGTCGACGACGTGCGGACACTCAACGTCAATCCCGCCGGGTACCCGCCGATCCAGCTGCAGACCGTGGCCGAGCTGGAGCTGGACGAGGGTCCCAGCGAGATTCGCCACATCGACCAGCGCCGCGCAGGATTGGTCACCGCGGGCCTCGAGGGGTTCGACCTGGGCGGCGCCAGCGGCGACATCGACGCCGCGCTGCGGGCGATGGACTGGCCTCCGGACTTCGAATACGACATCCGCGGGCAGAGCCGGGAGATGAAGGTCAGCATGGCGTCGCTGCGCTTCGCCCTGGCCCTGGCGGTGTTCCTGGTCTACGTGATCATGGCCGCCACCTTCGAGAGCTTCCGCCACCCCTTCGTGATCCTGTTCTCGATCCCCCTGGCCATCGTCGGGGTGATCCCCGTGCTCGCGCTGCTGGACATCTCCATGTCGGTGCTGGTGCTGATCGGGGCGATCGTCCTGGCCGGGATCGTGGTCAACAACGCCATCGTACTCGTGGATTACGTGAACCAGCTGCGACGCCGCGGGTTGGAGCTGGTGGACGCCCTGCAGACCGCCGGCAGGGCCCGCCTGCGGCCGATCCTGATCACCACCCTGACCACCGCGCTGGGGCTGCTGCCCATGGCCGTGGGCCTGGGACAGGGCTACGAGATCCGGCAGTCCCTGGCCGTGACCGTCATCGCGGGACTGCTGGCGTCGACCCTGCTGACCCTGGTGGTCGTCCCCGTGGTCTACCACCTGTTCGCCGGTGCCGCGCCGGCCACGCCCGGGGACGATGAGCAACTCGACCTCTGACGCCCCCGAACCGGGAGGGCACGCGGTCGGCCGGGTCCTGCCCCGCCTCGCCCTCCGCCGGCCGGTGGCGTCCCTGACCCTGTTCGCGGCCGTGCTCCTGGTGGGTGCCATCTCCTGGCACCTGATCCCCCTGCAGATGATGCCCACCGGCTACGACCACCCCTACCTGTGGATCTGGGCGCCCTACCGCAACGCCACCCCCCTGGAGGTGGAGGAGCAGATCGTCCGGCCGGTGGAGGAGTACTTCGGCACGCTGAGCAACCTGCGGCACATGGACTCGGAGTCCTCCTCCGACTCGGCCTTCTTCGCGCTGGAGTTCGAAGAGGGCACCGACATGGCCGAGGCCTACAACCAGGCCATGGACCGGATCGAGCGGGCCTACCCCGAGCTGCCCGACGATCTGGAGCAGTTCTACATCTACCGCTACGACCCCTCCGACGAGCCGATCGTCTGGGCCGGGATCTCGGTGCCCGAAGGGGCCGAGGACGTGGCCCACCTGCTCGAGGGGCGGGTCCAGAAGAAGCTCCAGCGGGTACCCGGCGTCGGCAACGTCGATCTGTGGGGGGCCGACCGGCGCAACATCTACGTGGACTTCAACCACGACGCCGTGGACGCCATGGCGGTCAACCTCTTCCGGGTCGTCCCGGCCATGGCCACCGACAACTTCACCCTGCCCGGCGGGAAGGTCCGCGAACCCGGGCGGGTGATCTACCTGCGCAGCCTGGCCCGCTACGGATCCATCGAGGAGATCGCCCGCTGGCCGATCCGGCCGGGGCTCCAGGTGGACGACGTGGCCGAGGTGGTCCACGCCGCCCCCGCGGCCAACTACATCAACCACATCAACGGCCAACCCGGGGTGTCGCTCGGGGTCTACAAGGAGTCCACGGCCAACACGCTGGAGGTCTGCGAGGCGGTGGCCCGGCTGCTGACCGAGGAGCTCAAGGAGGATCCGGCCCTGGCCGGATACGAGTTCTTCGTCCTGTTCAGCCAGGGCGAGCTCATCGACGAGAGCATCGACAACCTGACCCAGGCGGCCCTCATCGGCGGCTCGCTGGCCTTCATCGTGCTGATCGTCTTCCTGCGTCGCCTCCGAATGACGCTCGTGGTCGCCGCGGCGATCCCGGTCTGCATCCTGATCGCGGTCACGGTGCTCTATTTCCAGGGGGAGACCATCAACCTGCTGACCATGATGGGGCTGATGCTCGCCGTGGGCATGGTGGTCGACAACTCCATCGTGGTGGTGGAGAACATCTACCGCCACCGCCAGGAGGGGACCAAACCCTTCCGGGCTGCCCTGTTCGGCTCGGGGGAGGTCAGCCTGGCGGTCACCATGGCCACCCTGACCTCGGTGGTGGTCTTCCTGCCGATCATGTTCCTCACAGGCAGCGGCGGGTTCAGCTTCTACATCAGCCGGGTCGGCCTGCCGGTGATCTACGCCCTGGTGGCGTCCCTGTTCGTGGCCCTGCTGTTCATCCCCCTGGCCACCACCCGCCTCTCCGCGGGCAAGCCCGTGAAGACGGGGCGCGTGCTGAACTGGACCCGGAACGTCTACGGCCGGATGCTCGACTGGATGCTCGACCACCGGGCGGACGCGGTGGCGATCGCCCTGGGCTTCATCATCCTCACCGTGGCGGCCTCGGGAACCCTCGCCGAGACGGACATGGCCGAGGGCAACCTCAACGACTTCATCTGCCGGGTCGAGTTCCCCGAGAACCTGACCTTCGACGAAAAAGAGGAGATCCTCGTCGACCTGGAGAGCGAGATCCTCGACAAGCGCGACGAGTGGCGCATCGACGCGGTCCGCACACGGTACAACTCCGGCAACAGCCGCGGCGGCATCCGCGTGTTCCTCGAACCCCGCAAGCGCGGCGACGTCAGCCGCGAGGAGATCGTCGAGCAGGTCGAGGAGCTGCTGCCCGAGATGCCCGGGGTGGACGCCTGGGTCGGCTGGCAGCGCACCGAAGGCGGCGGCGAGGCCAACCAGGTCGAGCTGGACCTCTTTGGGCCGGAGACCCAGGTGCTCGCCGAGCTGGGCGCCGAGGTGAAACGCCGGCTGCAGGACGTCGAGGGCGTCGTCTCGGTGGAGTACGAGGTCGAGGAGGACGCCTCGGACGAGATCCAGGTCCTCATCGACCGGGAGGCCGCGGCCCGCTACGGGGTCGACCCCGCGACCCTGGCCCGCACCATCCAGTTCGCCATGCGCGGCACCCGGCTCCCGGACTACCGATCCGGAGACAAGGACATCGACGTCATCGCCGGGTTCCGCCTCGAGGACCGGGCGGACCAGGAGGCGCTGGAGAGCTTTCGGATCTGGACGGCCACCGGGGAGACCATCCCCCTGGGCGCCGTGGCCGAGCTGGTCCCGACCCGCGGCTTCGGCGAGATCGACCGCCGGGACCGCCGGACCTGGCTGGGGATCACCGTCAACCTGGAGGGCGAGGACCTCGAGGCCGCGTTCGGCCGCATCGACGCCGCTCTGGCGACCCTGGAGATGCCCCGGGGTTACTCCTGGGACCGGGGCGATCGCTTCATGGAGATGATGGAGGACCAGAAGCAGCAGCAGGCCGCTTTCTACTTCGCCATCATCCTGGTCTTCCTGCTCATGGGTGTGCTGTTCGAGAGCGTCGCACTGCCCCTGTGCGTGATCGCGTCGGTGCCGTTCGCGATCTGCGGGGCGTACTGGATGCTGATCCTGACCGGCACCAGCTTCGACATGATGGCCGGGATCGGCATGGTGATCATGGTCGGGATCGTCGTGAACAACGCCATCGTGCTGGTGGACCTGGTCCAGCTCAACCGGGCCCAGGGCATGGACCGGCGCGAGGCGCTGACCCACGCCGGGCGGCAACGCTACCGCCCGATCCTGATGACCGCGGCGACGACCGTGGTGGGGCTGATCCCCATGGCCTTCGGCGACGCGAGCCTGGTGGGGATCCCCTACAAGGCCCTGGGGCGGGTGGTGATCGGAGGCCTGATCACCTCGTCGGTGATGACCCTGCTGTGGGTCCCCCTGCTGTACACGCTGGTGGACGACATGCGGGCCTGGGGCCGGCGCCTGGTGCGCTACGCCCTGGGGAGGAAGGAGGAGTCGGTGGCATGACCAGGCACTGGACCGTGATCTCCGTTTTTCTGGTGGCGCTGTGGGCGCTCCCGGTGAAGGCCGCCGAGGTCCCTCCGGCCCCGACCCTCGACCTCTCCCTGGCCGAAGCGGTGGAGATGGCCGCCGCCAACAACCTGGGGATCCGGCTACAGGCCACCTCCCTGGATCTCGCGCGGGAGGCGCGACGGGCGGTCTGGGCCCAGTACCACCCGACCTTCACCCTCGACTGGAGCTACTCACCGGGCATGGACCACAGCCTGCAGCGGGTGGCCGGCTCCCTGCTGGAGAGCCTGTACCGCAACTACAGCGCGACCGCCACGTCGTCGCTGACCAACCGCTTCGTCACCGGCACCGAGGTCAGCGTAACCTGGTACCACCTCAGCTCGCGCTCCGAGCGCATCAAGGACGAATTCCAGGAGCTGCTGGAGACCATCTCCGGCATCTCGGATCCGGTCACCACCAGCTTCACCGCCAGCGGCGCGATCCAGGTCCGTCAGAACCTGCTCAAGGGTATGGGCTGGTGGTACAACCTGGGCCCCGTCCGCCAGTCCAAGCTCTCCGAGAGTGGCGAGGAGATCGCGTACGACGCCCAGGTCGGCGAGGTGCTGGGATCGGTGGTCAAGGCCTACTTCGAGCTGGCCTACGCCCAGCGGGCGGTGGAGATCGCGCAGCACAGCCTGGACCTGGCAGCGGGGCAGCGGGAGGTCACCGAGGCCCGGATTCAGGCCGGCGACTTCGCCCCCATCGAGTTGATGAAGCTGGACGAGACCGTGGCCACACGCCAGCAGGCGCTGCTGGAGGCCCAGATGGCCCGGCGGCGTGCCGAAATTACCCTGCGCAGCCTGCTCTCCGGCGAACCCCGCGGCGAGCTGGCGGGGATCCACCTGCGAGCCGCCGATGGCCCGGACTCGGCACCCATCCCCCTGCGTGAACTCGATGCCAGCCTCGAGACGGCTCTGATGCGCAATCCCGATCTGCGGCGCCAGGAGCTGGAGCTGCAGCGGCGGGAGATCGGCTTCCGGATGGCTCGCCAGGACCTGCTGCCGACCCTGGACTTCACCGGCTCTCTGGCCCTGAACGGCGTGGGGGAGAACTCCATGGCCGGGATGGACGACGTGTTCTCGGGCAACCACCCCTACTGGACCTTCGGAGTCCAGCTGACCGTGCCGCTGTCCAACCGGGCCGCGGAGACCAACTTCCGCTCCCGCAGGGCCGAGGTCGAGGGGGCGCTGCTCACCCTCAAGAACCTCCAGGAGACCACCCTGGCCGAGGTGGAGACCACCCACACGCAGATCCTCAGCTACCAGGAGCAGATCCGCGTCGCCCGCACCCGGGTGTTGCTGGCCGAGCAGAACGTGGAGGCCGAGGAGGCCCGCTACGCCGCCGGCAAGTCCACCACCCGGGAGGTGCTCGAGGTCCAGCAGTCGCTGCGCGACGCCCAGCTCGCCGAGATCCGCGCCGTGATCAACGCCCTCGCCGCCCGCGTGGACCTGGAGCTCCACCGGGGAAGCCTGCTGGAGACCCTCGGCATCGTCGAACTCGCCGGCTGACGTCCCCGCCTACTCCACGCTCATGTACCGCAACAGGTGCACGTCCAGCAGGTTGTCCGCGTAGCCCTGCACCGACGGTGCGACCAGGGTCCGGCTCAGCTCGTGGTACAGCGGCACGATCGGTGCCTGCTCCAGCAGCCGCGCCTCGGCCGAGTGCAGGAGCCGGTCGTGGGATCCCGTGTCGCTGGTCTGCTGGGCTTCCTCGACGAACGCGTCGAAGATCGGATCGACGTACCCGGGGTGATTCAGCTGGCTGTCCGAACGGTAGATCTCCAGGAAGTTGATGGGATCGGGGTAGTCGGCGATCCAGGCCCCCCGCGCCACGTCGAAGCGTCCGCTGCGGACCATCTCGTCGTGGACCCGCCACTCCCGCTCGTAGACCCGGACGTCCACGCCCAGGACCTCGGTCCACATGGCGGCGACCTCCCGCATCGCCTCCACATTGGCGGCCTGGGTGTCCACGCTGATCTCCACGGCCGGGAATCCCTCACCCCGGGGGTAGCCCGCCTCCGCCAGGAGTCCCCGGGCGCGATCCGGGTCCTGCGCCGGCCCCGCGGGTGGTGTGTCGTAGCTGGTCAGCCCCGCAGGCACCAGCTGCTCGGTGGCCTCCCGGTGCCCGAAGGCCGCGATCCGCTCCCGATCCAGGGCCGCGGCGAAGGCCTGACGCACCTTCACATCGTCGAACGGATACCGGCGGGTGTTGAAGATCAGATACCCGGTGTACAGCGTCCGGTGCTCGCGGTAGCCGGGGTCGGCCGCCAGCGCAGGCCACTGATCCAGCTCGAGGGTATCGCCGGCGAAGCCGGTCCAGTGCACCCGTCCCGCCGAATAGGCCGCCAGGAGCCCTGCCTCGGGGACCCGGGTCAACGCGATCACCCGGGCCAGCTGGACCGATCCGGCGTCCCAGTAGCCGGGATTGCGCTCGAGGATCAGGCGATCGTCGGGCTTCCATGTGGCCAGCAAGAAGGGGCCGTTGACCACGATGCGGCCGGGTTGGGTCCAGGTGTGGCCGTTCTTCTTCACGCACTCGGGCTGGACGGGAAGCATCATCGCGTCGGCCGTCAACTCCAGGAAGTGGGCGGCGGGCGCCACCAGCGACACCACCAGGGTGTGGTCGTCCGGTGCTCTCGCCCCGAACCCCGACGCATCGGGCACCTCGCCGGTGTGGATCTCCCTGGCCCCCTCGATCACGTACAGCAGGGTCGCGAACCCCGCGTCGTTCGCTGGATCGAGCACCCGAAGCCACGCGTGGACGAAGTCACCCGCGACCACCGAGCTGCCGTCGGACCACCGGGCGTCGGCTCGCAGGTGGAAGGTGTAGACCCGCGGATAGGGGCTCACCTCCCAGGACTCGGCGACCCCCGGTTTCACCGCCTGGGCGTCCACGTCCCAGACGGTCAGCCCCTCGAAGAGGCTCTGGGTCACGAACGCTCCGTAGGTGTCGGTGACCAGACCGGGGTCGATGGAGCCGGGTTCCGGGCCGTGGAAATAGGTCAGCTCCGGACCCTCGAGGGTGTGGACCGACGACGGCGCAGGTTCCCCCGACGCACAGCCGAGCAGACACACGGGTAGCGCGACGGCAATGCCGATTCGATGCGATTTCATGGCGACCTCCCCGCCCCGATCCTATCCCAGGCCAGGGCGGCGGTGCGGTCGAAGTGCAGGTGCGGGATCGGTGAACCGGCACGTCGCACCGTGGTACCTTGGTCCGTAGCACTGCGGGACACGAGGAAGCCCGGTCAACTGGAGGGGAGGTGGCCGGGCGGGTGAGATCATGAACGACGACGCGACTCGCGCCCTCGAGGACGAGATCCTGACCCTGCGCCGGCAGCTCGCCGAGATGGAAGGGGAGCTGGCGATCGCGCGGGGACAGCACTCCGGGGAGGAGATCTCGGACGGCTCGCCGAGGGCGATGTCCAGCATCGCCCAGTACCGGGAGCTGATCGAGAACCTCCACGCGGGGCTGGTGGTCCACGCGGCCGACACCTCGATCCTGTTGTGCAACGGCACGTCCGCCGAGCTGCTCGGGCTCAGCATGGACCAGATGACCGGCAAGACCGCCATCGATCCCGCCTGGTGTTTCACCGGAGACGACGGCGAACCGATGCCCCTGGAGGCCTACCCGGTGAACCGGGTGATCGCCACCGGCGCTCCCCTGCGCAACCTCGTCGTCGGGATCAACCGTCCCCTCACCGACGATCGGGTCTGGGTCCTGTGCAACGCGTACCCCGTGCACGACGCCGGTGGGCAGCTGCAGCAGGTGGTCGTGACCTTCATCGACATCAGCGAGCAGCGGCGCGCGGAGGAGGACCGGCGGCGACTCGAGGAGCAGCTCCGCCAGACCCAGCGCATGGAATCCATCGGACAGCTCGCCGGTGGGATCGCCCACGACTTCAACAACCTGCTGACGGCGATCATCGGCACCTGCGACCTCCTCGGCCTGGTGGCCGCGGAAGGCGGCGACGTGACCGGCTACCTGGCGGACATCCGGCGGGCGTCCGACAAGGCCGCCGACCTCACCCGTCAGCTGCTGGCCTTCAGCCGCAAGCAGGTCCTCCAGCCCCGGCGGCTGGACGTCAACCGGACCGTCACCGAGATGGACGGCATGCTCCGTCGGATCATCGGCGAGAACATCGAGTTCGAGACCGTGCTCTCGCCCGTCGTGGGAACGGTCCTGGCCGACCCCGGCCAGCTCGAGCAGGTGATGATGAACCTCGTGGTCAACGCCCGGGACGCCATGCCCGAGGGGGGCAAGCTCACCGTGGAGACCGGGGAGGTCACCCTCGACGAGGCCTACACCCGGGACCACGCGGACGTCACGCCGGGCCGATACGCCCTGCTGTCGATCACCGACAACGGGTCTGGCATGACCCCCGACGAGCAGGCGCGTGCCTTCGAGCCCTTCTTCACCACCAAGGGCCCGGGCAAGGGCACGGGACTCGGCCTGGCCACCGTCCACGGCATCGTGAAGCAGAGCGGCGGCCACATCTACGTGTACAGCGAGCGCGGCGCAGGGACCACGTTCAAGATCTACCTCCCGGTGTCCGGGGCAGAGGCTCCGGAGCCCACAACGCGCCCCGCGGCACCGACCCGACTCGACGGGTCGGAGACCATCCTCGTGGTCGAGGACGAGCCCTCGGTGCGGTCCATGGCCAGCCGCGTGCTGAGGAACCGCGGGTACCAGGTTCACGAGGCCGCGAATCCCGACCAGGCGATCCGAACGTCCCACCGGATCCGGGGTGACCTCGACCTGCTGCTGACGGACGTGGTGATGCCGCGGGCGAGTGGCCGGCAGCTGGCAACGCAGCTGTCGATGGACCGGCCATCGCTCAAGGTGCTGTACATGTCCGGCTACACCGACAACTCGATCGTCCACCACGGCGTCCTGGACGAGGGCACGGCCCTGCTGGAGAAGCCGTTCACGGCCGACTCCCTGGCTCGCAAGGTGCGCGAGATCCTCGACCGCGACGATCCCTGAACGGTCCCGGGGACTCCCCCCACCCCTCCGCTTTTTGCACTGCAATATTCGTTGACATCACCTCTTCTTGGTGAGATTGTTTCCCGAGATTGCTGCACTGCACCATGGCCCATGGCCCAGGAGGCAAGGACATGTTGAGCAAACCGGCGCCCGCCGCAGACGTCCACCATCGGTTCGCCGAGCCCACGCCCCTCGGCCTCATCGGACTGGCCCTGGGCTGCGCTGCCCTCGTGCCCATCGCCTTCGGGGCGCAGCCTTCGGCGGCCGGGTTCGCCACCGCGGGGATGTTCTGCCTCCTCTTCGGAGCGGGTTGCCAGATGCTGGCGGGGCTGATGAGCTTCGCGAACCGCAACCTCTACGGCGGCACTCTGTTCACCGCGTTCGCGTTCTACTGGCTGCTCAACTGGTGGGCCCTGGACGCCCTGTCGGCGAGCATGCTGGGCGAGACCGTGGCACTCCCGGACCCCTCCACCCTCCTGGCGAGCGACGTGCTCGCGCTGGTGGTGTTCCTGGTGCTGACCTACGGCTTCGGCTTCTACAGCAAGCTGCTGTTCGTGTTCCTGCTCGACATCGACCTGATGTTCGCCTGCAAGGTGGTCAACGGCGCCCTGGGAACCCACGCCCTGGACCTGGGGGTGGCGTTGCTCACCGTCGGGCTGGCCGTCATCGCCCTGTGGATCGCCTTCGCGATGATGATCAATCCTGCTGCCGGCCGGGCCGTGTTCCCGGTCAGCGGCCCGATGTTCACCGCGACCCCGCCTCCCCCGGGATTCGACTTCTCCCTGCGTCAGGCGATCTTCGAGGCCCTCTACGAACGCTGGAGGCAGGCGGCGTTCCAGCCTCTGGCCGTGACCGAGCTCCGGACCTCGGTGGGCGGCGAGACGGACCTTCTCCCCGACCTGATGTACCTCGAAGAGCGAGGGGGCGTGCGCCTGTCCCGGGGCGAGGACGGCGAGGTCGACGCGGCGCGCCTGACCTCCACCGGCATCGACCTGTTCGAGGAGCGGCTCCTGGGGAAGTGACCCCATCGGGAGTCAGACGGTCGCGCGAAGGGGGCGCGTCTGGCCCCGGGGGAGGATTCGCCGGACGCGGATCCGTCCCCAGGCCACGAACATCGACAGCGTGAACAGGATCGCCGGCGGCACGATCATCCCGTACTCACCGCGGATCAGGTGCAGCATCGCGGCCAGCACCATCACCAGCGCCAGGTCGGCCGCGGCCATCGGGGTCAAGCCCGGACGGATGCGCAGGGCAGCGGGCAAGATCAACCCGACGGCGCCGAAGATCTCGGCGATGCCCGCGAAGCGAACGACCCAGCCCGGCGTGTCGGCGACCCACGCCATCTGCACGGCCAGCTGGTCCAGGGGCATGAATGTCTTGGAGAATCCCGCCATCCCGAAGGCCAGGGCGAGGAGAATCTGGACGATCCACAGCGCGATGTGCATCTTCACGCCTCCACTTCTTACTGACTACCATAAGAAGCTTCAGCTAGTTCGCCAGGACCTGCGCTGGGCAACGAGGCATGCCAGGACCAGGAGGGCTCCGGTGGCGGCCCGACGGTACCCCGCCTCCGAGCAGGAACAGCTCCCCCCACCGATGAGGATGTCGGAATCGGGGGCGCCCGGCGGCCCCGTGTCGTCGTCACCGGCGATGTCGTCGTCGCCCGTGCTGTCGTCGTCGCCCGTGCTGTCGTCGTCGTCGCCCGCGGTGTCGTCGTCGTCGCCCGTGGTGTCGTCGTCGCCGGTGGTGTCGTCGTCACCGCCGCAGTCCGGCGTGTAGGAGAGCGCGACGTCGGTGACTGTGGGGGAGGAGGCGCCGGTGCTGGACAGGGTCGCGCGGACCTGGGCGAAGCGTGCCGGGCCCACCCCGGGAGCGGAGCCACCGGCGTCGGTCAGCTCCGGGCACCAGGCACCCCAGCTCCCGTCGGGGAACGGCGTCTGTCCGGAGCGAACCACGGCGGTCGCGTCGGTCCCCGTGGGGAGGCTCTCGGTCCAGGTCAGCAGGTCCCAGGTGGTGTCCACACAGGCCGAATCCACGACGTCGGAAACCCACGCTCCGGGCGAGAGGTAGGAGGCACCGCCGACCCCGGGCACCGCGGTGGGTTCGGGCTCCACGTAGGACCGGATCAGCAGGTGGTCGAAGTTGCCCGGCGGGTCCAGGTGGGTCGCCAGGACCCCAAGCCGCGTCCCCGTCAGCGGGCTCGGATCCGCGTAGCTGGCGATGGCCGAGCCGTCGAGATACATGGTGATCGTGCCCCCCGTGGAGACCACCCGGTACGTGTGGGTCGACCCCGGCGAGATCGTCACGTTGGCCGGCGCCGTCACGTCGTCCTCGGTGACGCAGCGTCCGATCCCGCAGCGGTTCCCCTGGTGGGCCCAGGTCTGCACGCTGTAGTAGCAGGAGCCGTTTCCGTCCACGTTGGCGGCCAGCCCGATGCCGTCGTCGTCGTCGGTCCAGGCCACGGTCTCCATCAGGAAGTCGGTGTTCAGGGAGAGTCCGGACACCAGCAAGGTCGAGTAGCCGTACACCGACAGGGTGTTGTATAGCCATCCCCCGCCGACGCCCCAGGACTCGGTACCGGTCCCCTCCAGCCCCTGGGACTCGTAGCTCCCCAGGGTGTTGGTCGAGAAGTCGTCCCACCACAGCATGGCATCGGCCTTGCTCGAGGTGTCCGGGGCGCCCGGATTGCCGTGGTAGCACCACAGGGTCACGGTCCCCGAGGCCGGGATCCACGGCACCATCACCCACACGGCCGTGGCGGGTGTGTTCATCCCGGACTCGACCCAGTGATCCAGCGACGTACCCGCCGAGTCCGTGAGGCGCAGATCGGCGCCGTCCGGCTGCAGGGTGCCAGCGGCGATCAACGACTGGGTGTCCAGCGAAAGGAGGACCGAGTAGTCGGCAAGGTCGGTCCCCGAGTTCTCCAGCACCTCGACCGGGAAGCGGTGCGACCAGCTCGCATCCCACCAGGGCGCAGCGAGGTCGAGGCTCAACACACCCGCTCCGTCCACCTGGACGTCCGACAGCGTGCCGGCCAGGTAGTCGGCCTGGGTCGACCACACGTGGGTGTCGGCCCGGCAGCGCGGTGCGGATCCGAGCGCCACGGCCAGGACGACGAGTCCCGAGATCCACGGTCCAGAACGGATCCCTCTCGCGCACGTGCCAACGGTGGACATCGAGTCTCTCCCTCGACCAGGCTTCCCTGGCAGGTGAAGGATATCAACGAACGGGCGGAACGGGCCAGCGGTGGCCGAGGGCCTGGTAGGCTGGGGGCGTGAGGAGGCCAGCCAACATGGGATCTCCCCGCTTCGCCAGCACCGTCGCAGCGCTGGCGCTGGCGGTGTCCGGCTGTCCCTCTCCCGTCCACGACGACGACCGCGGGGACGACGACTCGAGCCCGTGGGACGACGACGACACCGTGGGTGACGACGACATCACCGGCGACGACGACACCACGGGATTCGAGATCGAGATCGGCCCCGAGGAGACCGCCAGCCAGCTGACCGGACTCAGCCGGCCCTCCCTGGCGCTGGACTCCCTCGGCCAACCTCACGTCGTGGCGGACAAGGGCAATCCGCAGGTCTACATCCTCCACCGACTCGGCGGGGACTGGCAGGAGGAGCTGTTCGCCGAATGGACGGCGCAGGTCGACGCCTCCCGGGTCTACCTGCCCCACATCGAGATCGACGGTAGCGACCGGGCGTGGGTCTCGGCCTGGCTGGGGATCAAGGACGGCGGCACGATGCAGGGCCAGGGGGTGTGGCTGGTGACCGACGTGTCGACCCAGCCCCAGACCACCTTCCTGGGGCCCGCCAACTCCGGCACCAAGAACGGCAACCTGGCCCTGGATCCCGGGGACCCGGGCCGGGCGGTGGTGATGGCCAAGACGGGACTGTACGAGGTCTTCGACTCGGGAGGGGCGACCGGGGAGCACGGCCAGTTCGACATCGGGGACAGCGGCGAGAAACTGCGATTCCTGATCCGGCCGCGGGAGGGGGAAGCGGGCATCTGGCACGCGGTGATGAGCGGCTACAGCCTGGAGCCGGCCCGCTACCGCAACTCGGCCATGGAGGAGCGGGTGACCTGGGCCGACAACGGGGTCTACGACACCATGGGGGAGGACATGCTCCACCCCGGCCTCGGGCTTGACGGGGAGGATCCCCAGGTGGGCTACATGGCCATCCGCTACCCGCCGGGAGTCGTGTTCAACGTGTGGAACGGGTCCGCGATGGTCTTCGATCCGACCGCCCTGCCGGTGCTGGATCCGTCACCGGCGTCCAACGGCAACGGAGGGGAGCGGTTTGGGCCCCAGTTCGCCTCCGCACCCGGCCGCGGTGCCTTCGTCTGCTGGACCGGCGGGGATGGTTGGATCCGGCTTTCCAGGGTGGTCGCCGACGGTTCGTGGGACGATCCGCTCTCGGTGGCCGAGGGCTCGAGCTGCACGATCACCGCGGGGCCCGACGGGGCCCTGCACATGGCCTACGTCCGCGACCAGCTCAGGTACCGGCGGATCGACGTGTTCTGACGCGGCCCAGCCCCACGAGGACGAGCGTCGTCAGTGCGACCGCCCCGGTGCGGCTCCCGTCTTGACGGCAGCTGCAGGTGTTGAACCCGTCCACCGGCGTCTGGGTGTCGTCATCGCCCCCTCCGTCGTCGTCATCGTCGTCGCCGTCGTCTCCATCGTCGTCGTCGTCGTCGTCGTCGTCGTCGTCGTCGAAAGGTTCGCCGTCGTACCCCCCGGACCGGAAGTAGGGCACGCATTCGTCGTCCCGGGCGGCGGACCCGATGGGGATGACCTGGTCCGGGCTGGACCAGGAGTCGTCGTCGTAGTGGAACACGAAGTCCACCTGGCTCACCGGGTGGCCCGGATCGTCGAAGGGGCCGATGACGACGCTGTAGAGGCCGTCGCCGTCCGGGCCGTCCAGCGGCGTCTCCACCGCGTGCCCGTCCCCCCAGTCCACCGTGCCCGCGGGCCAGTACACCTCGGCGGGGGTGCCCCACCCGTTCACGCCCCAGTGCAGCCAGCCAGGACGGTCGGTGTAGATCGTGATCTCGTCCTCGGCGGTGGGCTCCTCCGGCTCCCAGGGTCCGCTCCCGGTCGATCCCAGGGATCCCACGACCACGTGCAGGATCGGCGACCGGCTGACGTTGCCCCGCAGGTCCGTGGCCTCCACGTAGTAGTCCACCATCACGCCCGTGCCCGCGTCGACGGTGGCCGCGTACCCGTCGGCCATGGCGGTCGGCAGGGGATCGGTCCGCGGCTCGATCCCGAAGACCTCCATCTCGAGCTCGTCCCAGCCGCCCGACCCGTACACCTCGTTGGCCGCGTCCCGGCAGCCGTCGTCGTCCACCCTCACCTTGAGGACGACGGACTCCAGATCGGACACGTCGTAGACGTAGGTCCAGACCTCGAACTCGCTGGACAAGGGGGTGTCCCCCCACTCGTAGGCGCCGGGGTTGTAGGGCTCGCGCTGGGGCAGGTAGATACTCGGCCCCACCATGTCGTCGCCGCATCCGCTGGCGATGACCTGGCCGGCGGCCGACATGGCCTGGTTGGCCGCCCGGGTCGGGTGACTGTCCCAGATGCCATTCTCCGACCCGTCCCAGTACCAGTAGCAAGACGTCTGGGCGACCAGGTACCAGCGCCAGGCCCGGTCGGTGTCGCTCCCGCTGTCGTCCAGGACGGCCGCGGCCGAGGTGTGGGGCAGGATCCCCTCGGCGGTGTGCACGTGGTTCTGGGCCGCGATCATCACCGCCCATGAGTTCCGATCCGGGGAGTACCCATCGTCGCCGGGATCGCCGTTCCACTTGGCGAACTCCGCGTCGCCGTTGTCCGCTCCGGACCAGGCGCCGTCCTCCACGTGGATCGTGTCGTCCTCGGCGGGGGGGAAACGGTCGAGGTAGTCCTGCACCGTGGTGCCCTCGAAGGTCCCGGCGTTGCCCGACAGCCACGAGAGGTAGCCGTCCCAGTTGGCGTGGTAGTAGGAGTCGCTGCCGGCGCCGTAGTTGTCCCCGTCGTGTGCCAGCAGGGCGATCATCGGGTGGTCCTCGTCGGTGTTCTGGTCCAGGTAGGAGCGGAACACCGAGTCGTACAGCAGGGCGCCGTAGCCTCCGCGGGCGTCCTCGTTGCCTTCGTAGCGGGCCGCCGGTACCACCACGATCCGGTACTCCTCACCGGTCTCCGGTTCGATGTAGACCGCGAAGTGGGGCTGGTAGGCCCACGGCGCCGCCACCGGAGAGGGCGCCCAGAGGTTCTGCAGGGTGACCCAGTCGGTCTCGGCGTCGTTCCACACGTCGGCGCCGTTGGGGGGCACCAGGTTGGAGTCCGGCGACCACGGGTAGTCCACGTGGGCCCGCTCGAAGTGAATGCTGTCGACCATGATCCACTCGACCCCCGCATCCAGCAGGGCCGGGATCATCCGCGGCGTGAAGGCGTTCTCGGGGGGGAACATGCCCCGACCCGGGGAGGTGCCGAAGGCCCGCTGGATCTGCTCGGCATGGAGCTCCACCTGCAGGGCCAGCGACTGGGGATCGATGAGCCCCATCAGCGGGTGGTGGTAGCCGAAGGCCACCATGTCGAGTCGGGGGTTGCCCAGGGAGGTGTCCCACCCCGCCGCCTCCAGCCAGGGACCCTTCCACCCTCCGAACCCCCACCCCGCCGCCTCGAGGATGTTCAGGTTCTCGATCAGCGACCCCGAGAGGCTGACCTGGGCGCCGATGTGCTCGTGGCCCGCATACATCCCGCTCTGGACGGCGGTGGCCGGCCAGTCCCCGTACGGCCCACCGCGCTGCTGGAAGACGTCCCAGAGGCTGAAGCTGTAGGCGCCGCCGGTCTCGGTCTCCACCACCGACTCGTAGGGCCAGTAGATGGGCTGGTGCAGGTGCCAGTGGTGGCTCAGGTACAGCGGGGGCTGCGCCTGGGCCGCCGCGGGCACCAGGAACAGGAGGATGGCGAGGGGAATCGGGGAGCGGGACAAAGCGTAACTCCGTTTTGAGTCACTAGAGAATAGTCCCCTTTTCGGAGGGGTTCAATCGGATTCTCCAGCCCCCCCTCTTCCGAATACCCACAGAAGAACTAGAGTAACCGACAGATCCAGGCAAGGAGAGGCTTCGATGGAGGCGATCGACCGGCTCCGGTCGGAACACGAGACGGTCTACCGGTTCGTCGAGGTGCTCAACCTGGCCCGCAAGGCGTTGCGGGAAGGGAGGCGGCCCCGGCGGGAGTTCTTCGACGAGGCGCTCGAATTCTCCCGCGACTACGTGGATCGCCACCACCACTCCAAGGAGGAGTTGCAGGCCTTCGTCCTGCTGGCCCAGCGCCTCTCGGGTCGCTTCGACAGCCTCCTGGGGACGCTGCGACAACAACACGACCGGGGTCGCGAGCACATGCAGGCCATCTCTGCCCAGCTGGACGAGTACGCCCGGGGCGAGGAGCGCGCCGCGACCGCCATCGCCGACGAGCTGGACGAGTACGCCGCCATGCTCGCCGCGCACGCCAAGCGGGAGGATCACATCCTCTTCCCCCTGGCGCGCGAAGTTCTCACCGATGACGACGATCGGGTCATGCTCCGGGCGTTCGCGAAGGAGGACGATCGGGTCGGACCGCGCTTCGAGGAGGACCACCGGGAGCTGGTGCAGACCATGCGGGCCAGGATCCTGACCGCCCGCTGAGTCCGCCGGCCGTGGCGCCGTCCCGCCGGCTGGGTCAGCCCGCGCCGAGCATCCGGACCAGCTCGGACGCGCTCATGCGGCGTCGGGGATCCACCGACAGCGTGTTGCGGACCACCTCCCGCCAGCGGGAGGGCACCTCCCGCGCCAGGCGGCGGGGATCGCTGCGCAGCTGGTCGAACAGCAGGTCGACGAAGCTCTCGCCACGGAAGGGCTTGAGTCCCGTGGTGAGCTCCACCACCAGGACTCCCATGGCCCACAGATCCGACTCCGGGGTGGGCACCTGACCCTCGAGCAGCTCCGGAGCCATGTACGATGGGGTGCCGCACACCACCGGTAGGGTCCCCTCGGCCAGATCCTCGAACTGTCCCCTCGCGGAGACCGTGTCCGCGTCCGCCGAGGACCGCACCTCTCCCACGGTGGCCCCGGATCGGGAACCCGAGAAGCTGCCCGGATCGGTGGGGACCACCCGGTGTCCTTCCAGCAGCGCGACGCCGAAGTCCACCAGCTTGACCACGCCGTCGGCGGTGAACATCACGTTGCCCGGCTTGAGATCGCCGTGGACGACCCCGGCGCCGTGCAAGGCCTGCAGCGCGAGGGCCATCCCGCGCACCACGGACCGGGCCCGCCGGGTCCCCAGAGGGCCGCCGACCATCCGATCGATGAGCGTGCCACCGGTCAGCAACTCCATCACGATCATCGGCGTCCCGGTCGACTCGAGCACGTCGTAGATCGTGCACACGTGGCCGTGGCTGAGGGTGGCACCGACCTTGGCCTCGTGCAGGACCACGGCCAGGTCCACGTGCTGACCCGGCTGCAACAACTTCAACGCCACCACCCGATCCAGCCGGGTGTCCCGGGCCCGGTAGACGGTCGAGAACGCGCCCTCGCCGATGCGCTCCTCGATCACGAAGGGGCCGAAACGGCCGCCGAGCACGGGCGGCGGCGCAGCGGGTAGATCCAGAGCCGAGCTGCCCTTGCGGGGACAGTCGTCGGCCCCCTGGAAGGCGGCGAGGATTCGGCCGGGATCGAGGGATCCCTGTCCCAGGCAGCAGTCGGCGGTCTGGGACATCCGCAGCACGCCGGCCGGGTCGATCAGGAAGACGGCGCGACAGCCGCTGGCACGCACGGGCCCCTCCACCCCGAACACCCGCGCCACCTCACCGTCGGGGTCCACCGCACGCCGCAACGCGCCCACGGTCCCCGCCGCCCCCCGCCAGGGTGAGAGGGGACGTGGGTCGGGCTCGGAGGATGGGCTGGACGCCACCGCGATCACCTCGCAGCCCCGCCCCCGCAGGACGTTGGCGTGGGCTTCCAGAGCGGCGATCTCCCCCGCGCACCCGGGGTGGTTGTCCGGCGGAAGGAGGACCAGGAACAGCCAGCGCCCGCGGCGGTCGGCGATCTTCAGATCCCCGGCCAGCGACAGCCGCGCACCGGCGTACATCACGCTGATGTCGGGCACGGGTCGACCCACCGAGGCCCGCTCTGGAGCCACCGCCACCGAAACATCACGCACGCCCGCCATGAACGACCCCGTTCCCCCTCGGATCCGGGTTCGCGATCCCGAACCTTAAACCACAAAAACCGTAGATTTAATAAAGATAGATCCCGGAACGGGCGGAGTCCACCCCCGAGAGGGCGGCATCGGGCCTTCCTTCGGGCCCTGCGACGCGCCTCCCGAAACGCGCCGTCGATGCGGTATGATCCGTCACCCGGGAGAGAGCATGACCCCGACCATCGGTCGCATCGTTTCCCTCGTCGCCGTGGCAGGCCTGCTCGGTGCGCCGGGCTGTTCGCCCCACGAACCCCTCGTGCTGCCCGACGAGGTCCTGCAGCAGGCCCGGGGCATCGTGGGCGGCAACGAGACCCGCCAGTGGGACCAGGTGGGGATGTACATCATCGACGGTGGCGCCGGCGGTGTCTGCACCGCGACCCTGGTCCACCCCGGCTGGCTGCTGACTGCGGGGCACTGTGCCGACGAGGCGGGATCGGACGACTACTTCTTCGTGGGCTACGACGCCGATGACATCGGCTTCGGCGACCTCAAGGCGGTCAGGGAGGCCTTCGTCCATCCGTCGTACGACATGAGCGCGTCCCACCCCCACGACCTGGCCCTGCTGGAGCTGTACAACGAGATCGATTACATCGAGCCGATCCCGGTCAACGAGACCGAGATCGACCAGGACTGGATCGGTGTCTGGCTGCACTTCGTGGGGTTCGGCTCCGACACCTACTACGGCGGCCCCGGCGCAGGCCTCAAGCGCGAGACCGACCTGCGGATCTTCGACTACACCAGCCTCGAGATCCTCACCTACACCGAGGGATCGAGCACCTGCACGGGTGACTCGGGCGGCCCAGCCTTCGTCGACATGGACGGGTGGCTCTACCACGCCGGGGTGATCTCCGGCGGCTTCCCCCTGGAGCAGGGGCAGGATGCCTGCGAGGGGGCCAGCTACGAGATGCGGGTCGACGCCGAGATGAACTTCATCGACAACCACTTCGACCCCGACGACGTCGAGCCCTTCGCGACCCCCGAGTGGGGGCCGGAGGAGGAGCCGGACGACGACGACGACGACGACACCGGCATCGACTGGGAGAACCTCCCCGAACCGCACATCGACGAGGACGACTACGAACCCCTCGGCGGCTGGGACTGCGACACCACTGGCTCGGCCCCCCGCACCCCCACCGCCCTCGCCGCCCTCGCTGCCCTCGTCGCCGGCCTGCTACTCCGCCGCCGTTCCTGAGGCCCTCTCCACAGAGAACGGGCCCATGCCCGTGAATGCGCTCAGTGTGGTTCGGGAAGCAGCGACGACCGCTTGCCGACTGCGATCACCCACAGCTGGTGGATCGCCCGGGTCGCGGCCACGTACAGCAGGCGCCGCGAGGCCGGGTCGTCGGGGTAGTGGTTGGTCGACGCGTCCGGGATGACCACGTAGTCGAACTCCAGACCCTTGACCTGGGGCACCACCGTCACGTCCACGCCCGGCTTGAACGAGAACCGCCCGTCCAGCACCAGCCGCGCCGGGAAGCTCTGCTGCAGCGTCTTGAACAGTCGCTTCGCCGTGTCCGGCTCCCGGGCGATGACCGCCACCTGGGCCCGGGGTTCGCGCACCAGCAGGTCCCGCAGCGCCTCGGCCAGGAACACCGCCGCGTGCATCTCGTTGGGGAACAGGGACTGGGACACCGGCGCCCCGCTCTTGGCGGCCGCGGGCACGTCGTCGGGCGCGATGGGACCCAGCAGCCGGTAGCCGAAGTCGGCGATCGGCGCCGTGCAGCGGTAGCTGGTCTCCAGCACCACCGGATCGAAGCGGTCGACCCCCAGGGACCCCAGCACCGACTCCCAGCCCCCGAACTGCACGCTCACGTCGATCTGCTGGGAGGGATCGCCGGCCACCGTCACGCTGCCCTCCCGGCGCATGGCCGAGCCGATCACCGACAGCTCGATGGGCGCCAGGTCCTGGGCCTCGTCCACCACCACGTGGCTGTAGGTCGCCATCTTGCCGTAGCCGGTGGTCATCCCGCCGGTCTTGATCCGGTACAGCTCCAGCATCAGCGCGTAGTCCTCCACGTCGATGCTGTTGGCGGCCTCCGTCGGCGTCCCGTCGTCCAGGGGCCGCCCGTCCAGGGCCTGCAGACGATCCTCGTCCACGTGGGACCACTCCTCCTCGGCCCTCTCGGCGAACTGGAGCGTGGAGTAGTCGAACACATCGTCCACCAGCCCCGGATGCAGCTCGCCGTTGGACAGCTCCACCGCCCGCCGCAGCAGGTCCTTCTCCCGAAGCAGCCGCCGGCGGTCCTCCGCCACCCGCTCGTAGGCCTTGCGCTGGCGCTTGAAGACCTTCCAGACTGCCTTGCTCTCGGAGTCCGACATGCCCTTGCGCAAGCGGTTGAGGCTCCATTTGAGCCGGGCGTAGGGCACCGGCTTGGGGGGAGCCTCCCGGAACAGGGTCTCGAAGGCCCCGCGGGTCCCCAGCTGGTCGTCCATCCGATGGGCGAACTGCTGGGCGCTGCGCTCGGCCTGCTCCTGCAGCACCGCCCTCATGGCCGGGTGCCGCTTGAACCGGATCACCCCCCCGGGTGTGTCCTCGCTCTCCCGCTTCGGCAGCCCCCGGAACATCCGCCGCACCTGCTGGGCCATCCAGCCTTCGACGGTCGACACCTGGACCTCGCCCAGGCCCAGCTCGTGGAGCAGGGACCGGGTCAGCCGGACCAGCCCCTCCTCGGGGACGAGCACGATCATCGACCGGGGCTGGAAGTTCGCCTTGTCCTGGTAGGCCAGGTAGGCCAGGCGATGGAGAGCGACCGTGGTCTTGCCACATCCTGCGCCGCCCAGGATCAGCAGGGGTTGGTCCGGGTCGCGCGTGAGGGCATCGTACTGCTTGGGGTCCAGCAGGGACGAGACCACCGGAAGCCTCCGCCCGGAGAGCCCGGTGCCGATGATCCGCTTGACCGGATCGCCCCCCTCCCCGCCGGAGAGCTCCGGCAGGTGTCCCGGCCGCTCCCGGGTCCAGATCGAGCTCGCCCGCGGTCGCTGCAGGGTGCCCTCCGGGGTCATGATCTGCACCAGCTGACCGTCGTCGAAGGTCAGCACGCGCCGCACGTCCAGCACGCCCTCGCTCAGCCGGCCCGGATACTCCTCCTCGTACGCGTCCCCCTCGCGGTAGTTGAAGAACACCTGCGCGATGGGCGCCTCGCGCCAGTCCACCACCGTGACGCCGTGCTTGGCGTCGATGAAGGTCCGGTAGCCCAGCAGGACGTCCCGCTCTCGCTCCCCGGACCGCAGCCGCATGTGGGCGAAGTAGGGTACCCGCAGGTCCGGCGGCAAGTCCGGGCGCACCCGCGCCGCTGCGCTCTTGGCCCGGTGGTACTCCACCAGCAGCGCAGGCAGGTCCCCCTCGTGGGCCGTGGCCATCTCCTCGAGCAGCTGGCGCATCCGCTCTTCGTAGGGACGCGCCCGCCCCCCCCGCTCCGTCGCCGCCCGCACCGCGTCCTGCAACGACGCAAGCAGGCGCTCCTCCTCCTCGATCACCGCCTGGTCGGCGGGCGAGAGCAGGCTGAGCTGGGTTTCGCTCACGATGGTCGACCTCCACGGCGGGGGCTCGGCCCCGGCAAAAGGATCTATTGGACCACCTCGAGCGGTTTTTGGAAATCCCGGATCCGCGGGAAAACCGCCGGATAGAATGGTCCCTGTCCGGGAGGTGGGCACCGTGCATCGATGGATCGGCCTTCTCGTCACGGCGGGCGCGCTGCTGACACTGGGTGGATGTCAGCAGGGATTGCTGACCTACGACGACGACACGGTGGCGGACGACGACACCGGCGACGACGACGACGACGACGACACCGGCGACGACGACACCGAGGACGACGACGCGACGGACGACGACGACGACACCACCGAGGAGTTCGACTACGGCACCTGCGGCTTCGAGGAGGGGGACCTGACCGGCTTCGGATTCCCCGGCGAGGACTGGTGGGTCTCGGACGAGGGGGGGATCGTCGCGGTCAAGCGCGAGGGAGAGAACTTCTCGGGGCTGCTGGGGGACGAGGACCTGGAGTTCCCGGGGAGCTACGCCGCCGTACTGCGGTCGAACGAAAGCGGGGATCCGGACACCGCCGGGCACCTGGTCACCGATCCCTTCGTGCCCGAGGTGCCGACCTTGATCGTCGACCAGCTCTCCGAGGTCGACGACCGGGGGATCTACCTGGAGTGGGCGATCCTGGACGAGTACGGCGATGTCCTGGAGCTGGAACCGATGGAGGTTCAGACCGGCGGGTACGTCCCCTCCCTGGCGCCGGGGCAGCCGCCCCTGGACGGATTCCCGGAGATCACGGCGAACAGCGGGCAACCCGGTGAATTCGTCCGCCACGTGATCGACCTGACCCCCTACTGGGAGGACGAGGAGACGATCCAGGTCCGCTTCCGCCAGCACACCACCCTGGACGGGGTGGGGTTCTTCACCCTGCTGGACAACGTGTGCAACCTCGACCCCCAACCGTGACCCGGGAGGCCTGCCGATGCGCCGGATGACCTTCCCCCTCACCGCGCTGATGCTCCTGTCCGCCGGCTGCGTGAGCAGCAACGCCGACCTCGCCGGTGCGTCGATGAATCTCCAGAGCGGGTTCTTCTACGAGACCGACTCGAGGGAGGAGTTCTCGGGGACCGAGGTCCCCGGCGAATTCCGGGTCCAGCTCGCCAGCGTGCCTGGCTGGTGCCGCAAGTCCGCCGAGTTCGCCGACCGGATGGGGCTGGCCCAGGACGGCTCTGACATCGAGGCCGCCTGGCTCGATCTGTTCGGGGCGGACTTCTGGTACGTGGAGCTGGCGATGGTGGTCGAGGACACCCACCACAGTCAGTCGGGGTCGTTCCTGGATGGCATCTCCTGGGACGAGACGATCGTGAATCCGGAGGAGTTCGCCACCACCCTGTGGCACTTCACCTCCACCCCGGACGAGGCCTACTGGGAGGGCGCCGGCACCTGGGACGACTTCGCCGACGTGTTCGCCACCGACGCGGGCACCGTCAAGATCACCCGCCACATCGTCGACAGCCGCCTGGGAGGCAAGCTCAACGCCGAGGCCGTGTGGTTCGACGCGGACGAGGAGATCGGCGAGCTGCAGGGCCAGGTGGACATCACGTTCGAGGTGGGGACCTGCGTGGGGATGTTCTACTGAGCCGCTAGCGCCACTCGTACCCGGCCAGGTCGATGCCGTAGTCGGTCACCGAGTGGTCGGTCTTCAGCCACAGCGAGACCCTGTCCCCAGGGATGGGGTCGGTGACCAGGGCACCCAGGTGACCGGTGTGGGAGGCGGCCTCGTTGCCGTGGCCGTCCACCAGCTTGACGAAGTCGTAGCCCTGCTCCAGCTCGAAGCGGTCGAAGACCAGCCGGATCTCGTTCGCGCCGGGCTGGGCGATCTCGGCGTAGCCCTCGAAATCGTTCTCGTAGGGATGGGCGCTGCTGACGCCGTAGTCCACGTAGTTCCACCCGGCGGACGACGGGGGCGGCTCCTCCTCCTCGGGGGGCGGCTCCTCCTCGGGAGGCTGGTTGCCGTTGCCCACCAGCACGTTGAGCAGGGTGTAGACGTTCAGGCGTCGCCCCGAGACGGTGTACCCCTGCAGGTCGGAGACGGGATCTCCGGTGTCCATCAGCAGCGACTTGAGCTCCCCGGCGCCCAGGTTCGGGTCCACGCTCAGGGCCAGGGCGGCCGCGCCCGCCACGAAGGGGCTGGCCATCGACGTCCCGTCCTCCCAGGCATAGCCGCCGTTGCGGTACGTGGAGTAGATGCCCTCGCCCGGGGCGCACAGATCCACCGTGGTGGCCCCGTAGTTCGAGAAGTTCGCCATCCGGTCGTTCACGTTGGTGGCGCCGACCGACACGATGTTGGGCAGGTTGTAGTTGTTGGGGTAGTTGGACATGCCGTCCGAGTTGCGGCCCTCGTTGCCCGACGCGGTCACGAACAGCACCCCGTGGTCGTTGGCGTACGAGATGGCGTCGTAGATCGCCTGGGAGGAGCCGGGGCCGCCCCACGAGGCGTTGATCACGTGGGCGCCGTTGTCCACGGCGTACTGGATGCCGCGCATGCACGCGGTGGTGGACGCGCCGTAGGGGCCCATCACCCGCACGGGCATGATCGACACGTCCCAGTTGACGCCCACGACGCCCTTGCCGTTGTTGCCGGTGGCGCCGACGACGCCCGCCACGTGGGAGCCGTGACCGTCGTCGTCGTTGGGGTTGTTGTCGCCGGACGCGAAGTCCCAGCCGATGATGTCGTCGGTGTAGCCGTTGTGGTCGTCGTCGACCCCGTTGCCGTTGATCTCGCCCGGGTTGACCCAGATGTTGTCCTCGAGGTCCGGGTGGTCCCAGTCCACGCCGGTGTCGGTGACCGCCACCACGATGCTCGAGCTCCCGGTGGAGACGTTCCAGGCCTCGCGGGCGTCGATGTCCGCGTCCGTGGAGCCGTAGGTGCCGTCGTTGTGCAGGCCCCACAGCTTGGCGTTCCAGTCGTTGGGCAGGTCGGTGGGGAAGTACAGGAAGTTCGGCTCGGCGTACAGCACGTCCGGGTCCTGCTCCAGCTCCCGGATCTTGTCCATCACGTCCACGCCGTCGTCGATGCCCACGTGGTCGACCCTCAGCGCCGCGAACTGGGCGATGCGGCTCAGCTGGTGCCGGCTCAGCACCTCCTGCTCGGCGTCCTCGCTCAGGTCCTTGTGGTAGCGCACGACCACCTCGCCGCGGATGAACGCGGGCTGGACGGTCTCGGTGGATTCGTCGGGTCCACAGCCCTGGGGGAGGGCCAGCAGGGAGAGCGCGAAGAGCATCGCGAGGGGAAGGGAGAGAGTCCGAGCCGGCATCCGACCTCCTGGTGACGTTCCGGGCTTCTTGCCCCCGAAGAGAGAGATCTCTCGTCGGTAGGATCATCGTATCGGCCGTCGAAGGAGCCACTCAAGGCGCGTGCCAGCCGGTTCGCGTCAAATAAATGTGAGAAAACAGCTACTTGGGCCGAACGAACGTTCGAACACCCCCCTCTGGAGGCCGAAATCCGGACATCTCGACCGGATATCGGACCCCTCGATGCATCCCCTACCGGGGCTACTGGGGGTCATCGGGTGGGGGAAGCTCGCCCGCGCTCGCGGGCGCGGGCAGCTCGGGGGTCTGGTAGCGCTTGCCCGACAACCAGCGCCAGATCTGCACCAGCCGCCAGGCGGTCCAGCCCAGGGCGAAGGGGATCACCGTCTTGGGCGCGAAGTAGGGGTTCTTGGTCCCCCCCAGCGCGGCCAGCACCAGCACCTGCTCGGCCACCGACACCGGGCAGCCCGGGATGCGGAAGTAGGGGCGGTTGCGCATCCGGAACATGGTCCAGTAGACGTTGATCATCTTGACGAAGATGTCGGTCATCTTGGCGTGGTGGACGTTCTTGTGCTGGCGGTCCACGTACACGCTGGGCAGGTCGACGATCTCCTCGTCCAGCTTGCCCTTCCAGTTGGAGCAGTCGCCGAGGAAGACCACCTTCTCCCCCGGCTTGGGCTCCAGCGGCCCGTCGTAGGAGCCGAACACGATCGTGATCGGCTTCATCTCGTCGTAGGCGTCGGGCTGGAAGGCCCGGATGATCTCGATGGCCTCCTCGAGGGCGCCCGGACAGCCGCCCCAGCAGTAGTCGGTCCTCTCGGGCTCGGGCGGGGGGCCTGCGAGACAGGTGATCGGGCTGTCGGCGAAGTAGTCCTCCACCCGGATCAGCCCCACGTTGAAGTCCTCGGCCCTCGCCTGGGCCTCCTCGAGGGTCACGTCCCCGGTGATCTCGATCTCGTCCAGACCGAGCGGGCCGTAGCCCCTCTCCTCGCACAGGCGGACGTGGTCGATGCCCCTCGGATCCAGCTTGAGGATCGCGCAGCACACCGCGTCCAGCGCCGGCTGGTTGTTGCCCATGATGACCAGGTTCAGCGGGTAGGGGCGGGGCGTGAGCATCCGGTCCTGGCCGGCGCTGATGGCGTCCAGGGCCAGGAACTGGGGCTGGATGACCTCCTGCAGGTCCGCGATCTTCTCGTCCAGGCGGTGGTCGTGGTCGATCAGCCGGTGCCGGTCGTCCTGGATCCCGATGTAGTTCTTGGCCCCGAAGGTGACCGTGGTCCAGGGGTGGGCCTTGAACTTGGGGGTGTTGACGAAGAAGTCGACCTTCGTCAGCGGCTCGGGAACGAAGATCAGGTCCCGCAACCGGTCCGGGTGCTTCAGCTCGAAGGGGACCTGGGTCACCTCGTCGAAGAAGTAGCGGGCCGCCCCGTGCTTGCGCGCCACGGCCGGGTAGCCCGCCTGGCCGTAGATCATCCGCGTGGGCATGGTGATGCCCCCGCGTTCGCCGATGGCCAGCTCCTCCAGCGAGTCGTCCGCCCGGTCCCGAAGAGCGCCGAGCACCCCGTCCATGAACTCGGAGCGGGTGCAGGCGCCGTCGAACACCCCCCGCAGCGCGATCACCAGGTTGGGCTTGACCAGCGTGCGACCCGTGGGGCGCAGGTCGAGCTCCTCGAGACCCTCGCGGACGATGGTGCGGATCCGCTCGGGATCGTAGGTGTCACAGTCCCGAAGGATGACCTTGGCGTTGCTGCTCATGGTCGAATCGCACCTCGATGCTTATGGATAGGGCCACGGTATCACAGGGGGCCACTGCCCAAAGGGCGTTGACGTAGGATGTTGTCGATGGTCATCCGTGAGTTCACCGACGAGGTGGGTCGACCGCTCCGACTGGCAGGGACGCCGGTCCGGATCGTCTCGTTGGTGCCCAGCCTCACCGAGACGCTGTTCGACCTGGGTGCCGGGGACCGGGTGGTCGGCGTCACCGACTGGTGCACGCCGGCTTTGCCCGAGGGCGCGGATCCGATCCGCGTGGGTGGGGTCTGCAATCCCCGCATCGAGCGGATGCTGGATCTGGCCCCCGACCTGGTGCTGGTCGGCAAGGAGGAGAACAGCCTGGACGACGTGCGGCGGCTCGAGGCCGAGGGGATCCCGGTGTTCGCGACCCACCCCTCGGACGTGTCCGACGCGGCCCGCACGGTCCGCAACATCGGTCGCCTCCTGGGACTGGAGTCGGCCGCCGAGGCGCTGGCCGTGGACATCGAGCGAGATCTGGCGAAGGTCCGCGCCGCCAACGCGGACGAGCCCGAGGTCACCACCGTCCTCCCGATCTGGAAGGACCCGTGGCGGACCGTGGGCCCCGGCTCGTACCCCGAGGCCGTGATCACCGAGGCGGGGGCCAAGCTGGTGGGGCTGGAGAACTTCGCCGCCTATCCGCGCCTGTGCCTGGAACGCGCGTCGAACGCGCGCCCAGCCCTGATCCTGCTCCCGGACGAACCGTACGACTTCCACGGTCCGGCGGGCAGGGAGCTGGTCTGCGCTGTGGGCCGCAGGTGTGGAGCCCTCCCCCGCGCAGTGCAGGTGGACGGCAGGGCGGTCGCGTGGTACGGCTCCCGCAGCGGGCGCCGCCTGACCGAGCTGGCCGGGATCGTGCACCCCGAGCTGTACGATTCATGAGCAAAGCACCCTACCCTTCGACCTTCCCCCGACCCGACAGACCCCCCCACCCCGCTGCGGCGGTGATCCTGCTGCGCCACGGCGCCGAGCCGCGGGTGTACACCGTGCGCCGGTCGCCCAAGCTCCGCTTCCTGGGCGGTTTTGGCGGCTACCCCGGCGGACGGGTGGACAGGGAGGACGCCGTCCTCGCCGGTGTCGACAGCCGCTTCGCGCGCGGGGCGTCGCGCGTGGGCGCCGCGCGCGAGCTGTTCGAGGAGGCCGGAGTTCTCATCTGCCCCGGCGCCGAGCAGGCGGACGACGAGGCCCTGGACCGGGCCCGGGACGACCTGCTGGAGGGCCGGGCCGACTTCGGCACCGTCTGCGCCCGACTGGGGGTGGATCCCGTGCCGGCAGCGGAGTCCCTCCGGCCCGCGGGCCGCTGGGTCACGCCGTTCTACTCGCCGCTCCGGTTCGACACCCGCTACTTCCTCCACAGCTACCGGGGTACCCGGCAACCCAGCGTGTGGCCCGGGGAGCTGGTGGACGGCGCCTGGCGCGATCCCGCGGCGGTGCTGGACAGCTGGCGCGCGGGCGAGACCTGGCTCGCTCCCCCCGTGACCGAGAGCCTGCGGGTGCTGGCCCGGGGCATGGACGACCCGGACGACCTGGCGGGCCGTCTGATCGCCCTGGCCCAGGACCGGGGACACGCCCACCACCCGGTGCGGATGCGCTACGGTGTCCGCCTGCTGCCGCTGGCCTCCCGCGCGCTGCCGCCGGCGATCCACACCAACACCTACGTGGTGGGCGAGCGGGAGCTGGTGCTGGTGGATCCCGGCGCCTCCCCCGGCGAATCCCGCGAGCAGCTGTTTGCCGCCCTGGACCGGCTCCTGGGCGAGGGTCGTCGCCTCCACAGCGCCGTCTTGACCCACCACCACCTGGACCACGTCGACAGCGCGGTGGCGGTGCGCGAGCGGTACGACATCCCCATCGCGGCGCATCCCCGGGCCGCCCGGGCCCTGCTGGAGGCCCGCCGATTGCCCTACCGCCCCGAGCTGGAGGGGTTCGAGGTGGACCGCACCCTCGAGGACGGTGAGCGGATCGAGCTGGAGGGGGGGTTCGCCCTGGAGGTGGTCCACACCCCCGGCCACACCCGGGGACACGTCTGTCTGCGGGAGCTGCGCAGCAACAGCCTGCTGGC
The DNA here is from genome assembly GCA_964542165.1 of uncultured Rickettsiales bacterium. Lineage (GTDB taxonomy): Bacteria > Myxococcota_A > UBA796 > UBA9615 > CAYRNR01 > CAYTBN01. Next base: position 60,078 of record CAZITQ010000024.1, read on the forward strand.
CGGCGACCTGGTCTCCGGGCTCAGCCCGGTGGTCATCGACCCCCCGGAGGGGGACATGGGCCAGTACCTGGTCAGCCTCCAGCGGGTGCTGGAGATGGGCGAGCAGGGGCTCTTCCCCGGTCACGGCCCGCCCAACGTCTCGACTCTGTTCCGGGTGGGCCTGCTGCGCAAGCACCGCCTGTGGCGTCGCCAGCGGGTGCTGCAGGCCCTGGAGAACGCGCCCGGTGGACTGGACGCCGATGGTTTGATCCCCGAGGTCTACGCCGACGTACCCGCCACCCTGCACCCCTTCGCCGCCCGCTCGCTGCTGGCCCACCTTCAGCAGCTGGAAGGTGAGGGGCTCGTCGAGGGCGCGCGCGACCATCGCTATCGCATAGCACCTCCCGTCTGATTGAATGCGGCTGCGGGGTCCCTCCGACCCCCGGGGAGGTGGCCATGATCCCGAATCGCGCCGCGCACGCCGTGGGGTTCTTCGCGTCGATCCTGCTGATCGGTCTGCTGGCCCTCGCCGTGGTCGGCGGGGCCCCCCCCCCCCGGGGCGCCGCCGCCCGCGCCCCCCGGGGGGGGGGCGCCGCCCCGTCCACCCCGGGCCGGCGCGCCCCCCCCACCACCCGACCCGCGCCGGCGGCGAGCCGGGTCTGACGCCCGTGCCCCAGGACGCGCACGTCGGTC
>CAZITQ010000025.1:0-59423 GCA_964542165.1 uncultured Rickettsiales bacterium
CCCAGCTCGTCGTTGATGAGGTAGTTGTCCTCGTTCCGCTGCCGCTTCATGCCGACATCGGTGATGCCGCAGGACGTGATCCTCACCGCAACTCCCCACGCTCCCGGACACCGCTCGGGCGCCCAACCGGAGCCATCGTCATTCTACCACGGGGTCGCTCCCCAGCCGGAGCGACGACCCCTCTATCATTTCTCCGGCCAGAGCGCGAGAACGATCCGCATGTCGCTCCCCGGCGACCATGCGCGCGACCTCGTCCACCCTCGCCTCGTCGGACAGATCCTCGGCCCAGACCGTGGTCCGCCCGTCCCGTTCCGTCTTGCCCACCTTCAGATGGGTCGTCGCCCGCGCGGCGATCTGCGGCAGATGCGTGATCACGATCAACTGCCGCTGCCCCGCCAGGCCCTCGAGCTTGCGCCCCACCACGTCGGCGGTCGCCCCGCCGATCCCGGTGTCGATCTCGTCGAGCACGAAGCTGCCGGCGTAGCCCCGGTCCTGCAGGACCTCCTTGAGCGCCAGCAGCACCCGGCTCAGCTCCCCCCCGGAGGCCACCTTGGCCAGGGGGCGGGCAGGTTCGCCGGGGTTGGCCGACAGCCGGAACACGACCCCGTCGCATCCCGTCTCCGTCAACCCCGCCGGATCCGGCTCCACCGCGACCTCGAAGGTCGCGCCGTCCATGGCCAGCTCGGCCAGGGCCTCCGCCGCCCGGGCTGCGAGCCGCCGGGCGCCGTCCCGCCGCTCTGCGGAGAGCTGCTCCGCCTCCTCCCGGGCCCCGCGGCGCAGGGCCTCCACATCGCCGGCGAGGTCGTCCATGCGCTCCGCGGATCCCTGGAGCGACGCGATGTTCTCCCCGATCTCGCCCAGACGTGCAAGCAGGCCCTCCTCGTCGGTGCGGTGCTTGCGCTGCAGGGCGCGCAGGTCCTCCAGGCGATCCTCGAGCTCCTCGACCCGCACCGGATCGTCCTGCACGCGGCCGACGATGCTGGTCAGCGTCCTCGCACCCTCCTCGAGCACGTACAGGGCCTCTTGCAGCTCGCCGTGGACCTCCTGCAGCTCGTCGTCCAGCTCCGCCAACGGCTCCACCGCGGCCAGGGCTCCGTTGACCTGATCCACCGCCGCGCCGGGCCCCGAGTACAGCGCCCTCTCCGCCCGGGCCACGGTCTCCCGCAGCTGCCCGGCCTGCCGCAGCATCTGCAGCTCCCGCTCCGCCGCGGCCTCCTCACCCGGCTCCAGCTGGGCCTCCTCCAGCTCGTCCCGCTGGAAGCACAGCAGCTCCAGGTCGGACCGCCGGCGCTCCTCCGACTCCGCCAGCCGGGCCAGCTCGGCCTCTCCGTCCCGCAGCCTCCGGACCCGGTCGGCGACGCCGGCCACGCGCTCCTCCGCGCCGGCGTAGCGGTCGAGGATCTCCCGGTGGTGCGCCTCGTGCAGGAGCACCGCGGACTCGTGCTGACTGGCGTAGTCCACCAGGTGGACGCCCAGGGCCCTGAGCGTCGCCGCGGGCGCCGAGGTCCCGTTGACGAAGGAGCGGCTCCGGCCCGCGGCGCTGACCACCCGCCGCAGCACCATGGGCTCCCCCGGGTCGTGATCGATGGCCTGCTCGTCCAGGATCGGCAGGATCTCGGTTCCCGGCTCGAAGGTGGCCTCCACGTGGGCGGCGGACGCTCCTGCCCGGACCAGGTCGGCGCTCGCGCGCGCCCCCAGCGCCAGGCCCAGGGCGTGGAGGATGATGGACTTTCCCGCCCCGGTCTCCCCGGAGACGACGTTGAAGCCCGGGCCGAATCCCACCTGGAGGTCGTCGATGATCGCCAGGTCGCGGATGCGGAGCTCGAGCAGCACTACTCGCCCCCCTCGCCCGGCTTGAGTGCCCAGCCCATCTTCTTGCGGAGCACCTCGTAGAAGGTCCGCGCGCCCAGATCGATCAGCCGCACCGGGCGGTCGGCCCGCCGGACGGCCAGCTGGTCCCCGGGCTCCAGGGGGTGCCGCTCCTGACCGTCCAGGGTCACGTAGGCGCGCTCCGCCGGGCTGGCCAGCTCCACGTCCACCTCACTGCCGCCGTCGACCACCAGGGGTCGCTGGGAGAGGGAGAGTGGAAGCATGGGCGCCAGGATCATGGCCTGCATGGTGGGCGTGAGGATCGGGCCGCCGGCCGAGAGGTTGTAGGCCGTCGAACCGGTGGGGGACGAGACGATGAGGCCGTCCGCCCGCAGGGAGGGCACCGCCAGAAAACCATCGATGGCGATGCGCAGGGTCAGGGTGCGCGCGACGCTGCCCAGGTGGATCACCATGTCGTTGAGGGCCCAGAACGGCCCCTCGACGCGCTCGCCGTCTCGCCGGATCTCCCCGGCCAGCAGCAGCCGCTCGACCACGCCGTGATCCCCCCGGAGGACCCGCTCCATGTTGGCCTGCAGGCTGTCGACCTCCGAGTTGCACAGGAATCCCAGGTGGCCCAGGTTCACCGGGAAGATCGGGATCCCCCGCGTGGCGACCAGGCGCGCGGCGTACAGGAGGGTGCCGTCACCCCCCAGGACGACGATCAGGTCGCACTCGTCCGCCAGGCGTTCGTCGGGGAGGGGAACGGCGCCGCGGACCGCTCCGACCAGGTGGGACTGGATTCGAAACTCGATGCCCGGGCGGTCGAGCCACTCCGCCAGATCGCGGGCGGCCTGCGTCGCCCTCGGCTCTCCCTGCTTGGAGACGATCCCGATCCGCTGCACGGTCCCTCCCGGGCGGCTCCTACTACCACAGGCGCCGCGAGAGGTCCACGAACTCGTCGAAGGACAAGGTCTCCGGACGGCGCCCGGGATCGATGCCCGCACGGGTGAGTGCCGCGCGCGCCCCGGCCGCGTCCGCGGGTCCCCCGGGCACGCGGACGAGGGCGTTGGCCAGGGTCTTGCGCCGGGCCTGGAACACGCCGCGCACCAGGGCCTCGAATCGGGGCAGCTCGGCCGGGCCCACCCGGGGCTCGGCCAGGAGCCGGAAGCGGACCACGTGGCTGTCCACCTTGGGCACGGGCCGGAAGGCCCGCGGGGGGATCGGGAACAGGAGGAAGGCGTCGGCGTACACCCGCGCCATGACCGTCAGCGCGCCGTAGACGCGGTTTCCCGGCGCGGCGGCGAACCGCAGCGCGACCTCACGCTGGAAGGTGAACGTCGCGTCCCGCAGTCGGGGCCACTCCAGCAGCCGCAGCGCGATCCGCGAGGCCACGTTGTACGGCAGGTTCGCCACGGCGCGCACGTCCCGGGCTCCGGACTCCCCCAGGGGCAGGGCGTCCAGGTCGATCCTCATGGCGTCACCGCGGATCAGGCGCACGTCGGGGCGCTCGGCGAAGGTGCGCTCCAGGGCGTCGGCCAGGCCGTCGTCCTTCTCCAGCAGGACCAGGGGATCTCCCAGGTCGGCGAGCATCGCGGTCAGCGCCCCGCGGCCGGGACCGATCTCCAGCAGGGGCTCGCCCGACGAGGCCCCCGATGCCTCGACGATCCGTCGGGCCAGCGCGGGATCGATCAGGAAGTTCTGTCCCAGCGAACGTTTGGGTCGTCTCACCGGCACGCCTCCGGATCCGCCGCCCCGCGGGCGACCTGGCTCAGCTCCCAGCCCGGGTCCGCCGTCACCTCCAGCCCGTCCCGCTCCCCGCGGGCCAGGCGCAGCTGGCCGGCCAGGGCGATCATCGCCGCGTTGTCGGTACAGTGGGCCCGGGGAGCCACCCAGAGCTCGACGCCCTCGGCCTCGGCCATCCGACGGGCCTTCTCCCGCAGGCGGGTGTTGGCCGCCACCCCGCCGCTGACCACCGCCCGCCCGGTACCGGTGGAACGCAGGGCCTGGCGCAGCTTGTGGACCAGGACGTCGACGATGGCCTCCTGCAGGGACGCACAGAAGTCGGCCAGCCCATCCCCCTGGGGGACACCGCGGTCGCGCACGTGGTTGAACACCGCGGTCTTCAACCCGCTGAAGCTGGTGTCCAGCCCCCCCTTGGCCCACATCCCCCGGGGGAAGCGGATCGCCCCGGGATCACCGTCTCGCCCCAGCCGCTCGATGACCGCTCCGCCGGGGTAGCCCAGCTCGAGGAGCTTGGCGACCTTGTCGAAGGCCTCGCCCGCCGCGTCGTCGCGCGTGCGCCCCAGGAGTTCGTACCGCCCCAGGCCGCTGGCCAGGTACAGGGAGGTGTGGCCGCCGGACACCGCCAGCCCCACGAAGGGGAAGCGGGGGGCGCCGTGCCCCAGGAAGGGGGCCAGCAGGTGACCCTCGAGGTGGTGCACACCGATCCACGGGCGGTCGAGCACGTAGGCCAGCGCCTTGGCGAACGAGACCCCCACCAGCAGGGACCCCACCAGCCCCGGACCGCGGGTGACCGCGATCCCCTCCACCCCGTCGAGGGTCAGGGAGGCGCGCTCCAGCGCGGCATCGACGATGGGCTGGATCTTGCCCAGGTGGGCCCGGGACGCCAGCTCGGGGACGATGCCTCCGTACGGGGCGTGCTCCGCCACCTGGGTGTACAGCACGTCGGATTGCAGGGTGCCGTCGCGGTCGAGGACCGCGGCGGCGGTCTCGTCACAGCTGGATTCGATGGCGAGGACGCGCACGTTGATCCGATCTGCCCCGGTACCAGGGCCGGATCAGTCCTTCACGCCCGGCCGGGTGAGGTCCGACGTCTCCGAGGCCGGGTTCAGGCGGATGGGCTGGATCCCCTGGGGCACGTTCGCCACCGGCAGATCCTGGCACTTGACGGCCTCCAGGGCCGAAGCCAGCTCGAAGGCCGCCGCCTGCCCGCCGTGGGCGGTCTCGTTGTGGCAGTCGTCACAGGTCTTGTCGATCTTGCCCTTCAACGGCGTCGCCACCGTCGGATCCGCCACGTGCTTGGCCGAGGGGCCGTGGCAGGCCTCGCACTGCACGTTGCGCAGGTAGGAGGCCTCGTTCACCTGGCGGGGACCGCCTTCGAGGTGATAGCCGGTGATGTGGCAGCCGAAGCACTGCTCGTCCGACTGCTTCTTCTCCTGGGCCAGCGTGCGGTACGCCCGGGCGTGCTGGGTGCCCCGCCAGTGGTTGTAGACCCCCATGTGGCAGGTGCGGCACTGGGAGGCGCCGGCGAAGTCCCCGACCTTGGGCCGGGAGCGCTTGGCGCGGTCGGCCTTCACCGGCTCGGGGAGCTTGGCCGTGACCTCCGCGACCATGGCGGCGATCTCCGGCTCGTCGGCCACCGATTTCCCCAGTCCGACGGTGGACAGGGTCATGCCGTGCCGGCCCTCCGCGGTCAGGTCGGCCATACCCAGCGCGTCGGCCTCGGCCTGGAGGCGATCGAGGGACCGCTGGCGCCGTTCCACGGACTTCTCGTCGGTCGCCTCGGCGAGCTGCTGCTCCGCCTGCTCGAGCTTGGTCAGCGACTTCTCCCGCTGGGTGGCGGCGGACTCGGTGAGCTTGGCGTCGTAGAAGCCGGAGGCGCCCTCGGCGAAGGTCAGCTCGAGCTTGGCCACCTGGCGGCCGCGGGTGGGCGAGCGAAAGACGATGCTCGGGGTCGTTCCGACAAGGGACGGCACCGCGTTGCGCCGGCCGGCCTGCCCGGAGATCACGAAGTCGATCCCCGCGACCGTCTCGGCCATCACCACCGCGTCGTCCACCTTCTGCTGACTGAGCGCCACGATCAGGTGCACGTTCTCCTTCTGGAGCGCAGCCACCGCATCGGTGGCGGCCAGCACGTCGTCGGTCACCTCGCACCCGTCGCACTGACGGACGCCGCCGGTGAGCCCGAAGACGCCGACGCGGAGATCACCGACCTCCACCACCTTGTGGGCGGGGAAGACCGGGGCGCCTGCCTCGTCGGTGAGGTTGGCGCAGACGTACGGGAGTTCGAACTCGGTGGCCCGCTCGGTCAGCCACGGCAGGCCGAAGGCCAGGTCGCCGCCGCCCACGGTCATGGCGTGGATCCCCATCTGGGCGTAGGTGCGCAGGATGAGGTCCGCCTTGAGCTCCATGCCCTCCCGCGCCGCGTCGGTGACGCGACCGTTGCGGGCCAGCAGGTTCCCGGCGTCGAGGACCATCAGCGGGGCCCCCTCGGCGCGGATGTCGTTGAGGATCGTGGCTCGCCGGGCAAGACCGCCCTGCTGGTTCGCCTTTCACCCGCAGGGTTCGATCTCGCCGATGTTGTTTCCGGCGAAGACCATGGTGAGCTGGGCACCGGCGGGCACGGACGCGGGCCCGTCGGCGGTGTCGCCGCCGCCCTTGCAGGAGAGCCCCGCGAGGGTCAGCGAGAACGCAGTGATGGCAATCAGGTGTCGGTTGGTCATGGTGGGCTAGGTATCCCGTTCTCCGGATTTGGGCAACGGTCTATTCGAGGATCTCGAGCTTTCGTCGGGCCTTCTCGGCTTCCGGGGAGCTCGGGAACTTCTCGATCAGGTCGTCCAGGAAGACCCGGGCCGCCTCCAGGTCCGACTCGGTTCCCATGTCGATGAAGCACAGCCCCTGGCTGAGCATGGCCTCGGGGACCAGGTCGTGCCCCTGGTGATCGTTGATGAAGGTCTCGTACTGATGGATCGCGTCGCGATACTTGCCCATGGCCTGGAGGGTGTCGCCCAGCAGCTTGCGGGCCTCCCCGGCACGGGTGCTCTCGGGGTACCGCTCGAGGAAGTCGTCGAAGGCCTTGCCGGCCTGGGTGTAGCGTTCCTCGCCCAGGGCCTGCAGCGCGTGGGCCAGTAGCTCCAGCTCCCCGGCGCCCGCGGGTCCCGCCCCGGGGGAACGGGTGAGGGTGTCGATATCGATGGCGGCCATGCCCCCGCCGGCCGCCCCCGCCGCCGGGTTGGCTCCGCCCCCTTCGCCGGCCCCGTCCCCGCCGGCGGCCTCGGGCGCCGAACCGGGGTCGTCCTCTTCCGGGGGCATCGGCGGTTCGATTCCCAGGTGTTCCTCGATGGCCATCAGCCGGAAATCCATGTCCGACAGCCGGTAGTCCACGTCGTTGGCGAAGGCCTCGGACGCCTCCAGCTGGCGACGCAGCAACTGGAATTCGCCGGCCAGCGCCTGCACGGACTCCACCAGGCTCTCGGCGGTGGCGTTGGACTGGGCGATGTTCCGACGGGCGAGGGCCGCGCGCTCGTCGATCTCGTCCAGACGGCCGCGCTCGCGGTCCACCTCGTTGCTCACCTGCTCGACGGCGACGCGGTTGGCCTGGACGTCCCTGACCACCATCGACGTCCCGCTGCGTCCGGTCCGGTCCAGGACGCAGCCGGTGGTCAGGATCGGGAGGATCGCCAGGACGAAGGGTAGATATCTCATGGGGATCGGCCTGCGGAAGGGCGGCGAGCCGAGGGTCACTCGGCGATCAGCTCAGCGCGCCGGTTCTTGGACCAGTTCACCTCACCGGCACCGTCGGTGATCGGCTTCTCCTCACCGTAGGAGATGGTCCGCAGGACCCCGCCGTTGACGCCCAGGTTGATCAGGTACTTCTTGACCGAGTCGGCCCTGCGCTGGCCCAGGGCGAGGTTGTACTCGGTGGAGCCCCGCTCGTCGGCGTGGCCCTCGACCACGACGCTGCGGTAGCCCTTTTGCTGGATGCACTCGGCGTTCTCCTCCAGGGCACGCTGGGCAGAGCCACCCAGTTCGGACCGGTCGTACTCGAAGTGCACCCGCTGGAGCGAGCAATCGAAGGCCCGCTCGATCTCGAAGGCCCGGGACATCTCGTCCTCGGAGGTGTCGGTATTGACCACCCGGATGTCGTACACGCCGGCGCTGAGGCTCGTGGGCGCCGTGCAGCGGATCGTCTCCCCGTCCAGCAGGGAGATGTTGCCGGCGCGGCTGCGGCCCACGTAGACCACGACCCCCTGGCGGAAGTACTCGCCCTCCACCGTCAGGTCGACGAGCTCGCCCTCCTTGGCCTGGGTCGGGCTGACGCCGCGGATGATGGGCTCGGGGCCGTCGTAATGGGGTCCAGTGTCCACCGGCGTGTCGTCGACCGGGGGCGGCACGGGCTTGGGGCACCCGACCAGGATCAGGCCCAGGGTGAACGCCATCACCAGACGCCAGGGGCAACTCAGCTGCATGGGATCCTCGTTTCGCGGAGGCTCGCTGGCTCGCTCCTCGCACCCGCGGGCGACGCCGGGTTGCGAGAGCGCCTCACCAGGCGAAAAAACCACGTCATTTCAATAGTTTCAGTCTTTCAACCGCCGATACGGTACCAAGGGGCCCAAGGGGTGTCAACCCCACACTGGACCGCCATCCTGTTCGCCGGTGAAACCCTTTGCCGGCGACCTTTATTTCCCCGGGTCGCGGGGGCGCCCGGGCGCGGGGACGGACCCGCTTGCCGGGGGGCGGAGGGCCGCCTTACAATCAGGGGACAGGGCTTTCCCTGGGTGGTTCGAGGTATGGACAAGGAGGCTCGATCCCTGATGACAGCTCGGGATTCGTCCCTGACCGCGGGTGTGCCCCCCTTCTGACCAGGGGAGCCTGAACCGGTCACACCTAGCCCACCTCGAAGAACGGGGTATTCGGGCGGCTGTCCACGCGGCCACACCGGGGAAGGTCCTGCATGTTTCGTCCCCTCCCCCTGCTCCTGGCCTTCGCAGTCGCGCAGGCCACGGGCGCGTCAGCCCTCGCCGCCCCGGCGGCCGATGACGATCCCGACGCCCTGCTCGCCGAGGGCATCACGCTGATGGAGACGGGCGCCTGCGACGCCGCCGTACCGCTGTTTCGCCTCATCGAGGAGACGCACCCCCGCGCCCCCCAGGTGCCGGTGGCGCTGTACGACCGCGGCCTCTGCCACGAACGAATGGGGGACCTGGAGCAGGCCGAGGAGGCCTACAGCCGGGTCGTGGCGCGCCACCGGCGGTCTCCGGCCTTCGCCGACGCGCTCTTCCGACGCGGACTGACCCGCGCCGAACGGGAGGATGCCCGCGCCGCCCTTCGGGACTTCCGCCGGCTGCAGCGGCGGCTCGCGGGCCCGGCCGGCGGGAGCCCCACCCCCCGGGAGCGGGCGGTACTGGATCTCCAGCTCGGGGCCTGTCACGCCTCGCTGGGGCGGCCCGCGAAGGCCACTCGTCGCGTGGTCACCGCCCTGGAGGTCCTCGAGGAGGTGGACCCGACCCTGGATCCCGATGTGTCGTGGTACCTGGCCCAGTCCCACGTGGTCCTGGGAGACCTGCTGGCCGACGGTATGCGCGCGGTGTCGCTGGACACGGCGGACGGCGAGCTGCAGCGGGAACGACTCTCGGAGCGTCTGGAACTGTTCCAGGCGTCGCGGGATCACTACCAGTCGACGCTGCGCTTCGACGCTCCGCTGTGGATCTGCGCCGCGGGGTACAAGCTGGGCATGCTGCACGAGGCCAGCCGGACCGATCTGCTGGCCGCCCCTCCCCCGGCGCTGCTGACCGAGGACCAGGCGCGGTTGTACCGCGCCGAGCTTGAGCGGCGAACGACCGACTACCTGACCACGGCGGTGGGGCTCTACCGCGAGACCCTCCGCTTCGCGTCCATGGCCCGGGTGGACAACCGCTGGATCGAGCGAGCCCGCGCGCGCCTGGACGCCCTGGAGATGGACCCGGTGTTCGAGGGGCGTGGGCTCTGAGCCGGGGACCTGCCGGGCCCGTACGCGTCCCGCCGGGAAAGGGAAGATGCACGCCCGGGCACGCGAGGCCCCATTGACAGCCGACGCCGTCCGGCACCATTATCGACCCTCCCTCACTGTGCCGCCCCGGGGCCCGTCCCCACGTCATGGGCGCGGAAGGAGCCAAACATGATCCGCCTCCGGTGGTGGACGCCGTCGCTGCTGATGGTGATCTTCGCCATGGGTTGCCCCACCGAGCCCGTGGGGGACGACGACGACACGACGGCGGAGCCCGAGGGGTGCGAGAACTTCAGCCTCAACAACATCCTCTACGAGTTCACGGTGTCCGATCCCGAGGACCTGCTGGGGCTGGGGGTGACCGAGACCGACGATCAGTGGTGGCTGGACTACGCCGAGGACTTCTCCAACAGCAGCGGGTACATGGTCCTGATGCTGGCCTGGGGGCTCACCGTGGGGAGCCACGAGCCCGACGGCGACGGTCACATGCTCACCCTGGAGTTCCTGGATCCCAAGCTGGGTCTGCCGCTGCTGACGGTGGACTTCTGGTACTACCTGCCCCAGGGCAAGACGATCCCCCTGGAGGCGGGCCAGAACGTCCAGTGGGTCTACGTGTGGAACTTCGTGGCGGCACCGGCGACCGCGCCGCTGATCCTCGCCGAGGACGGCACGCTGCTGTTCTACGGAGAGCCCGGCGCGAACGGGCTGACCTTCAGCAACGATCCGCTCTACCCCGACGAGACCACCAACCCCGTGTTCACCGACGTGATCCCGAGGGACCGTGGCTGCTCGCCGATCCTGTACCTGGACTGTGGAAATCAGTACAACCTGGAGACCGAGTTCGTGACCGTGCAAGGCGACTCCATCCGGCTATGGCCCGGGGAAACGGGTAGTTTCCAGCTGGGCGATCCGGGGGCCGAGGTCGGCTACGAGATCACGAACGTCTGGAGCTACGACTGGCGGGACGTCACCTGTGACGGGCCCCAGTACGAACGCAACTTCGCGTTCTTCGTACTGGCGGTCTGACCGCGTCCCCCCGTCGACGGCCCGGAGGAAACGATGCAGTGGGAATACATGGTGTTTCGGGAGCTTCCCGAAGCCGAGCTGAACGACATCGGTGACGAGGGGTGGGACATCGTCACCGCCGAGTTCACCGAAGAAGAAGGCGTGCTGACCAACGTGCTGGCCAAGCGCTCCCGGGGGGGGAGAGGCGGCCGGGGCCGGGGCGGCGGCGGAGGCCGCGGCCGGCGGCGCGGGCCGCGCATCGGCGTCATGGGCGGCACGTCCATCGACGACACCCCTGGATACTGACGGTTCGTCACGCCTGTTCCTGCACCTGAGGGGCGGACTCCCGTGACGAGGGGGATATCCGCGCATGCGCCCGGGGAGGGCGCTCACCATGGCATTGCGAATGCTGTTCAATGCGGCCCGATCCGAGGAGGTCCGGGCTGCCATCCTGCGGGACAACGTCCTCGAGGTCCTCGAGATCGACGCGGCCCGCAGCCATCTCATCAAAGGCAACGTCTACAAGGGCAAGGTCGCCAACGTGGAGGGCAGCCTCAACGCCTGCTTCGTGGAGGTCGGCGTCGAGCGCCAGGGGTTCCTTCCCCGCAACGATATCGTCGCCGACGCCTACCACGAGAAGCCGCGCAAGGACGGGCGCCCGCGGATCGAGGAGGTGATCAAGCGGGGACGTGACATCGTCGTGCAGGTCACCCGCGACGCCGTGGGGACCAAGGGCCCCGCGCTGACGACCCAGATCTCGCTCGCCGGCCGGTTCCTGGTGCTGATGCCCCACGACACCTCCCGGGGGATCAGTCGCAAGATCGAGGACGAGAAGCTGCGCAAGCAGCTCAAGGACCTGGCGGGGAAGCTGACCGTCCCCGACGGCATGGGCTTCATCATCCGCACCGCCGGCGAGCAGGTGAACAAGACCGCGCTCAACCGGGACCTCAACGCCCTGGTCAAGCTCTGGAAGAAGATCCAGCGGGAGGCCCGCAAGGCCAAGTCTCCGTCGGTGTTGCACCAGGAGGGCGACCTGTTCGAGCGGATGGTCCGCGACTACTACTCCAACGAGGTGGACGAGATCATCGTCGACACCCCGGATGCCCACGATCGGATCCGCGAGTACTTCCGGGCGGTGATGCCGCGGACCAAGGCCAAGATCACCCTCTACGAGGGCCGCGCACCCCTGTTCACCCACTTCCGCCTCGAGGAGCAGATCGAGACCATCCACGACCGCAAGGTCAAGCTTCCTTCGGGTGCCTCGATCGTCATCGACCCCACCGAGGCGCTGATCGCCATCGACGTCAACAGCGGCAAGTCCACCAAGCAGCGCTCCCAGGAGGAGACGGCGCTGAAGACCAACCTGGAGGCAGCCACGGAGATCGCCCGCCAGCTGCGCCTGCGGGACCTGGGGGGGCTGGTGGTGGTCGACTTCATCGACATGGCCTCCAAGTCCCACAACCGCCAGGTGGAGCGGGCGGTGAAGGGGGCCACCAAGCCCGACAAGGCCCGGGTCTACCTGGGCCGGATCAGCGACAACGGGCTGATGGAGATCAACCGGCAGCGAATCAAGCAGTCGCTGCAGCTGAGGACCCACCGGGAGTGCCCGACCTGCGGGGGTGCAGGAGCGATCCCGTCGCCGGAGTTCGTGGCGATGCAGATCATCCGCCGCATCGACGCGCGCGCCTCGGCGGGCAACCTGGGCGAGGTTCACGTGGACCTCCACCCCGAGCTCGCCGACGTGCTGCAGAACCAGTTCCGCGGCGACCTGGTCGACCTGGAGAAGGCCTGGGGCCTCCGCATCCTCATCTCCGGCCGCCCCGGCCTGCACCGCAACGAGCAGAACCTCGCCTTCAAGCAGGAACAGGGAGGAAAGAAGAGCAGCGGTCGACGGGGCCGGGGATCCCGCGGACAGGGCCGCGGCGACAACGGCGGGACCCGGGCCTCGCGGGACAAGCCCGCCAAGGACAAGCCCGCCAGGGGCAAGGCGGCCGGGGACCGGCAACCCAGGGAAAAGCAGCCCAGGGGCAAGCAGTCCAAGGACAAGCAGACCCAGGACAAGCCGACCCAGGACAAGCAGATCCAGGACAAGCAGACCCGGGACAGGCAGACCAAGGACCGGCAGACCCGGGACAAGCAGACCCGGGAGAAGTCCGCGAAGGACGGGGCCGAGGGCGCGAAGCCGGCCGGTGGCCGGCCGCCCAAGGGCAAGGCCCCCCAGCCCGCCGGGAACGGGGACCCGGGGGACCGCTCCGGGGATGCTCCCTCGGACGGGCCCAGGCTGACCAAGAGCCAGAAGCGTCGCCAGCGGCGCAAGCGCAAGCTCGAGCGGGACCGGCTCGCAGCGCGCCAGCCCGATCAGGGGCGGGACGCCGACCCGGAACGCCCATCGCCGGACGTCCCGGAGGCCCCGGACACCCAGGATCCCCCGGACGGTCCGAAGCCGCCGGATGCCCAGGACGCCCCGAAGCCGCCAGATGCTCTGGAGACTCCGGACACACCGGAGGCCCCGGACACCCCCGAGGCCCCGGACACCCCCGAGGCCCCGGACGCTCCGGAGCCCACCCCGGTGCCCACCCCCGAGCCCCCCACCCCCGTGGCCCCGCCCAAACCGGCGGAACAGCCCTCGGTGATGGACCTGCTTCGGGAGATGGAAGCCGAGCTGGGCGACGACCTCGGGGCGCCGCCCCCCCCCGCCGGAGGCGAGGACAGCCCCGACGAGGCGGCGGTAGGCGACAAGCCCACCCTCGTGCTCACCGAACCGGAGGAGAAGCCCAAGCCGAAGCCGAAGCCGAAGGCGAAGCCCAAGCCGAAGGCGAAGCCGAAGCCGAAGGCGAAGCCGAAACCGAAGCGCACGACCCGGGCCAAGGGGCGAAGCCGGGCCAAGAAGAAGGGCCCGGAGGAGCAACTCGCGCTGGTCGACCCGCCCGCCGATCCCGGCGAAGAGACGCCCGAGGACTCCTGATCAGGAGCACGCGCCGCAGGCGGTGCAGGACCGGACGTCACAGCGGGGCGTGGTCTTGCCGCGGCGGGCCCGCGTCCATTCCCGCCAGAGCGAGGACCGCGAGACCCCCCGATCGACGAAGCTCCAGGGGAAGAGCTGTTCCCGGGGTCTGTCCTCGAACAGGAAGCGACCGCGCCGGTCGTGCCAGCGGCGCAGGTGCGACCACCAGGCCCCGTCTCCCCGGTCGAGCAGCTCGACCGCGTCCCGGCCGCCCATGGACAGGGCCGCCTGACGCAGGGCGATCCGGGATCCTCCCCACAGCAGACGCACGCCGCCCACCCGCCCGAGCCCCCGGCGGAGGAGCGTCGCCCGCCGGTCGAGCACCTCGGGGGGAGCCATGCCCGCCCACTGGAAGGGCGTGTCGGGCTTGGGGACGAAGGCGTTGAGGGACACCACCAGTTCGGCGGGCCGGCCCCGGGCGCGGCCGGCGGCGACCACCCGATCCCGGCCCCTGCGCACCAGGTCGAGCAGGGCCTCGGCCTCCGAATCGCCGGCGCCAGGGAGTCCGACGAGGACGTAGGTCCGGATCCGGACCGCGCCGGCCCGCACGCACTCCTCGAGGGTCTCGAGGACCTCCTCGTCGGACATGGGCTTGTTGATCGAGGTACGCAGCGCCTCGCTGCCGGCCTCGGGCGCGATGGTCGCCGTGCGCCCGACGATGGGCGACACCCCGGCGAGCTTCACACCCACCCGCAGCGAACTGGTGGACAGCTGGCCCCCCGCGCGCTGCACCTGGGCAGCGAGGACGGGTAGGCCGGGCAGATCGGAGACCGCGGCGCCCAGCAGCCCGATGCGTCCGCAGGCGTCCAGCCCCTCGTCCACCGCCGCGGCCAGGGTGTCGGTGGGGTAGGCCCGCGGAGGTCGCCGGGAGAACCCGGCCGCGCAGAACCGGCAGGCCCCCGGGCAACCGTCGCCCACCGAGATCAGGAATCGATCGGCGAACTCCGTGTGGGGGGTGAGGATCCGGGTTCGGGGTGGAGGCGCGGGCAGGCCGCGGTCGGCGGTGAGCGCACCATCTCCGCCCGCCTCCCAGTCCGGTGCCGACCCGGGTACGACCAGCCGGGTCGGTGGACCGCCGGCCGGGAGATAGACACCGGGGAGGTCCCCGAGGGCATCGCGCAGGGCCTGCTCGGACACGCCCCGCCGCCCCCCGGGGCGGTCGAGGGTCTCCCAGCGGTCGAGGAGTGGCCCCAGGGTCAGCTCCGCGGGTCCGAGCACCACCGCGTCCGCGAGTTCTGCCACCGGTTCGGGGTTCAGGGTCGGGGCGAACCCCCCGACGATCACGCGGGGGTGCTCGGGTCCCCGGTCCCCCGCCCTGGGGGGCACCTGGGCCAGCTCGAGCATGCGCCACAGGCCGGCGTAGTCCTCCTCGTAGGACAGGGTCACCAGCCACAGGTCGACCTGGTCGAGGCGGACGCCGTGGTCCAGGGTCCGAAGCCGTTCCCCCCGCCGTAACAGCTCGTCCCGCTCCGTGGCTGCCGGGAGGAAGGCCCGCAGGGGCTCCCACCCTTCGCGCTCGCTCACCAGCTCCACGAGCCGATGCAGCCCCAGGTTGCTCATCCCCACGTGGTATCCGGCGGGGTAGCAGATCGCGATCGGCCGCCCCCCCGTGCCGGGGCGCGGGATCAGCCAGCGCTCGTCACGCAGACGGTCCGCGTCCGAGGGGTTGGCGCGGGGCCTCCCCATGGTCAGAACAGCCTCGACACCACCGCCCCCGCCCCCCAGTCGAAGCCGGGGCGGAAGCGGGGCACGCCGGCGATGCCCGCGCGTCCACGGAGGGACAGGGCGACCTCGGGGGCCAGGTGGAAGGTGACGCCCATCGACCCGTGGAGCAGCAGGGTCGGCCCCAGGTCCTCGAGGCCGGGGCCCACGCGGATCGCCGGCACGATCCCGAGCTCCCACGTGACCCGGCGCAGGGCCCCGAGGCCCACCCCCACGAACAGGCCCGTCTGGGCCTCCCCGCCCAGCAGCAGCGGCCCGTCGGGCCGTCGGCGTTGCAGGTCGGCCGCACCGGCCAGGTGGACGAACAGGCTCGTGCGCTCGCCGTGGGCGAAGGGTCGGCTGGTGGTCAACCCCAGGGTGACCACGGCGTCCGGCTGGCCGGGGTCGAGCGCCGCGAAGGCGCCCCCGGCCCAACCCGTCCGCGTCCCCCAGTGGAATCCGATGGCCTGGACCGGCCAGCCCACCTGCAGGGACAGGCGGTGTTCCCCCCATTCCAGGGTCGGCGGCGTGCCCAGGTCCAGGGGGGCCGCGGCCCGGGCGGGGGCCGCGCCGAGGCAGCACACGACCAGGGCGGCAGGGATCCAACGCATCGGTTCCTCATAGCACATCGTCGTCAGGGTAGGACCGCGTCCAGGGCCTCGAGCTCGAGGACGAGGGGATCGCCGCCGGCGGGATCCAGCGAGAGGCGTCCCTCGACGACCACCAGGCCGGGGAGGAGGTCCGACGTCCTGCCCCCCGCGCGGACACGGATCCGCTCGCGGCTGCCCGGTGAGCGGTAGCAGAACGGGCAACGCGGCAACCGGGGATTGATGGCCACCAGGAAGAAGTCCTCGACGGTGAAGGGATCCCCGAGGGCGTACATGTAGCCCTGGATCTCGATCGACTGTCCGTCCAGGTCCCGCAGCTCGTCGGGGATCGCCTCCCCCTCGCCCCAGCCGGCCAGGGCCTGGTAGATGGCGGCCGACTCCTCGTCCAGGGGCTGGGACGCGACCTCGCCCCCGTGGGTCGACAGGGCCTGCATCCCCCACGCCAGGGCGACCAGGACCAGCAGCGCACGGGTGCTCCACTGCAGGTAGGCGCGGGTGGCGCGGCCCGCGCCCCCGGGATCCGAGAGCGCCTCGGCGGCCGACACCGCGTACGCGGCGATGGCCGGCTGGATCCCGGCCAGGCCGAGCAGCGCCACCGCGGCGGCCAGGGTCAGGCTGACCCGCGGGGTGAGCAACGCCACCTCGGCTTCCAGCCCCATCTGGCGGCGCATCAGCCCCTCGGCCAGCTCCGCGAGCAGGGCTCCAGCCCCCACCCCTCCGAGGGTGCCGAGGGCCACACCCGCCAGCGCCACGGCGCCCATGACGCCGACCACCTGGATCCGCCGCGCGCCCAGCATCCGCATCACCGCGACCTCGCGGATGGAGGACAGGGCGCCGGCGTACACCGCCAGCAGCAGCGCCAGGAAGGTCATCGCGACCACGCCGGCCACCCCCACGCGCAGCAGCCGACCGCCGGCCGACAGCTGGTCCGCGAGGCGGCGCAGGGTCTGACCGGTGAGGGCCACCTGGACCCCGGGTCGCCCCTCGAAGTCGTCCTGCAGTTCCAGCAACGCCGCCTCGTCCACCGGCCGCACCAGGACGGCGCCGACCGCGGTCTCCGCAGACGGCCCGTGGTGACCCCCGTCGATCCCGTGGTCGTGGGGGTCGCCCTCGTGGGCGTCGACGGCCGCGTGTCCCGCGTGGCTGCGCTGGATGGACCCGATCTCCGCGAACACGTGCTGATCGGCGTCGCTGCGGGGGGGCGCCAACACCCCCACGACCCGCAGCGTCAGATCTCCCCCTTCGCCCGCGTGCCGGTGCTCGACGGCCACCGTGTCCCCGAGCCCCACGCCGAGGCCCTGGGCAGCCCCCGCACCCAGCACCGCCTCGTCGGCCCCTGTCTCGAACACGCGTCCGCGGGCCAGCGGGAAACGCTCCCGGGGCTGCAGGTAGCCCGGCGAGGTTCCCAGGACGGGATGCCCGGCCGCCGCGTGCCCGCCGAGCAGGGGGACCGCCGCCTCCACGCGTGGATCGCGCTGCAGGTCGGCCAGCACGTCGCCGTCCACCTGCCCCGGCAGGTCCTGCAGCCCGGTGAGCGAACCCAGGACCAGGGGCACCGCCCCCACCTCGCCCCCCACCACCAGGGGGAAGCGCGCGGCCGCCGCACGGAAGGCGTCCCGAGCGGCCCCCTCCGTGGCCACCGCCCCGAGCATCAGCCCCGTGCCCAGGGCGACCACCGCGGCGGTGAGCAGGTGGGCCTCCAGCCGGCCGCGGAAGACCCGCCACGCGAGGGCGAGGAAGCTCACCCGATCTCCTCGACCGAGGCGGATTCCCCCGGTGTCATGGGCAGGATCCGGGCCGCGCCGGGCAACTCGCCGGGACGGTGGGTCACCACCACCAGGGTGACCCCGTCGTCGACCTGGAGGCGCTCGAGGTCCTCGACGAACCGCTCCCGGCCGTCCTCGTCGAGCCCCGCGGTGGGCTCGTCAGCCAGCAGGAGCGGTGGCGAGCAGGCCAGCGCCCGGGCCAGGGCCAGGCGCTGCCGCTCGCCCCCCGACAGGGCCGACGGCAGGTGCTCGGCCCGGTGCTCGACCCCGAATCGCTCGAGCAGGGACACGGCGCGGCCCCGATGCTCCGTCCGGGGGACGCCGGCGAAGAGCATCGGCGCCATGACGTTCTGGGCCGCGGTCAACCCCTCGAGGAAATGGACCCGCTGGGGCAGGTAACCCACCCGGGCCGCCCGGAACCGATCCAGTTGAGGCTCCGCGAGGCTGGACAGGTCCACCCCGTCCACCTGCACGGTCCCCTCACTGGGCCGCAGCAGTCCCGACAGCAGGTGAAGCAGGGTGGTCTTGCCGGCGCCGTTGGGACCGGTGACCAGGAGTCGGTCGCCGGCCGGTAGATCGAGCCTCGGGACGTTCACCGCCGCCACGATCTTTCGCCCCGGGGCGGCGAAGGTGCGGCGCAGCTCCCGCAACCGGATCATCGGATCAGTCGTGCTCGGGTAGGACGTCGCCCACCGGGATCGCGCTCTCGACCACCCGGTCGCCGTCGATCTCCCGGCGCCGGATCTCGACCAGCTCGCCGCCGTCGAACTCGTAGATGTTGAAGGTCGGGTTGTCCGATCCGCCGTCCGGTTGCAACGTCGAGGTCCCGGCGCAGAGGTAGCCCGGACCGTGGTAGTTCCAGTGCTGGTGTCCGTGGAGCACCAGGTCGACCCCGAGGCGGCCCATGTTGCGCACCACGTAGTCCGAACCCTTGACCGGTCCCATGTAGATCCGGTCGATGAGGCCTCTGGGCCCCGCCGGAGTGGGCTGCAGGTGGTGGTGCATCGCCAGCAGCCGGATCCCCGCGTCGGGCATCCGCCGCTGGATCTCCACCATCTGCTGGCTCGTGATCTTGCCCCGGGCGTTGGACAGCAGGGCCCAGGGGTCTTGCACCAGGCCGCGCACGGTGGTGTCGAGTCCCGCCAGGACGACCCCCTCCCCCAGGTCCCGAACGATGGGGAAGGGTTCGAGGCGCTCGGCGAAGGTCTCGTGGAAGTCCCCCGAGGAGCCGGCGATGAAGGGCACGTCGTGGTTGCCCGGCACGATCGTCAGCTGGTCCCAGAAAGGCCGCAGCAGCTCCGCGGCCCGCTGGAACTCCGCCTCCGACGGCGTCAGCGCGATGTCGCCGGTCACCAGCAGGTGGTCGAAGGACATGGAGCGCAGCTCGGAGAACAGGGTGTTGCGGGCCTGCTCGCTCTTCAGGGAGCGGTAGGCGCGGTGGTGCCCGTGGTCCACCAGCTTCCGGATCAGGTAGGCGGAGAGGCCGGCGATCACCATCGCCTGGATCGCCCGGAACACCGCCGGATGCCGCTCTCGCATCCCCGAGGTCCAGCTCAGCGCGCCGGCGCCGAACACGCCACCGATGGCCGCCAGCGCGATGGCGACCTTGCCCCACTCCCGGGCCCGCTTGAGGGCCTGGTTCGACGGGTCGTAGACGTGGACGTCCGAGATGTGGACGAGTCGCATGTCCGGCTCTCCTCGCTCGCCTGCGGCGGGCGCTCACGATAGCACCCGATCGGGCGGTCATCCATCTCATGCCTACGCGCGACGCACCCGCACATTGCACGGGCTCGTTCGCGCGCTGCGTTGATTTTGGGACCGTTCTCGTGTTTCCTTGTGCCGCCCGAGGACTCGGGCCAGCCACCCCAGCGGAAACGGAAGCGACGCCATGCACGACGCACCCTCCGGTGACAACAAGCTGCTCCCCGACAATGCATATCGGACCCTCGAGCCCGGGGAGAGCTACGAGCCGATCGTCCCGGCCAGTGACACCCGCGCCGAGGTGACGATCTGGGCGGTGAGCACCGCCATGGTGCTGGTCCTGGTGTTCTCGGCCGCCTGCATCTACATGGCACTTCGGGCCGGCAACGGCATCGAGGCGGCGATTCCGATCGCGATCCTGGCGATCTTCTTCGGCCGCATGCGCAAGCGAAAGAGCACCATCCTCGAGAATGTGATGGTGCAGTCCATCGGCCAGGCCTCGGGCGTGGTGGCCGCAGGCGCCGCCTTCACCATTCCGGCGATGTACATCAACGAGGTCCCGCCGGCCTGGTGGCAGATCTTCCTGGCCTGCAGCGTGGGCGGCTTCCTCGGCACCGTGCTGATCATCCCCCTGCGCAAGTACTTCGTCGCCGACCGGCACGGAGAACTGCCCTTCCCCGAGGCCACCGCGACCACCGAGATCCTGGTCACCGGCGAATCCACGGGGAAGAGCGCGGGCAAGGTGCTGCTGGCGGCCTTCGGCCTCGGGGCGGCCTACGACTTCCTGGTGGAGGCGGTCCACGCCTGGAACCCGGGGCTCAGCACCCGCGTCCTGCTGGGCGGCATCGGCGAGAAGATGTACGCCGTCCGCTCGGAGATGAAGCTCAACGCCATCGCGGCGCTGTTCGGGCTGGGCTACATCATCGGTCCCAAGTACGCGGCCATCATCGCCGCAGGATCGGTGCTGGCCTACATGGTGATGGTCCCGCTGATCTACGCGGTGGGCGTCCACGTGCCCGAGATGCCCTTCACGGGGGACACGGTCAACGTGCAGGCCATGAGCGCCGGCGAGATCTTCCAGGCCTTCGTCAAGCCCATCGGCATCGGTGCCATCGCCGTGTCCGGCTTCATCGGCATCGTCAAGATGGGCAAGATCATCCTCAAGTCCGTCACCCTGGGCTTCAAGGGCATCCTGTCCAAGTCCGAGGGCGGCGACGGTGCCACCGAGCGCACCGGCAGGGACATGAACCCCCGCAACGTGATGCTCATCCAGTTCGGCTCCGCCCTGGCGATGGGCGTGCTCTTCTTCGTGGTGACCTCCACCTACGAGGGCGCCGACGGCGAGGGCTACACCGTGGGCGCCGCCCTGCTGTACTCGGCCGTGGGCATGCTGGTCGGGTTCGCCCTGTCGTTCCTCTTCACCCCGGTGGCCGCCGAGGCCATCGCCATCGTGGGCGTGAACCCGGTCTCGGGCATGACCATGATCACCCTCATCCTGGGCTGCATCGCGATGGCGGCGGTGGGGCTGGTGGGGTCCGCGGGCATCTTCGTGGCGATCATCATCGGCTGCGCGGTGTGCACCGCCCTGTCCACCTCGGGAGCGCTGATCTCGGACTTCAAGATCGGCTACTGGATCGGCTCCACGCCGCGCAACCAGCAGATCTGGAAGTTCCTGGGCGTGATCGTGGCCTCGCTGACCGTGGCCTTCGTGATTCCGCTGATGGACGCCAGCTACCACTTCATGGTGCCCCTGGATCCCAGCGATCCGGCCAGCCCGCTGACCTCCAACACCGAGGTCCTCCCGGCGCCCCAGGCCAACATGCTGGCGGTCATCGTCGAGGGCATGATGTCCCGGGGTGACCAGCCCTACCTGCTCTACGGGCTCGGCGGCCTGATCGCGATCCTGCTCATGATGGTCGGCCTCCCGCCCCTGGCGTTCAGCCTGGGCATGTACCTGCCGATCTCGATCAACCTCGCCGTGCTCTTCGGTGGCGTCACCTCCTGGGTCATCGGCCGGACCGGCGGCAGCGACAAGGTCCGCAAGGCCCGCTCGGCCCAGGGCATCCTGATCGCGTCGGGGATGATGGCCGGCGCGGCCATCGTCGGCATCTTCACCGCCCTGCTCCGCATCGACCTGGGGCCGGGCCTGCTCGAGTACCCGATCCGTCTGATCTCGGTGGGCGAGAAGTTCACCGTCGAGGCCAACGCCGCGGGCGACACCTACCTGGCCGGCGCCGCGGCCCACTGGTACGAGGGCTTCCCGGGCCAGGCGTTGAGCCTGGTGATGTTCCTGGCCCTGGCCGGGGGCTGCTTCCTCCTGGCCCGCTGGGGCGCGGCCAAGGAGATGGAGGAGCAGGCCGAGGCCAAGCAGGGCCTGGACTGGAACGAGGTCTGAACCCGCCGATCTCCGCGGCGATCCGCGAACCCTCCGGCTATACTCAGCCCGCCCCGTCACCGGGGTCTGGGACCATCGACATGCGCAACGCTCTCGTCTTGCTCTGTGTACCGATCCTGTTCGCGCTGGCCGGCTGCCCGGGCGGCGTGCCCCCACAAGACGCCACGGCCGTCGCCCACGCGCCGGTCACGTTGCCGCCCATCGACGCGGCGGGTGGCGAGGGCATCCTCGAGGCCGGGGGGACCGAACCCTTCCTGGCCGGTGATCTGGAGACCTACGAGTTCTCGTTCACCGTGGGGGCGGCCGGGCTGGATGCGGGGGGCGGACTGCTGATCATCGATCCCGCCTTCCACGGGGTCACGATGATCAAGTACGTGGACTGGGTCACCGATCCCGCGGACTGCAACGACCAGTACGAGGAGGGGGCGAACCACAAGCGCTACGAGGGCCTGATCTGGGCCGAGGTGGACGAACCGGGGGTGGACGTGGTCGTCGACCGCCCGGAGCACACCGAGGACATGCACCAGGACATGTACACCGCGTTCACCGTCTCCGGACCGGTCCCCCCGGGCGCGGTGGTGACGATCCAGCTGGGAGCCGACGGGGAGACCCCGCTGGGGCCCGCCGAACCGCTCTGCGCGAGCCGCGCCCCCTTCCGGTCCTACGACCGCATCGACTGGCGCGCCGCCAGCCGGTTCGACGCCGCCGACGGCTGGGCCTTCCTGGACGAGGGCAACCCCGCGATCCAGGTGCGATCCGCCGCCGCGCTGGCCGAGACGCGAGTGATCCTCCCCTCCCAGGCCGTGGTCGGGGAGACCATCCCGGTGCGGGTGGCCCTGCTGGACGAGTACGGCAACTCCCTCGACGGGTTCGCCGGCAGCCTGGTGACCCAGCCGGATCTGTCGATGCCCGACCTGGCCCACAGCATGGACATCTCGGTGCAGATGGGCGGCGTGGTCGAGATGGAGGGGACCCCCGACGTGGAGGGCGTGCTCCGGGTCACCGTCAACGGCAGCGACGGCATCGCCGGCACGTCCAACCCCTGTGTGGTCACCGAGGACACCCCGGAGCTGCGCCTGCTGTGGGGGGACATCCACGCCCATCACGGGACCTCGTACCTGGACGAGAGCGGTCAGCTGGTGGACGAGAACCTGGACTACGCGCGCCGGGTCGCGGGGCTCGACTTCGCGGGTGAGAGCATGAAGCTGCCGCCGCTGGAGGTGGACGGCGGAGCGATCTGGGCGCTGCTGCGCCAGGCCTGCACCGACTACGAGAGCGCGGACTTCGTGCCCATGCTGGCCTTCGAGTGGATGGGGACCCAGGGCGCGGGCCACCACAACGTGTACTTCAACACCTGCGGCGGCGGCGTCACCCAGTCCTATCTGCTGGACGGTCTGGACAGCGAGAACGGGCTGTGGGCCTTCCTGGACGGGGAGCTGGCCGCCGATCCGACCCTCGACGCGATCACCGTCCCCCACGCGACCAAGTACACCGGCTTCGGCTGGATTCCCCATCACGACGACTACCGGACCCTGGCCGAGTCCTTCAGCGAGTGGGGATCGAGCATGGAGCCGGACGGGGAGCGATCCATCCCCGACGGGATCCTGGCGGGCAACACCATGGGCCTGATCGCGTCGTCGGACAACCACGACGGGTTCATGGGCAATCCCCTGGCGGAGAAGAACACCCGCGGAGGACTGGTGGGGGTGCTGGCCACCGATCGGACCCGCGACGCGATCTTCGATGCGCTGATCGGCCGCGCCACGCTGGGCACGGCGGTGGAGCGGATGATCGTATTCCTCTCCGCCGAAGAGGAGGGCCATGTCGCCCTGCAGGGCGAGGAGCTGGTGGCCTTCGAACCGTCGTTCGACGTGACCATCCACGGCACCCGCCCCCTGTCCTCGGCCACCCTCTACCGGGGCTACCTGGACGGACTGACCGGCATCGAGGCCGTGGCCGAGTGGACCTTCAACCCCGGGGCCCAGGACGCCCACCTGACCTTCGGCCCCGGTGACGACGGCTACGGCCTGGACGGGCCGGCGGCGTTCTACCTCCACGTGGGCCAGGAGGAGGTGGGCGAGGCCTGGACCAGCCCCCTCTACCTGTACCCCGACTGCGGGTCGGGGGTGGATGATCCCGCGGGCCTCTGCTCCGGGGACGACGACGACGACAGCACCGGCGACGACGACAGCACCGGCGACGACGACGCCGGGGATGACGACGACGACGACAGCACGGGTGACGACGACTCGGCGGGCGACGACGACGGCTGCGACTGCACCCTCGCATCGGGGAGTCCGGTCCCGGGCTCGGCGCTGCTCCTCCTCCCCCTGGTAGCGGCCGCGGCGAGCCGCCGGCGGAGGTGAACCGGTGGTCGGCGAGCCGACGCCCCGGGGTCTGCCCGCGCTGACCGCGCTGCTGATCGCCCTGGTACCCGCCCTCCGACCCGGGGCCGAGCCGGTCAACCTCGCCGGCCTTGACTACTACTTCGGCGATCTCCACGCCCACACGGGGCTCTCCCTGGACGGCGGCTCCAACGACCTGACCTGCCCCTGGGGAGACACCTGTGGTGACCACGCCGACGTCCTGTCCGATGCCCGGGCGGTGTACGGGTTGGATTTCGTCTCGATCACCGAACACGGCAACGGGCACCACGCGATGGAGGACCCCGACGACTGGGCGACCCAGCTCGCCGACGTGCTCGCCGCCGACGATCCCGGGGGTTTCGTCACCATCCCGGGGGTGGAGGTCTGGCTGTGGCACGCCGACGGTGAGATCCGCGACCACCGCAACCTGTACCTCTTCGGCGACGCCGGGGACCTGGCCGGGCTGACCCTGGAGGAGCTGCTCTCCGATCCCGACGAACCTCCCTTCACCACCGACGACTGTCCCTCGATCTTCGACTGGCTGGAGGCGCTGGAGGACCGTCGCGGCCCGGCGTTGCTGATACCCCACCACCCGGCCCTTCAGCCTCCCGGGGCCACGGACTGGGGCTGCAGCGACGGGTACTTCAACCCGGTCGTCGAGAACTACAGCGAGCACGGGTGCTCCCAGAGCGACACGTCGGACGGCGGGTTCGACTCCGGCGAGGAGGCCGAACAGGCCGACTCCCTGGTGGATCACGCCCTGGCGCTGGAGGGGTATGGCCTGCGCCTGGGCCTGATCGGCGGGACGGACTCCCACGACACCCGGCCCGGATCGGTCTGCGACCTGGATCCCCGATTCGCCACCAAGCCCAACTTCGGGGGGGGCCTGAGCGTGGTCGCCCTGGAGGAGGGGGCCACCTTCGACCGGCAGGCCGTGCTCGGGGCGCTTCGCTCGCGGCGGACCCTGGCCAGCTCGGGTCCCCGGATCCCGGTCGCCGTGGAGCTGCGGATGGACGGCCAGGGGTACGCGGGCATGGGCGACGACGTGGTCGTACCCGCCGGCGCTTCCCTCGAGATCGCCGTGCAGGTCCCCCTCGCGGATGCGCCCTACGTGACCGGCGTCGATCTGGTCCGTCCCGAGCTGGACGAGTGGCCGATGGTCGAGACCGAGGCGGGCAGTTTCCTGGAGTCGCTCTCCCTCTCCCCGGGCGAGACCGCCGTGTTCTACGCCCGGATCGAGGTCGACGGGGCGTCCTACTGGGCCGACGCCCAGGTGGACTGCGACGACGGCGGCGAGGGCCCCGAGGAGTACCTGTGGTCCAGCCCGATCTGGGTCGAGGTCGAGGCCGGCGACGACGACGACTCGTCCGGAGACGACGACGACGACTGCTCTTGCCGGCAGGCGGCGGGGGACCGTCCCCTGGGTTCCCTGTCCGCGCTCGTGCTCGCCGCCCTGTGCCTCTTCCTCCGCCGGCGCCACGCGTCGGTCTGAGGTACGCGCGCCCGCACAATTCCCTGGACTTCGCGGGACTTTTCCGCACAATTCCGGCGGTTTTCGGGAGGAGAGAACTCATGATGCCCAAACTTCACTGGATGTTCATCGGCGCCCTGACCTGCCTCGCGCTGGCCCTGGGCGGCTGTCCGACCACGGAGCCGGACGACGACGACGACAACGACGCGGCGCTGAACCACGACGACGCGGACGGGGACAGCTACTCCACCTGCGACGACGACTGCGACGACGGGAACTCCACGGTCTACCCGGGGGCCCCCGAGCTCTGCGACGGTCTGGACAACGACTGCGACACGGAGATCGACGAGGACACCGGCGACGACCTGGACGGCGACGGGTACAACGCCTGCGCCGGCGACTGCAACGACCAGGACGCCACCGTCTACCCCGACGCCCCCGAGCTCTGTGACGGGATCGACAACGACTGCGACGGCGCCGTGGGTGCGGACGAGGTGGACGTCGACGGCGACGGCGTGTTCCAGTGCGACGGCGACTGCTACGACGCCAACCCCGCCATGTTCCCCGGCGCGCCGGAGATCTGCGACGGGATCGACAACGACTGCTCGGGAAGCCCCGAGAACGACGAGGTGGACGACGACGCGGACACCTACATGGTGTGCGCCGGCGACTGCAACGACGCGTCCAATGCGGTCTACCCGGGCGCCCAGCAGCTCTGCGACGGATTCGTGGACAACGACTGCGACGGCACCGACGACCCCAACGAGTCCGACGACGACGGCGACGGGTACACCGAGTGCGGCGGTGACTGTGACGACGGAGACGACGAGATCCACCCCAACCATGCCGAGCTGTGCAACGGCCAGGACGACGACTGCGACGGCTCCCCCGGCCCGACCGAGGTCGACGCCGACGGGGATGGCCAGATGGTCTGCGAGGACGACTGCGACGACGGCGACCCCTCGGTGGGTGACGGCTTCCCCGAGCAGTGCGATCAGCTGGACAACGACTGCGACGGTCAGGTCGACGAGGACACCGGCGACGACAACGACGGGGACGGATACAACGCCTGCGCCGGTGACTGCGACGACGGCAACGATGACACCTATCCGGGCGCCACGGAGATCTGCGACGGGCTGGACAACGACTGTGACGGCAGCGTGCCCGCCGACGAGGTCGACGCCGACGGCGACGGCTACAGCGAGTGCGAGGGCGACTGCGACGACGGGGACGAGGACGTCAACCCGGGTGCTGACGAGATCGCCAACGGCGTCGACGACGACTGCAACGGCCTGGTCGACGACCTGGGCCTGCCCTGCGCCAACCCCGAGGTGGAGTCCAACGACGACTTCCAGCTGGCCGACGGCATGCTGCCGCCGGGTACCCGCTGTGGCACCATCGACCCGCCGGCGGACGAGGACTGGTACAGCTTCACCTCCGGCGAGTGGGCCCTGGTGACCTTCGACATCGACGCCGAGGTCGACGGGTCCCTGCTGTGGTCCGAGATCACCATCTACGCCGACGACGGTTCGACGGTCCTGGGTACCACGGACAACGACGGTCAGGGGGGCGAGGACGCCGAGATGGGGCTGATCTTCCCCAACGCCGGCACCTACTACGTGGAGGTGACCGACGAGTCGCCGGCCTACGGCGGGTCCGACTACTTCTACAGCTTGACCATCACCGGGGAGCAGGCCTGCGACACCGTGGAGATCGAGTCCAACGACTACTACTACTACGCGGACCCGCTCAGCGTGGCGGGGGTCGCCTGCGGATACGTGGACAGCTGGCTGGACAACGACTGGTTCAGCTTCTACGCGGTGAGCGGTGAGACCTGGACCTTCGACATGTCGGCCTACGAGAACGGGTCGACGCTGAACGCACAGCTGGCGCTGTACGACACCGACGGTGTCACGCAGCTGTACATCGACGAGCCCTACTGGCCCAACGATCCCTACTTCAGCTACACCTTCACCACCTCCGGGTACTACTACCTCGAGGCGGCGAGCGACCTGATCCTGATCGACGACTTCGGTCCGTACATGATCTACGTCTACTAGCCGGATGGGCCGCCTCAGGGGCAGCCCATCCGCGCTCGAATGCTGCCGTCGGGGATTGCCCGCAGCAGATTCGAGCGGGGGAGAACGAAATGAGACATGGAATCCTCTTTCTGGTCATCGCGACCGCTGGTCTGATCGCCTGTGAGCCCCCGGTGGAGGCCCCCGAGGAGACGGGCGAGCTGACCCGCTACCTGTTCTCGAACTTCGGGTCGGAGACCGGCGACGAGCTGGCCGTCGGCGCGGCCAACCTGGAGACCTACCTGGCCACGGTGGACCTGACGCTCGAGGACAAGGACAGGGCGGTCACCCTCCCCAAGCTCACCGCGGACTACCTGGGCGGTGCGGTCGGCCCCGACGGGGTGGAGGCGGACGCCCAGGTGCCGGTGGGGGTGACCAACCGCAGCGTCAACGACATCGACGACGCCCTGACGTTGATCACCGATCCCAACCAGGTCTGCATCGCCAACAACAGCTACGTGTACTACCGGCGGACCTTCGACGGGGACACGGGCTGCTTCGTGGACGGCAGCTGCGAGCAGCTGACCGCGACCGCCGAGATCCGCTACGAGAGCCTGCTGGCCAAGATCTGGATCGACGAGACCCAGGAGTTCCGCCGGGTGGAGCTGGAGGACGGCAGGGTCGCGGTGTACCAGCGGGGCTGGATCGACCAGACCTTCCTGTCGGACAACGAGGACAGCAGCTGGGACCAGCGCTACACCCTCAACGTCTGGCTCCCCGACGCGGACGACACCTCCAAGACCTGGCGCTTCCTGGCCTTCTGGTCCTCGGTCCAGATGCCGCTGATCACCGACGACGCGTACGCCAACCTGGTGGTCGAGGGCATCGACGAGGGCTTCGTCAACGAGGACGCCTTCCTGGCCGGCGAGGATTGCTCCAACGATCGGGACCACGAGCCCGAGCGCGAGTAGCCCTCCCGCCCGCGGCGAATCCCGCCATGTCCGACGACCTGCCCATCAACGCTCGACTGACGATCCCGGGCACCGAGCTGTGGTTCACCGCCAGCCGCGCCAGCGGGCCCGGTGGACAGCACGTCAACAAGACCTCGTCCCGGGTCACCCTGCACTGGGATCTGGCTTCGAGCACCGCCGTGGACGATCCGGTCCGGGCTACGCTGCGCACCGCGCTGGCGAGCCGGCTGACCCGCGACGGCGTGCTCCGCGTCAGCGTGGAGACCGAGCGCAGCCAGTACCGCAACCGTGAGATCGCACGCGAGCGGCTCGCCGAGCTGGTGCGCAGCGCCCTGGCGGTTCAGGCGCCCCGGCGGCCCACCCGCGTGCCGGCCTCCAGCCGGCGACGCCGACTGGACGAGAAGAAACGACGGGGAAAGAAGAAGCAGCTGCGGGGCAAGGTCAAGGCGGAAGATTGAGCTGAACCTGGTTCGATTCCCGCTTCAGGTGCTTCCACCGATCCGGCTCCAGCGTCACCGGGTAGCTCTCCCCGCCGGCCCGGACGGTGCACTCGCCCTCGTGCCACAGGTCCAGCACCGCCACCCCCCGCTCGCTGGCCACGGTCCCCACGGGGGCGAGCCCCGGGACCTCGACCCAGATCGTCTGCCCCGGGGACAGGCCGGTCACCCGCAGCCTGGAACGGGCCCGTCGATCGGACGCGACGGGTGACTTCACACCCATGGAATCCGCGACGTCGTTCCACGAGCTGCGCCACTCCTCCACGTCCTCGATGCGGGGTGGCGCGGGCAGGGCGACCCCGCCGTAGAGACCGCCGCTGGACTCGGCGAAGTGCTGCGCGATGTCCCGGATCCCGTGGGCCCCCTCCACCTTGCCGATCTCCACGATCCAGGCCGGGGCGTCGTCCCGGTTTCCCGCGCGATCGGTCCGGGCTTGCCCCGTACTCCCGATGGAACGGCTGGCCATGTCCAGTCCGGCGACGGGGGTGTCCGCCGCATCCGCGTCGGCGATGCCCTCGCACATCCGCCCCGCGACGTTCGGCGTGCCCTCGCAGGCCCACAGCACCACGGAGGGGTGTCCGGCCATGGCCCACGCCGCGGAGGTGTCCTGGGCGGCCAGTTCCTCCTTCCAGGTCTCCAGTTCGGCCCAGCGGTCCGCCGCCCCTCCCCCCCAGATCGCCCCCACGCAGCGCGGCAGCACCACCACCGGCAGGCCCAGTTCGTCCGCCTCGTCGAGCCAGTCCTCCCGCGGCAGGTGGCCGTGCGCCTCGAGGGCGTTGAGCCCGGCGGTCGACACCTCGGCCAGCTGGCTGTGGGGAGCCACCCCGGTCTGGATCCGGTCCGCCAGCAGCGGAAACGGCTCGCCGTTGAGGGAGAACCCCGCCTCGCCGACCGTCATCGTCCTCACCCCCGTCCGGCGTGAGATCCGATGCAACGCGGTACCGTCCTGCTCCTCGAGCTGCGCGGTCACATGGAACAACGACCCGTCGCGCTGCGCGAGGGGACTCCAGCGTTCGCCCTCCCAGCGGACCGAGGGCAACACGACGGTCTCTCCGGTGACCTCGGTGGAGCCCAGGTCCTGGACGGTCTTGCCATCCAGGATGGCCAACGCCGACACCCGCGCTCCCCGGGGAGCTCCGGCCACCCGGGCGACCACGGCCACCTCGTCCCCGCTCGCGCGCAGGGCCACGTCCACCAGATGCCCCTCGGGCCTCAGCTCGAGCCCGACGTTCGGACCCAGCGACACGTCCCGGCGGTCGCCATTGGTACGCAGGCGCGGGATCGCCGTCGGACCGGCGCGCGGGGGCGGGGAGACGACCACCGAGATCCGGTTCTCCCCTGCGATCAGGTGCTGGCCCACGGCGAGGGAGACCGACCCCAGTCCACCGCCGACCTCGCCCGCGGGCGAGCCGTTGACCGCGACCCGCACCTTCCACCAGGGATCCCCGAAGACCAGGTGACTGGCCTCCCCCCGTTGATCTTCCTCCAGGGAGAACCGCGCCTCGAAGGCTACGGCGCCGGGGCGGGCGTCTCCCGGGACCTTGGCGTCCCGCCACGCCCCGTCCAGGTTCAGCCGTCCCTGGGGCGTGGAGCCGTGGTCGGTGGGGGGGGGAGGCGTCGAAGAGCGACAGCCGACGAGCAGGAGGCAAGCCACGGCCAGCGCGACCGTCAGCGACGATTCCGTTGCGCGAGCGCGACCGCCGGACATGGGGCCAGCATAGCGGCTCGGGGCCGGGGCGGGAAAGGGCGCGGGCGCCGTCGCCCGCCGAGGATGGTCACAAAAAAAGGGAGGGGATGGTGGCCACATCCCCTCCCAGAAGGGAGATTCGTGCATCAGCTTCTACGTCTACTTCTGTATCAGCAAAATACCGCTTCAGCCCTGCTTCTGCTTCTGCTTCAGCTTCATCGGCTCTCCCGTGCCGACTCGCCTTCCTTGGCGTCCAACCGCTCCCGCCCTGATCTTCAGTCGGCGATCTTTCTCATGTACGCGGGGCGATCGAGCTCCCGCATGTCCAGGTTCAACTGCTGGTCCAGCAGCTCCTGGCGATCCCGGGTCAGTACCGTGGTGCTCGCCGTCGCGTCCGGGGCCTCCTGCTGCTGCGCCATCTGCTGCTCCCGCACCGTCGGCGGCACCTCCATCGGATCCCGGGCGTGGCCCCAGGGTGAGACCGCCTGGGTTCGCGCGGTGACCGGGCGGAACAGACCCGAGACCGGAGGGGCGTTGGGATTCAGCGCCTGCTCCTCGTGATTGAATCCGGTGGCGATGACCGTGACCTGGACCTCGTCGCCCATGCTGTCGTCGATCACCCAGCCGAAGATGATCTCCGCGTCCTCGTGGGCCTCCTCCTGGACCAGCGTCGCGGCCTCGTTGACCTCGTAGAGCTTGAGGTCGCTGTTGCCGGTGATGTTGATCAGGATCCCGGTGGCGCCGGTGATGCTGATCTCGTCCAGCAGGGGGCTGGAGATCGCCCTCTGGGCCGCCTCGACGGCCTTGTGCTTGCCGCTGGCGCTGCCGAAGCCCATCAGCGCCATGCCCTGGTTGCTCATGATGGTGCGCACGTCGGCGAAGTCGACGTTGATGATGCCCTCGACGTTGATCAGCTCGACGATGCCACGCACCGCGTGCAGCAGCACCTCGTCGGCCTTGCGGAAGGCGTCCTTCATCGAGGTCTGCTCACCGGCGATGGAGAGCAGCCGCTGGTTGGGGATCACGATCAGGGTGTCCACGACCTCCTTGAGCTCGCGAATCCCCTGGTCGGCCTGGCGCCGCCTCTTCTTGCCCTCGAAGTTGAACGGCTTGGTGACCACGCCAACGGTCAGCGCGCCGATCTCCTTGGCCACCGACGCGATCACCGGGGCAGCCCCGGTGCCGGTGCCACCGCCCATGCCGGCGGTGATGAACACCATGTCGCTGTCCGCCAGGCCCGCCCGCACGTCGTCGATGCTCTCCTCGGCGGCCTGCCGGCCCACGTCGGGACGCGCCCCAGCTCCCAGACCGCCGGTGATGTCCTGGCCCAGCTGCATCTTGGTCGCCGCGAGCGACTGCCCGAGCGCCTGGGCGTCGGTGTTGGTCACGATGAATTCCGACGAACGAAGGCCGGACGCCACCATCGTGTTGACGGCGTTGCCCCCACCCCCGCCGACCCCGATCACCTTGATCGTCGCCTGGGGCCGCTGCTCTGGATCGTCCGCAAACTGAATCGCCATGTCTCTTCCTCTTCCGCCTTCGCTGCGTTCTGCTCCTGCTCCTGCGTTCTGCTCTTCTCACCCACTCCTAGCGGCCCGCTAGAAGAAGTTGCGGCTCCATTCCTTCATCCGCTCCTTGACCCCGTCGAAGAACGACGGAGACCGTCCCCGTCCCCGGGACTCCTGCATTCCATGGGCGTGCCCGTACTGAACCAGCCCGACCCCCGTCGCGAAGATGGGACTCGCGATCACCTCGGTCAGCCCGCCGAGCTCCCGGGGAGCGCCCCGGCGAGCGGGCATCCCGAACACCCGCTCGGCCAGCTCGGGGAAGCCGGGGAGGATCACACTTCCCCCGGTGAGCACCACCCCCGCGGGCAGGTGGTCCTCCAGGCCGGTTCGCCCCAGCTCCTGCTGGATCAGCGCGAGGATCTCGGTCACCCGCGGCTCGATGATCTCGGCCAGCACACCCCGGGATCCGCTGCGGGTCTTCGATCCCCCCACCGACTCGAAGTCGAAGGGCGTCTCGTCCTCCACCAGCGACGCCATCGCGCAGCCGTATTTCTGCTTGATCGCCTCGGCCTCGCTCTGGGGGGTGCGCAGCCCGTAGGCGATGTCGTGGGTGATGTGATCGCCCCCCAGGGCCAGCACGGAGGTGTGGACCACCGCGCCGTCCACGAACACCGCGATGTCCGTGGTGCCGCCCCCGATGTCGACCAGCATCACCCCGAGCTCCCGCTCGTCCTTGGTCAGCACCGCCTCGCTGCTGGCCAGCTGTTCCAGGACGATGTCCCGGACGTTCAGGTTGGCCTTGTTGCAACAATTGACGATGTTCTGGGCCGACGTGACGGCTCCGGTGACGATGTGCACCTTGGCCGACAGGCGCACTCCGCGCATCCCCTTCGGGTCCTTGATCCCCTCCAGGTCGTCGACGATGTATTCCTGGGGGATGATGTGGATCAGCTCGCGGTCCATGGGGATGGCGACCGCCTGAGCGGTGTCCAGCACCCGAGCCACGTCCAGGTCGGAGACCTCCCGGTCCTTGATCGCCACGGTCCCCTGGGAGTTCAGCGACTTGATGTGCCCCCCCGCGATGCCGACGAAGACCGAGGTGATCTCGCACCCGGCCATCAGCTCCGCCTCCTCCACGGCCTTCTTGATGGAGTTGACGGTCGCCTCGATGTTGATCACCACACCCTTGCGCAGCCCCTCGCTGGGGTGGGTGCCGATGCCGACGATGTCGAGCCCCTCTTCCGACTCCTCGCCGACGATGCACGCCACCTTGGTGGTGCCGATGTCGACTCCGACCAGCAGGTTCTGCTTGCTCATCGCTCCGCCTTCTTGACGGCGACCACCTGGTTGCGCAGGGAGAGGTCCACGTCCGTCACACCGTCCAGGTCGAGCCTTTCGTCCGCCAGCAGGGTGTCCAGCCGCTGCAGACCCCGCTCGTAGTCCACCGGGTCGAGCTCCAGCGAGACGCCCTCGGCGATGGTCAGCACCTGGAACTCCCCGCTGGGCAGCAGCGCGATCTCGCCGATGTCCCCGGCGGCCAGGTGCTGGGATCCCTCGATCGCCCCGATCAGCCCCAGGGCACTGCGCAGCCGTTCGCGGCTGGCCTCCGGGTCCTCGACGCGCTGGTCCAGGCTCATCCCCGTCACCACCGGAAGGTCCTGCCACTCTCCGGGTTCGACGGCCTTGAACACCTCGCCGCCGCGATCCACGAACCACAGCTGGCCGTCGGCCAGCAGCAGCACCGGCTCCCGCTCCACCACGGTGATGGCGAAGCGATCCGGGTACCGGCGTCGCAGGGACACCGACTCGACCCAGGGAAGCCCGCGCACCTGATCGGCGACCTGCTCCAGGTCGACCCGGTTCAGGTCCTCCCCGGCCTTCACGCCAGCGGCTGCGAGGATCTCGCCCTCGTCGATCCGCTGGTTTCCGGTCACGACCACCTCGCGGACCGCCAGCGCATCGCTCTCCTCCAGCAGGGTCGGCCCGACCACCACCGCGCCGATGCCCAGGGCCGTGGCGACTCCCAGGGCCAGCCCGGTACCCACCGCCCGGGCTACCCGGCGCAGGCCCGGCCAGCCCAGCTGGGCCAGCCAATCGACCCGCCCCACGTTGCGAGCGACCTGCTTCTTGGCCCCGTCCACCCCGCGCCGAACCACGGTCACGCCCTCGCGAACGTCGGGGAAACCGTCCTGCATGTAGTCGGCCTGATCCCGGATCCGCACCCGGGTCTCCGACGCTACCCGCTTGCCCAGCACCGCCGACTGCCGTGCCCCGCGGGCCACGTGCGGCCGGGCGAGGCGAGTCATGCGGAGCAGCCAGCGGCCGAGGGCCAGCGCGCCCTGGGCGAACAGCACGGCCCCCATGGCCACCAGCTTCGCGCCGGTAATCGCCATCCAGACCGTGCCCTCCCAGGACTCGACGATCCACTCCCGGGCAAAGGGGCCGAGGCGAGCGGCGATTCGCGCCAATCCGCCCGGCTCCCGGGTTCCGGGGTGGGGCGAGGCGGCGGCCTCGCGGGGCCGATCCGCCAGGACGTCCCGCGGATCGCGCTTCAGCCACCGGAAGGGGCGCCAGCGGCGGACATCGCCCACCGGAGCGGGGCGCGCGGAGGTCCGACGGCGCAGCTTGCGATTGCCGTTCTTCCGGATCCGCTGGTTGTCCAGTACGCCCATCTCGCCCTCGTCAGCCCGCGGCCTCGCAGTGCAGCGACGCCCCGTCCAGGATCCGCTCGCTCAGGTCCTCGAAGGACAGCCCCGCCTCCCGGGCCGCCATGGGGACCAGGGACAGCTCGGTCATCCCCGGGATGGTGTTCACCTCCAGGACCACGGGGTCGTCCCCGCCGCCCAGCATGAAGTCCACCCGGGCCACACCGTTCACACCCAGGACCTCGCAGGCCCGGCGGGCCAGGGCCTGGATGCGACCGCGGACCTCGCCGCCGATCTCCGCCGGGCAGACGTAGGTCGTCTTCCCGGTCGTGTACTTGTTGGTGAAGTCGTAGAAGCCCTCGCCCGGACGGATCTCCACCGGCGGCAACGCCTGTCCGTCCAGCACGGTCACCGTGACCTCGGGCCCGGCGTGGTATCGCTCCACCAGCACCCGGCCCCAGCGCCCGGCCTCCATCAACGCCGCGCCGTAGTCCCCGGCCTCGTCCACGATGCTGCAGCCGACGCTCGAGCCCTCCTCGGCGGGCTTCACCACCACTGGAGCGTCGAAGGGGAGCTGCGCGTCCCGCCACTCGTCCGGCCCCAGGACCACGTCCTGGGCCACGGGGATCCCGGCCTGCTCCATGAGGCGCTTGGTCCGGACCTTGTCCATGCACAGCGACGACGCCGCGACGCCGCTTCCGCTGTAGGGGATGTCGAGGACCTCGAGCATGCCCTGGACGCAACCGTCCTCGCCGTAGGTCCCGTGCAACATGATCACGGCCACCTCGGCGCCCGATGCCTTCAACTGTGCGGGGAGGTCGCGGCCGACGTCGATCTCGACCACGTCATGGCCCTGGGAACGAAGGGCGCGCGCGACAGCCCGCCCGCTGTTGAGCGAGACCTCGCGTTCGCTACTCAGGCCGCCCAGGAGGACGGCCACCTTGCGCCCCAGCCACCGCTTCTGCATCCGCCTGCCTCAACCACTGCTGTCGCCACTGCCGCACTGTGATCTTGGGAAAATCCGCTTATATTGTCAACGGATTCCGCGCCAAATCTCGTCATTTCTTACCGAGGATCCGGAAGGCCGGCGTCAGCTCGACCCCGCCCCGCTGGGATGCCCGCTGCCGCACGTACTGCACGAGCTGCCACAGGTCCTCCGTCGTGCCTTCTCCCCGGTTCGACGCCCGGTTCGGATCCCCCTCGTCGATGGCCACCTCACGCAGCCGGATCCCCCGCACACCGAGATCCCCCAGGACGAGGGCCGGATCCTCCCCTTCCGGGGCGTTGAACAGGCGGACCGTACCCCGATCCTCCCGGTCTCTTACCGCGGCGCCATCCATGGTAAAACGTCCATCGTCGAACAGCGCTTCGCCGGTCCGCGGGCCAAAATCGAAGCTCGCCCAGGCCACCGCGGTCCGTCCCGGGAGCCGGAGCCGCTCCCCGATCTCGTCGGGGGTCCGGATTCGCACCTTGCCCCGGTCCCCCAGCAGGGCCACCGAGGCGACCCACGGGCGGACCGCCGGCCAGCTCCGTCGCAGCAGCCCACCCACCGAGCCCTCGCTCCCGACCCACGGCTCCAGCCCGCCGGCGCCGGCGTGCGCCGCCGCGCCCGCGAGGCCCAGGACGGGCGCCCCCGCGCCAGCGCGAACGCGAATCGAGGTCGCCTCCTCCTCCCTCGTCACCTGGTTCACCAGGCGCGTAGACACCGCCACTCCGTCGAGGCCCGTACTCCGGACCACGAGGCCACGGCCCTGGCCCAGGTGCACCAGGGGGACCTTGTTGCCCCGGCTCCACGCCAGCAGCCGGCCCCAGCGCTCCACGTCCGGGACCGTCACCAGGGCATCGATCGCGCCGCCGGTCCGGAACGAGATGTGACGCGCCAGGGGCTCGTCGAAGAGAACCTCGCCCACGTCCAGGGTCCCGAGCTCCTCGCGCAGCCGGGGGATCACGACGAGGTCTCTCCGTCCTCGCCCAGGGCGGCCAGCAGCTCCTGACCCACGAGGTTCACGTCCCCCGCACCCAGGGTGATCACGATGTCCCCCTTCTTCACCGTGTCCCTGAGGTACCCGACGATCTGCTCTCGCTCGGGGAGGAACACGGCGTTCTTGTGGCCGTGCTCCCGCAAGCCCCGGTAGAGCACCTCGCCGGTCACCCCCTCGATGGGAGCCTCCCCGGCGGCGTAGATGTCGGTGACCACGAGCACGTCCGTGTCGTTGAACGCGCTCATGAACTCGTTCTGGAGCGCGGCGATCCGGGAATACCTGTGGGGCTGGAAGACGCTGATGATGCGGCGGCCGTACCCCTCCCGGGCGGCCTGCAGGGTGGATCGGATCTCCACCGGGTGATGACCGTAGTCGTCGATCACCGTCACGCCACCCACCGAGCCGAGGGAGGTGAACCTGCGTGACACGCCGTCGAATCCCTCCAGGGCGCGGCGGATGATCTTGAACGGGATGTCCACCTCGAGGCTGGCCGCCACCGCCGCCAGGGCGTTGAGCACGTTGTAGCGCCCGGGCATCTGCAGCTCGATGGTCCCCAGCCAGCGGTCGTGGTGAAGCACCGTGAACTGGCTGGTCCCCCCGTCGAACTTGAGATCCACCGCGTGGACCTCGGCCTGGCTCGACAGGCCATAGGTGATGTAGCGCTTGTGGATCCGGGGGATGATCTGCTGGATCACCGGGTGGTCCAGGCAGATCACCGCCGCGCCGTAGAAGGGCACCTTGTTGATGAAGTCCACGAAGGCCTGACGCAGGGTGTCGAAGTCACCGTAGTGATCCAGGTGCTCGGGATCGATGTTGGTGACCACGGCGATGGTCGGCGACAGCTTCAGGAAGGTCCCGTCACTCTCGTCGGCCTCGGCGACCAGGTAGTCCCCGTCCCCGAGCTTGGCGTTGCTCCCAAGGGAGTTCAGCCGTCCCCCGACCACCACCGTCGGATCCAGGGATCCGGCGGCCAGGCAGTGGGCGAGCATGGAGGTGGTCGTGGTCTTGCCGTGGCTGCCTGCGATGGCCAGGCCGTGCTTCATCCGCATCAGCTCGGCGAGCATCTCCGCCCGGGGGATGACCGGGATGCCTCGCTCGTTGGCGGCGACCACCTCCGGGTTCTCGCCTCGCACGGCGCTGGAGGTGACCACCACGTGGGCCCCTTCCACGTTCTCGGGCGCGTGCCCGATCCGCACGAGGGCGCCCCGCTCCACCAGCCGTTGGGTGGCCGCCCCCTCGCGCAGGTCCGATCCGGTGACCTCGTAGCCCAGGTTGAGCAGCACCTCGGCGATGCCGCTCATCCCGATGCCGCCGATGCCGACGAAGTGGACCCGTCGGGTCCGCCGGAACATGCCTTTCATCCGCTCCTCCGCTCCCCCGTCACACTCGCCGTCCATCGAACAGCGGTTCACATCGGCGCACGAACTCCATGCCCGCGTCCGGGCGGGCGAGGGCGGCCGAAGCCTGGCTCATCGCCGCCATCGCCGCCGGATCACCCGCGAGGGCCGAGATCTCCTGCGCCAGGTTCTCGCCGTCCAGGTCCCCGTCCAGCACCAGCCGCGCCGCGCCCCGATCGACCAGGGTCCGCGCGTTGATCTCCTGGTGGTTGTAGATCGCGTGGGGGAAGGGCACCAGGATCGCCGGTCGCTGCGCGATGGTCAGCTCGGCCACGGTCAGCGCTCCCGCCCGGCAGACCACCAGGTGGGCCCGGCCGTACTCCGCCGCCATGTCCCGGATGAAGGGGGTGACCCGAACCCGGTCGAATCCCGCGCGCTCGTACCCGTCCCCGACCTCCTCGAGATCCGCTTCACCGGTCTGGTGGACCAGCTCGATGCGGCCCCGGAGTTCCGGCGGCAGATGGCCGACGGCCTCCACCATGGCGGTGTTGAGGTGGTGGGCCCCCTGGGAGCCCCCGAACACCAGGATCCGTAGCGTCCCCCCCGGCTCGGGGACCTCGAAGGTCTGCTCGGCCAGCCGACGCACCACCGCGAGGCGGATCGGGTTGCCCAGGAACTCGGCCCCGTCCCCGGCAAAGCGCTCCTCGGCCCCGGGGAAGCCCACGAACACCCGATCGGCGAACCGCGCCACGCTGCGGTTGGTGAACCCCGGCACGCTGTTCTGTTCCATCACCGCGGTGGGCAGGCCCATCAGCCAGGCGGCCACCAGCAGGGGCCCGCTGGCGTACCCGCCCACACCGACGACCATCACCGGGCGCAGCTCGCGCAGGATCGTCAGGCTCTGCCACAGGGAACCGGGCAGCCGGGCCACGGAACGCAGCCGGTGGGCCAGGGACTTGCCCTTGATGCCCGAGATCTCGATGAAGCGGACGTCCAGGCCCTCGGCGTCGGCCATGCGGCCTTCGATCCCCGCGCGGGTGCCCACGTAGACCACCCGGGCCTCGGGGTCCCTCTCCAGCACCGCGTCCCCGATGGCCACGCCCGAGAAGAAGTGTCCGCCCGTCCCGCCGCCCGCGATGACCCAGGTCCGGCTCACCGCCCCTCCCCTTCGGTGGTGGCGGTCCCGGGGGCCCGTCCACCGCCGATGGGCGACCAGCGTCTACCCGGCGCGTCCGGCATCCCACCGATCACGCGCCGGTTCTCCACCAGGGCCTGGGAGCTGATGTTGAGCAGGACGCCGACCATGAAGAGGTAGGCGACCATGGACGATCCGCCGTAGCTGACGAAGGGCAGGGTCAGACCCTTGGTGGGCAGCAGGCCCATGACCACCATCATGTTGATCACGGCCTGCAGGCCGATGATGAAGGTGATGCCGGTTCCCAGCAGCCGTCCGAAGAGGTCGGGGGCCCGCCCGGCGACCAGGGTTCCGCGGACGATGAAGGCCCCGAACAGCGTCAGGGTCAGCAGCACGCCCCACAGACCGAGCTCCTCGCCCAGCACGGAGAAGATGAAGTCGGTGTGGGCGGCCGGCAGGTAGAACAGCTTCTGGGTGCCCGCACCCAGCCCGACCCCGAGCGCACCGCCGTTGTGGAAGGCCAGCCAGCTCTGGATCAGCTGGAAGCCGGTGTCGGCCTGGTGGGGCCAGGGATCGAGGAAGGCCACGAACCGATCCCGGCGGTACTCGGCGCCCATCATCGCCACGAAGGCCAGGGGCGCGGCGGCCGCGAACAGACCCGCCAGGTGGAGCACCCGCGTGCCCGCCACGAACATCATGGCGAAGAGGATCGCGGCCAGCACCGCGGTGGTGCCGAAGTCCGGCTCGACCAGGATCAACGCCAGCGCGAACCCGGCGACGATCAGGTGGGGCAGGATCCCGATCGAGAACGTGTCGATCTGCCCCTGCTTCTTGGTCAGCGAATAGGCCAGGTAGAGCACCAGGGCGAACTTGGCCAGCTCCGACGGCTGGACGTAGAACGAGCCCAGGGACAACCAGCGAGTGGCGCCCCCCTGGGTGCTGCCGATCCCGGGCACCAGCACCAGGGTCAGCATCAGCAGGACCGCGCCCAGCACCGGGTAGGTCCAGCGCTTGTACATCTGGTACGGGATGCGGGACGCCACCAGCATCGCGGCGATTCCCAGGGCGGCGTAGATGGCCTGACGCGTCAGATAGACGTTCTCGTTGCCGAAGAGGTCCGCAGCCCGGATCGCCCCCGCGGAATAGACCATCACGACCCCGATGCCCACGAGCAGCAGCACGCAGGACAGCAGGATCGGGTCGACATGGCGCTGGACCGGCTTCATCTGAGCGCCTCCACCGTTGTGCGGAAGGTGTCCCCCCGCTGTTCGAAGTCCCGGAACTGGTCGTAGCTTGAGCAGGCCGGTGACAGCAGCACCGCGTCCCCCGGGCGGGCCTTGTCCCGGGCCACGGCCACCGCCGCCACAAGGTCGGGAACCCGTCGATAGGCGACGTCCTGTCCGATCAGGGCCTCCTCGATCACCCCGGCGGCGGCCCCGTAGAGGACGGCGCAGCGGGCGCTCCCGCGGAGGACCTCCACCAGGGGACCGTAGTCTCCGCCCTTGTCCTTACCGCCCAGCAGGATCACCGCGGCGTTGGCCCCGCCCGGGCCCACCGCCCCCTCCAGCGTCTTGCAGGCGGAGGCCACGTTGGTGGCCTTGCTGTCGTTGAACCAGTCCACCCCGTCGAGGGACCGGACGAACTCCATCCGGTGCGGCAGCCCGCGGAGGGCGGGGACCGCCCGCTGGATGGCCGTCACGCCGGCCCCCAACGCCCTGGCGCCGAGCACCGCCGCCATCAGGTTCTCCACGTTGTGGGTACCGGGCACGCGGAACCCCGAGAGATCCAGCTCCCAGGTCGCCCCGTCCTCGCGAACGACGATGCCCGCGCCGCCGGCGTGGCACCCGGGCTGGCCGGCATCGACGATGGAGAACGTCACCCGCGGGCTGGACAGCCCGTCGACCATCTCCCGCACCACGGGATCGGCGGCGTTGTACACCACGGTGTCCCGGGGGCCCAGGTTGGCGAAGATCGCCTCCTTGGCCGCCCGGTAGGCCGCGAAGTCCGGATAGCGATCCAGGTGGTCCTCGGTGCAGTTGAGCATCGCGGCCACGCGGGGATGGAAGGCGGGCGCGGCCTCGAGCTGGAAGGAGGAGACCTCCACCACCGCGGCGTCCCACGATCGTGCCATCACCCCCTCGCTGAGCGGGGTGCCCAGGTTGCCCCCCACGAAGGTCGTCAGGCCCGCGGAGCTCAGCAGTTCGCCGGCGAAGGTGGTCGTGGTCGACTTGCCGTTGGTGCCGGTGATGGCGAAGACCGGACAGGCCAGCTGGGAGGCGGCCAGCTCGAGCTCGCCGAGGACGGTCACACCCGCGGCTCGCGCCGCCGCCACCTGGGGCTGGTCCAGGGGGACTCCCGGGCTGAGTACGACCAGGTCGGCGCCGGTGAAGTCCCCGTCCCGGTGCTCTCCCAGGACCAGGGACACGCCGAGCTCCTCGAGGGCCAAGACCTCGGGGCCGAGCTGTTCCGCCGTCCGGCGATCGGTCCCTGTCACACGGGCGCCGATCTCGGCGCACAGCCGCGCTGCCCCGGTCCCGGACCGGGCCAGGCCCATCACCAGCACCTTGCGGTCGCGCAGATCCACGGTCACCTCAACTTCAGCGTCAACACGGCCATCAGGGCCAGGAGCAGGGACACGATCCAGAACCGAACGATGATCTTGGGTTCCTCCCAGCCGCTGAGCTCCAGGTGGTGGTGGAAGGGCGCCATCTTGAACACCCGCTTCTTGGTCAGCTTGTAGCTGGCGACCTGGATCACCACCGACAGCGCCTCCCACACGAAGATGCCGCCGACGATGACCGCCGCCAGCTCGTTGCGGGTCACCACCGCGATGGCGCCGAGGATCCCCCCCAGGGGCAGGGATCCGGTGTCTCCCATGAAGATCGTCGCCGGGAAGGTGTTGAACCACAAAAAACCGAGCCCCGCGCCGATCACGGTCACCGCGACGATGGAGAGCTCGCCCGAACCCGCCACGTACGGGATGTTGAGGTAGGCCGCGTACCCCGCGTGGCCGGCGAAGTAGGCCAGCACCGCGATGGCCATCATCGAGGTCATCACCGGCCCGATGGCCAGCCCGTCCAGCCCGTCGGTGAGGTTCACGGCGTTGGCAAACGCCACGACCACGAAGGCCGCGAACGGCACGTAGAGCCAACCCAGCTCCAGCTCCACCCCCTTGAAGAAGGGCATCGGGAGCGAGGTGGCCAGATCCCCCGACAGCATCAGCCAGACCAGCACTGCGCCGGAGATCAGGAATTCGAGGAGGAGCCGGATCTTCCCGGAGAGACCGGCGCTGTCCCGCTTGGCGACCTTCTTGAAGTCGTCCACGAACCCCACCGCGCCGAATCCCAGGGCGATGATCACCACCCCCCAGACCATGCGGGACTCGGGCCGCGCCCAGAGCAGGCTGGCCGCGAGGATGGCCGCGAGCATCAGCAACCCGCCCATGGTCGGCGTGCCGGCCTTCTGCAGATGGGACTCGGGGCCGTCCTCGCGGATCGCCTGGCCCACTCGCACCGACTGCAGCCAGGCGATGAAGCGGGGGTAGGCGAACCAGGTGATCACCACCGCGGTGATCAGCGCCGCCGCGGAACGGAACATGATGTAGCCGAAGACACGGAAAGGGCCGTAGGCGTCGGACAGCTGTTCGAGCCAGCTCAGCACCCCAGTTCCTCCTTCAACCCGGCGACGACGCGCTCCATGCGCATTCCCCTCGATCCCTTGACCAGCAGCCGGTCACCGGGAACCAGCTCTTGGCGCAGCAGTTCGACCACGTCGGCGGCGTCCTCCCGCCACAGGACCGCCGACTCCTCCATGCCCCCCTCGACGGCCCCCTCCATGGTGTGCCAGCTCAGGGCGCCCACGGTCACCAGCAGGTCGATCCCCTCGTCGGCGGCGATCCCACCCACCTCGCGATGCAGCTCGGGGCCCGTGGGGCCCAGCTCCAGCATGTCCCCGAGCACCGCGATCCGGCGCCCGCGGGCCCCGCCGCTCGCCAGGGTCTGGAGGGCCGCCCGCACCGAACGTGGGTTGGCGTTGTACGAGTCGTCGAGCACCCGGATCCCACCCAGATCCAGGGCGGCCATGCGGCCGGCAGGCAGGCGGGTCGCGCCCAGCCCGGCCGCGATGGCGTCGGCGGGCACGCCCGCAGCCCAGGCCACCGCGGCGGCGGCGGCGGCGTTCTCCACGTTGTGGCGGCCGGGGAGATCCAGCTCCACCTCTAGTTCCTGGCCCATCATGGACAGCCACACCCGGTGGCCGAACTCGCCCGATGGCTCCACCCGGACCACCCGCACGTCGGCGGTGGGATTCTCGCCGAACCGGATCTCCCGCGCCCCCGCGGGTCGGGGGAAGTGGACGGAGCGGGGGTCGTCGGCGTTGCTCACCAGCAGATCGCCGGACTGGGCCCCCTCGAACATCTCGCCCTTGGCGCGGGCCACGGCCGACAGGTCGTCGAAGTGCTCCAGATGGGCCGGAGCCACGTTGGTGATCAGCCGGATGCTGGGTTCGGCGATCTCCGCCAGCCGACGGATCTCCCCCTCGGCGCTCATGCCCATCTCCAGCACCATCCAGCGGTACTCGT
Source organism: uncultured Rickettsiales bacterium (assembly GCA_964542165.1). Classification (GTDB taxonomy): domain Bacteria; phylum Myxococcota_A; class UBA796; order UBA9615; family CAYRNR01; genus CAYTBN01. Next base: position 43,912 of record CAZITQ010000025.1, read on the forward strand.
CCCGCCAGCGAAGCAGGGTCAGGGGGAGCCCGATCTCGTTGTTGAGGTTGCCCCGGGTCGAGAGTCCACGGCCCCCCGCCGCCTCCAACATCGAGGCGATCATCTCCTTGGTGGTGGTCTTCCCCGAGGAACCGGTGAGCCCCACGACGGGGACGTCGGTCTGGCGCCGGACCCAGTTGCCCAGTCGACCCAGCCCACGGAGGGTGTCGTCCACCGCGATCAGGAAGCGCCCCGGAGGGAGGGGTCCATCGGCGGCGGGGTGTCCCGCTGCGACCACGACCCCTGGCGCCCCGGCGTCGAGCACGGCGGGAACGAAGTCGTGCCCATCGAACCGGTCGCCCGCCAGGGCGACGAAGATCCGTCCCGTGTCACAGAGGCGGGAGTCGGTGGTCACCGTGTAGGGGCCAGCGCCCAGCTCACCGCGGACCTTGCCCCGCAAGGCCTTGACCAGGGTCGGACCGTCGAAGGCGAAGGGCGGCGCGAAGGTGGCGCTCTCGCTCATCCTGCCCCCCCCTTGTCCAGCAACGCCTCGCGGGCCACCTCGCGGTCGTCGAAGGGCCGCGAGCGGTCTCCGATCACCTGCTCTCGCTCGTGGCCCTTGCCTGCCACCAGCACCAGATCCTCCGCATCCGCGTCACCCACGGCGGCGAGGATCGCAGCCCGGCGATCCGGCTCCACCCGGTGGGGTGCGGCGGTCCGGTCCACCCCGACCAGGATCTGGTCGATGATCGCCCTCGGGTCCTCGGACCGGGGGTTGTCCGACGTCACCACGAGGTGGTCGGACCCTCGCCCTGCCGCCTCCCCCATCAGCGGCCGCTTGCCCTGGTCCCGGTCACCTCCACAGCCGAAGACGGTCCAGATGCGCCCCCGCACCAGGGGACGCAACGCCGCGAGCACGGCCACCAGGGCGTCCGGTGTGTGGGCGTAGTCCACCAGCACCCGAGGCCCGTCGGCCTGGGGAACGAGCACCGGTTCGAGCCGCCCGGGCACCCGGCGGAGGCTCCTGAGCCCCGCCTCGATGGCGTCTCCGGGGATCTCCAGCGCCAGCGCCATCCCCACGGCCACGCCGATATTGGTCACGTTGAAGCCGCCCACGAGCGCCGACCGCAGGGCCAGCGGGCCGCTGGGGGTCTGGAGCTCTCCGCGGATCCCGTCCAGGTCGACCTCCAGGGACAGCGGCCGCACATCGGCCCCACTGTCGGGCGCGGCCGAGACGGTGAGGATCCGCGGCCAGTCCCCCGCCAGCTCGCGACCCCGCGCGTCGTCCACGTTGGTCACCAGGATCGGCTCTGCCTTCCCGCTCTGCTGCAGCAGTTCGGTGACGATCTTCTGCTTCGCGGCGAAGTAGGCATCCATGTCACCGTGGAAGTCGAGGTGATCCCGCGTCAGATTCACGAAGCCCGCGACATCCAGGTGGGTCCCCACCGCGCGCCCCTGGGCCAGCCCGTGGGAGCTGGCCTCGAACACCGCGGTGTCCACGCCCGTATCGCGCATGCGCGCGAAGGTCCCCTGGAGTTCGGGGCCATCGGGGGTGGTGTGCGAGGTGGGGTGGGAGCGGCCGGAGATCCGCACGCCGGTGGTGCCGACCACGCCGACCGCGCGGCCATCCCTGCCCGCCATCGCCTCCACCAGGTAGGTCACCGTCGTCTTGCCGTTGGTCCCGGTCACCGCACCCACGCGAAGCGACCGGGTCGGCTCTCCGTAGAAGGCCGCCGCCAGCCTGGCCAGGGCGCGACGGGCGTCCGGGACCACCAGGGCCGTCGTCCCCGGCGGGAGCTCGGTGTCCAGCTCTCGCTCGACCACGATCGCGAGGGCCCCGGCGGCCAGGGCGTCGCCCGCGTAGCGGTGGCCGTCGGTTATGGAGCCGGGGATTGCGGCGAACAGGCTGCCCGGGACCACGGCCCGGGAATCACAGGTCAGCGAGACCACCGCACCCGCCGCGGCCCCCCGCACACGGGCCTCCGGCAGGAGCCGCACCGCGTCCGCCACGTCGAGGAGAGCCATGGCCTAGGGGCGCGCCTCTCCGTCGTCCGACTCACCGAAGACCAGGGTCACCTGGTCCCCATCTCGAACGGGCACCCCCGCGGCCGGCGTCTGGTCGACGAGGAAGCCGCTCCCCTCCACCCGCAGGTCGAGGGTGAACTCCCCGAGGGCCAGCAGCGCGGAGCGCAGGGTCTTGCCGCTCAGATCGGGCATCCGTGGGCTGCCGTCGAGGTCGTCGGTGAGTTCCCCCACCGCCAGCCCCAGATCCGCGTCGCCCTCCACGTCCACCACCGCGTCGGTCTCGGTCTCGGTCTCGGACTCGGACTCGGACTCGGACGCGATGGTGCGGCCATCCGCCTCGGTCTCGGACCCGGCCCCGGCCGCCGCATCCTCCTCGTCCTCCCCCGCCGCCCGACGCGCCGCCTCGGCCACCGCCTCCGGATCGGGCGGCACGCCCAGCGCCTGCAGGGCGCCGGTGGCGATCTCCTTGAACACCGGGCCTGCGACCGTGCCCCCGTAGTGTTTTCCCTGGGGCTCGTCGACCACCACCACGACCACGACCCGGGGGTCCTCCAGCGGTGCGAAACCGATGAACGAGCTCACCCACATCGTGCGGTCGTACCGTCCGGTCTCGGAGTTGACCTTCTGGGCGGTCCCGGTCTTGCCGCCGCAGGTGTAGTGCTCCAGGCGAGCCCGCGTGCCGGTCCCGCCGTCCTGGACCACCAGCCCCATCATCTCCCGAACCCGGCGCGCGCTCTCGTCCCCGAAGGGCCGATCGATCACCTGGGGCGCGCGGGCGTCGACGACCTGGTCCTGGCGGTCGCGCATCTCGACGATCACGCGCGGCTGATAGAGGGTGCCGCCGTTGGCGATGGCGCCCAGGGCGGAGGCCAGCTGGATGCCGGTCACGGAGATGCCCTGCCCGAAGGCGTGGGTCGCCAGGCCGATGCGACGCCAGCTCTTCCAGCTGCGCAGGATTCCGCCCGACTCTCCGGCCAGGTCGATCCCGCTGGCCCGGCCGAAACCGCAGCGAAGGTAGGCGTCGTGAAGCGCCTCGGCGCCCATACGCTGGGCGATCTTGGCCGAGCCGATGTTGGAGGAGACCTGGATGATCTCCTCGATGGGGATCAGGTCGTAGGCGTGGGTGTCATGGATCGTGTTGCGCCCGATGCGGTAGGCGCCGTGTTCGCAGTCGAACTCCTCCCCGGGCTGGATCACCCCGGCCTCCAGGGCGCTGGCCACCAGGAAGGGCTTCATGGTCGAGCCCGGCTCGAAGGTGTCCGCGACCGCCCGGTTGCGGAAGGTGGCGCGATCGAACTCGGTGAAGCGGTTGGGGTCGAAGTCCGGGGCGTTGGCGACGGCCAGGAGGTCGCCGGTCGTGGGATCGAGCACCACCGCGAACGCTCCCTTGGGCGTGTAGGTCTCCACGGCCTTGCCCAGCGCCTGCTCGGTGATGAACTGGATCTGGCGGTCCAGGGTCACGCGGATGGAGTGCCCCTCGGTGGAACGCTTGACCACCACCCCTTCGGGGGTGATGTTGCGCCGGCGGCCGTCCCTCAGCGCGACGTAGGTCTCCTTCTCCCCCATCAGGATCTCGTCGTAGCGGGCCTCCAGCCCCTCGAGGCCGTTGCCATCGATGCCCGCGAACCCCAGGAGCTGTCCCGCGAGCTTTCCGTTGGGATAGGTGCGTCGGGCCTCGGGGGTACAGCGCACCCCCTTGAACCCCAGCTCACGCACCCTGTCGCTGACTGCCGGGTCGACCTGCCTGCGCAACCACACGAACCTCCGCTCGAGACGCAGCTTCTGCAACAGCTCTTCCTCGGGCAGGTCGAGCACCGGCGCCAGCTCCCTCGCCGCCCCCAGGGCATCGTCCACCAGGGCCGGATCGGCGAATACGGAATCCAGGGTCACCGACACCGCCAGATCGTGGCCGTGCCGGTCGAGGATCGGTCCCCGCTTGGGGTTGAGCACGACCGTGCTCTGGTACTGGCTGGCGAGCAGCTCGTCCAGCTGGGGATCGGTCACCACCATCAGGGTCACGGCCCGGTAGGTCAGCGCTCCGAAGCAGACCCCGAAGAAGATCAACACCGCCCAGGTCCGCCAGCGAACCACGTGCCGCCCCTGGGCGGCCTGGTGGGGACCGCTGGGCAAGCGTCCCCGGCTCCCGGTGCTAGGGCGACCTCCGCTGGCCATGGTCCTTGCCCCCCTTCACTCCACGTGGGTCACCCGGCCCGGCTCCGGGCGGATCATGCCCAGCTCCTCGGCCTTGCGACTGAGATGTGCGGGGGCCTTGAGGCCGGCGATCTCGGCGCTGAGCAGGCGTTGCTCGCGCTGCAGATCCGATCGCTCGGCCCGCAAGCGATGGACCTCGTAGGTCAGCTGGGTGGTCTCCATCTTGGCCCAGGCCACGAAGAGCCCGGCCACCAGCAGGTAGGCCAGCAGGATCCACGGCGCAAAGCGCCTCAACCGTGCAGCCTTCACTCCCCTGTCCTTGCCATCACCCATGCCTCGGGCCCCACCCGGCCCCGGGAGATTCGACGACTGCGTCATCTTCCGCCTCCACGTTCTCCGCAACAGCAACTACGTCGTCGGCCGCTCCGCTCCCCAGGACTCGTCTGTCCGCACGGCCACCCGCATCCGCGCAGACCGAGCCCTTGGATTCGATTCGACCTCCTCAGCCGAGGGCATCACGGCCCTCTTCCGCTCCAGCATCAGCATCGGCTTCCGCCCACAAGCACAGGTCCCGAGGTCGGGGGGGCAGAGGCACGGGTTGGCCTGATCTCGCATGAACCGCTTGACGGTTCGGTCCTCCAGGGAATGGAAGCTGATCACCACCAGCCTCCCCCCGGGGGCGAGGAGCCGGACGCAACGGGGCAGCGCTCCCGCCAGCTCGTCCAGCTCTCCGTTGACCGCGATCCGCAGGGCCTGGAAGGTCCGGGTCGCGGGGTGGATCCGCCGTCCGGCGGACCGGCGGGAGGACCGCGTCTTGCGCGCACGCCTCCCGGCCACGGCCGAGGCAACGACCTCGGCCAGATCTACGGTGCGTTCGAAGGGGCGCTCGCCCCGGCGCCGGACTATGGCACGGGCGACGCGGCGGGAGGCCCGCTCCTCGCCGAGGCGCCACAGCAGGTCGGCCAGCTCCCCCTCCTCCGATTCATTGACGATCTCCGATGCGGTCACACCGCTGCCGCGGTGGTACCGCATGTCCAGATCGCCGTCTGTGCGGAAGGAGAAGCCCCGGTCGGGGTCATCCAGCTGATGGGAGCCCACGCCCAGATCGAGGAACACGCCCTGCCATCGGGCCTCGCCTCGTCCTGCTTGCTGGGCCTGCTCCAACATCTTCGAGTACGAGCTCCTGGCGACCCCCACCCGCTCTCCGAAGCGGGTCAGCCGCGCGGCGGCCGCGTAGGCCCCCCCCCCGGGCCGGTCCACACCCGCCCCAACCCGCCCCCCCCCCGCCCGCCGCCCCCCCCCCCCCCCCCCCCCGCGGGGGGCCCGCCCGGGGGGGGGGGGGCGCCCCCCCCCCGGGTCCCTGTCCAACCCCAGGAGGAATCCACCCTCCCCGAGGCGCTCCGCGATGCGTACAGCGTGCCCGGCGCGACCGACCGTCCCATCCAGGTACCAGCCGTCCGGCTGGACCTGAAGTGCGTCGACCGCCTCCGCAACGAGTACCGGTTGGTGCCCGGCGGTTGGCAACGGCGTACCTCACACACCCTCATCGTCGAGCGGAACGGCGAGGTCGGCGACGAAGTCGTCGATATCCATGTCCTCGGCCTCTTCCGCCTGACGCGCTTCGAAGCGGTCCCGGTCCCAGATCTCGATCTGGCCCAGGTACGACACCACGACGACCTCCCGTTCCAGACCTCCCTTGGCGCGCAGGGGAGGGGGGACCAGGATCCGTCCGAGCTTGTCCACCGTCACCTCGTGAGCGCTCGACAGAAATCCGATCACGAAGGCCCTGGCCTTGCGGCTGAACAGGGACTGTCGCGAGACTCGGGCTTCGAGCTTGCGCCAGTAGGCGGCGGTGTAGCCCTGCAGGCTGCCATCGTAGAAGGCGAGCACGATCGAACCCTGTCCCTGGGCCCGAACCGCTTCCTTGAGCCTGGCGGGAAGCGAGAGACGCCCCTTGCTGTCCAACGAGCAGTGGAAACAGCCTTGAACGTCGTACACCGATCCACCCGGACACCGGCACCTGGGCCGGCTCGCCATCTGCGATCCACTTCGATCTAATTTGATCCACCGACCACCACGTTATCCCATCTTCGACTCCGATCCGTCAAGCAGCTTTTTCGCGCCCATTCGCACCCACCGCGCCCGCGAGGAACCCGCCGTTAACCCGTTGAAATCACTGATCTTTTTTGGTACCCTTTTTCAAACCACAAGATATGGGCATCGCGCGCCCGACCACCCCAACATCTTGTGGTTCCGGGAGGCCCGACGTGCCGACGACCCGTCCCATCTGCGAGAACCGCCGAGCGCGCCGGGAGTACACCGTCGACGACACCTTCGAGGCCGGACTCGTGCTGGTGGGCTCGGAGGTCAAATCGCTGCGGGCCGGGACCGCGAACCTGTCGGACGCCTACGTGCAGTTTCGCGGGGGCGAGGCCTTCCTCGTGGGGGTCCACATCGCCGCCTACGCCCAGGCCAACCGGCTGAACCACCCCCCCCGCAGGGACCGCAAGCTGCTGCTACATGCCCGGGAGATTCGGAAGCTGGCGAGCAAGGTCGCGGAGCGGGGGTACACGGTGATCCCGCTCAAGATGTACTTCAAGGGCGCCCACGCCAAGGTTCTGCTCGGCCTGGCCCGGGGGAAGAAGACCCAGGACCGCCGCCAGGACATTCGTCGGCGCGAGGACCAACGAGACATGGCTCGCGCCCTGCGCCGCGCCGGTCGGGAGTGAGCGTGTTCTCGCACACAGCGCGCGCGCTCGCCCTCGCGTGGGTGATGCTTCATCCGGTGACCCCGGCCGCGGGGGCCGACATCACGCTGGGCGCGGCGCCCCCCTCTCCAGCCACCGCACCGGACGCGTCCGGGGGCGACTCGCCCTGGCAGCGGGTGCACCCCGGGGGGGACGGCGGGTGGTTGCCGACCTTCCTGGACGAGGCGGGGCTCCACGAGGAGGCGTTCAACCTCCCGGCGGCGATGCACCGTTACCGGCAAGGATGCGAGCTGCTCCCGCCCGCGGGGGCGGGCGAGGCCTGGTGGGCCGACCGGCAGGCGGCGTGTGAAGGGTACGCGGACGCCGCCTTCGCCCTGGAGGACTGGACGGGTCTGGACGAGGCCCTCTCGGCCCTGCTGGCCGCCCGCCCCGACCACCCCTTCCCGGCCGCCCGGTTCCCGCCCCTGGTCATCCGCCGGGCGACGGAGATCCGGGGCGCGATGGCGTCCGGAGAGCTTCGAGTGGTGGGCCCTCCCCAGCCGGTGGTCCTGGACGGACGGCTGCTGGGAGTCCCCCCGTTGGGGCTGGCCGCGGTACCGGAGGGACGCCATCACCTCCGCTGCGGGGACCGGAGGCGAGGAGTGGAGATCGACGGGACGACGACCACCGAGGTTCGCTGCCCGACGCCGGCGACGGCGACGACGGGTCAGGGTCTCGCCGACGTGCTGGACTCGCCCGCGTGGGTGCAGGTGGGCGGGCCCGGGGAGGGCATGGAACCCGGACTCTGGGTGTTCCAGGGGGGCGCGCGCCCCGTGGGGCTGCGCGTGGCTGCGCCCGGCGCGGCGCCCGTGGAGGCTCCTGAACGCTGGCTGCAGGCCCTGGCGAAGGTCCGGACGCGCTGACGCGTCCCTCGTTGACAGAACCCGCGCGAAACCCGAGACTCCCACGGTCGTCCCATGCCGAACCGGATCCCCCCGCTGACACCCACCCCGATGGCGCTGGCCGTCCTCGGACTCCTGATCGCGATGCCCCTGGCGCACATCGGCTGCTGTGACGGGGCCGGCGGCACCGGCGAGGGCCTGGCCATCGGCAACCAGGCCCCGGACTTCGAGCTCTCGGACGTGTACGACCTGCGGAGCTATCGACTCTCGGACCAGCTCGGTCAGGTGGTGCTGGTCAACTTCTGGGCCAGCTGGTGTGTGCCCTGCCAGATGGAGATGCCCGAGCTCGAGTCGCTGTGGACCCGCTACGAGGAACAGGGTCTGGTGATCCTGGGGGTCAACGTCGACACCAGCGCGGCGGACGCCCGGGGATTCCTCGACGAGGTGCCGGTGAGCTTCCCGGTCCTGTGGGACGAGCGGGGGGTGGCCCAGGAGCGCTACCGGGTCACAGCGCTGCCGCGGACGGTCCTGGTGGACCGCCGGGGCCAGGTCCGCGCGCGCTTCGATGGCTACGACACCGCGACCTTCAACACCATCAGCCGCGAGATCGCCGCGCTGCTGGAGGAGGCACCGTGAGCCGCCGCCCGGCGAAGAGACAACCCTCGGTCCGGCGCCACGTGGTCGCCGTCGTCCTCCTCGTGCTCGCGGGCCTGGGGCTGGCCGCAGCGGTGGACCTGACCCTGGAGCACGTCCGGGTGATCGAGGCCGCGATCACCGGCGAGGACCACGAGAGCTGGTGCACCGTCGACGGGACGAACTTCGACTGCGCCAAGGTGAGCCGGTCCCGGTGGTCCGAGCACCCCCTGCCCATCTTCCGCTACCCGCTGCCCACCGCCATCCCGCCCCTGGGCTTCTTCGCCGGCTTCCTGGCCCTGGTGCTGCTGGGCTGGCTCCGCCCCGGGCGCAAGGGGCTCGGCGCCACGGTGGTGCGCGATCAGACGATGGCCTTCGCCTGGCTGCTGCTGCTGCCCGCCGCGGTGATCGACCTGCTGCTGATCTACGTGATGAAGTTCCAGTTGAAGACCTGGTGCATCGTGTGCCTGGGCATCGACGCCATCACCCTCGCGCTGATCGTGCTGACCCCGCTGGCCCGCGAGCGGGGGTACCGGGGGCTCTTCGGAGACGCCTTCCGCCCCCTGTTCCGCCACTACAACTGGCTGGTCTTCCTCGCCATCTTCGCAGCGGTGGTCCCGCTGGCGCAGAGGGTGTACAGCGCCACCCTCGAGCCGATCATCGAGGAGGGCCGCGAACAGAAGATCCAGGAGGAGAAGGACGCCCTCGAGGCATTCGTCGAGGCCTTCCCCACGATGCCGCGGGTGGACGGCCTGCTGCGGGGGGACGAGCCCCACCGCGGCACCGAGGGTGCCCCGTTCCAGGTGGTGGAGTTCGCCGACTTCCAGTGTCCCTACTGCGCCGTGGCGGCCCTGGAGATCCACGAGCTGATGGGGGCCTACCCGGGACTCATCGATTTCGCGTTCCGACACTACCCGCTGTGTACCGACTGCCATCCCTACGTGTCGCGCAACCTGCACCCCGAGGCCTGCATGGCCGCCTACGCGCTGGAGTGTGCGGGCCGCCACGACAAGTACTGGGAGATGTACGACTCCCTGTTCACCGTGTTCGCCAAGGCCTCCCACGAGGGGACTCGGCCATCGGTGGAGAACATGCGGGAGATCGCCCACTTCCTGGAGATCCCGGCGACCGAGTTCTACTACTGCCTCGAGGAGGAGGAGATCCGGGACTCGGTGGTCCAGAGCGTCGAGGACGGACGCGCCGCTGGCGTCCGCGGCACCCCGGCGGTGTTCGTCAACGGTGTCCTGATCGACAAGGGGGGCGGCTCGGCGAGGTATCTGGAGCGCCTGCTGCGGGAGCACCTGACGTCCGCGGGCGAACCCCTCCCGCCGCCCCTGCTGCTGATCGACGAAGGCTGACGTGGGCGCCGGCTGGCACAGGATCCGGCTGGAGGTACCCGCCGAGCGGGCCGAACTGGCCACGGATCTACTGCTCGTGGCGGGGGCCAGCGGCATCGTGGAGGACTACCCGGAGCTGCACCTGCCGGGCCCCGCGATCTCCGGTGATCCCAGGGAGCCGGTGCCTCCCCCCCCCTCCCCCGCCGACGGCAGGATCGAGGTCTGGGGCTACCTGGACGCGGACGTGGACGCCGCGAGCGCCCTGGGCAGCCTGCGAGCCTCCCTCGCCGACCTCCCCGGGCTGGCCGGGGCGGCGCCGAGGCTCGAACCGGTCCCCGACGAGGACTGGGGCCACGCCTGGCGGGAACACTACGCGGCCGTGGACCTGGGACGGCGGCTCCGGATCCGGCCCACCTGGGAAGCCGCAGGGGAGGACGGTCGGCTGGAGATCCGCATCGACCCCGGTCTGGCCTTCGGCACGGGGACCCACTTCACCACGGCGGCCTGCCTCGAGCTGCTCGAGGAGTCCCTGACCCCCTCCCCTCCCCCACCGCCGCCCTCGGTCCTCGACGTGGGCACGGGCACCGGCGTCCTGGCCATCGGCGCCGTCCTGCTGGGCGCGGGCGAGGTGGTCGCCTTCGACGCCGACCCCGACGCGGTGGACGTGGCCCGGGGGAACCTCCGGAGCAACGGGATGGCCGACCGGATCGACCTGTGGCACGGCACCCTCGCCGACCTGCCCACGGGCCACCGCTTCGATCGCGTCCTGGCCAACCTGCTGGCCCCGCTGCTGTGCGAACTCGCCGAGGATCTGGCCGCCACACTCCAGGACGGGGGCCTCCTCATCGCCTCGGGATTGCTGGTCGAGCAAGAGGCGGAGGTCTGCGCCGCCATGGAGAGTGCGGGGCTGAACGTGGTGGAGTCGCGCTCCGGTGGCGAATGGGCGGCGTTGACCGCTAGCCGTCGGCCTTCCTGACCCGGATCCCCTGGGGGGTGTCCTCGAGGATCCAGCCCTCGGTCTTGAGCTCGTCGCGGAGGGCGTCGGCGGTGGCCCAGTCCTTGTTCTCGCGGGCGGACTCGCGGCGGGAGACCCGGTCCTTGACGTCCGCCGGCAGATCCAGCTCCTCGGCGCGCACCTCGGCCAGCTGGAGGCCCAGGATGCGGTCCATGTCGAACAGGGTGGTCAGGATCCGGGGCTCGCCGCGGCGGTTGGCCTCACGGACCAGCTCGAGGACCGTGGCCCAGGCCACGGGCATGTTCAGATCGTCGTGTACGGCCTCCAAGAAGCGCTCCTTGAGCGGCGCCGCCCAGGGCTCCTCGCCTTCCTCGGCCGCGGCCGGGGCGTAGCGGACGAACCCGTACAGGCTCTGCAGCGCCTTGCCCGCGCCCCGGATGGCCTTGAGATCGAAGGTCAGCGGTTGCCGGTAGCGCGCGCCGTAGCAGAACACCCGGTAGGCCAGGGGGTGGATCCGCTGGTCCTTGAGCCCGGAGAGTGTGGAGACGTTGCCCAGCGACTTGCCCATGCGCTTCTCCTCGTCCCCGTCCGCCGGCAGGGTGAGGAAGTTGGCGTGGACCCAGTACCGCACGAAGGTCTGGCCCGTGGCCCCCTCGCTCTGGGCGATCTCGTTGGTGTGGTGCACCGGGATGTGGTCGATGCCGCCGGAGTGCAGGTCCAGGGTCTCGCCCAGGTACTTCATCGACATGGCCGAGCACTCCAGGTGCCAGCCCGGGTACCCCCGCCCCCAGGGCGAGTCCCACTGCATGATGTGGTTGGGCTGGTTGACCTTCCACAGGGCGAAGTCGCTGGGGTTGCGCTTGTCCGGGTTGACCTCCACCCGCGCGCCGGCCTCCTGACCGCTCAGGTTGAGCCCCGCCATGTTGCCGTAGCGCCGGAACCTCGCCGTATCGAAGTAGACCGCGCTGTCGGTGAGGTAGGCGTAGCCGTTGTCCTCCAGCTTGCGCACCAGGTCGAGCATGCACTCGATGTGCTCGGTGGCCTTGGGCATCAGCGAAGGCCGCATCAGGTTCAGATCGTCCATGTCGGTCATGAACGCCTGGGTGTAGTACTCGGCGACCTCCCACGGAGTCATGCCCCGCTCCCGGGCCGCCGTCTCCATCTTGTCCTCGCCCTCGTCCTCGTCGGTGGTCATGTGTCCCACGTCGGTGATGTTCATCACGTGGTTCACGTCGTAGCCGTCGTACTCCAGCACCCGCCGCAGCACGTCGGTGAACACGTAGGTCCGCAGGTTGCCCAGGTGGGCGTAGCCGTAGACTGTGGGGCCGCAGGAGTAGTAGGTGACCTTCCCCGGCTGCTGGGGTTGGAAGGTCTCGACCTTGCGCGAGTCCGTGTTGAAGATCCGAAGCTGTCCGCTCATGGCACCGCCTCCGTCTCGCCCCTGCGAGGCGGCGTAACTGTAGGCGGCGCGGGAGCGCGATTCAAGGCTCTCGGACGGATGAGCGGCGCCCCAGACGCCGGGCGAACATGCCCACCACCTCGCGCAGCTCCCGGCTCCGCAGCAGCCACGAGAGGCCCCCGTAGACCAGCGCGCCCGCCCCGATGGTCAACGACAGCCAGACGATCTGCAGCGGGACGGAGCGCAGGGTCTCCAGCCCGGTCAGCCGGACCAGGCCGATCACGGCGCCGCACATGCCGGCGGCCGCCAGCACGCAGCGACCGATGGCGAGCCAGGTGGCGCCACCCCAGATGCCCGCCAGGTGCCGGCGCAGCAGCACCACCAGCAGCACCACCTGGAACGCGGCGGCCAGGCTGTTGGCCAGGGCGATCCCCCCGTTCTCCAGCGGGCCGCGGAGGGTGAGGCAGGCCACGATGTTGACCCCCATCGCACCGGCGGCGATCCACACCGGCGTGCGGGTGTCCATGCGGCTGTAGAAGGCCTGGACGTAGATCCGCGACAGGGCGATGAACACCAGCCCGGCCAGGTGGAAGGTCAGGGCCCAGGTGGTCATCTGCAACGACTGCTCGTCGAACTCGCCGTACTGGAACAGCAGCCGCACCACCGGCGTGCGCAGCAGGTAGAGCCCGCACATGGACGGCACGCAGATGAAGCAGACCATGCGCACCGCGAAGCCCATGGTGTCCCGCATCTCGGTCCACTCCTGCCGGGCCGCCTGACGCGAGAGCATGGGCAGGATCACCGTGGACACCGAGATCGCGAAGACCCCCAGGGTCAGCTCCAGCAGGCGGGTGCTGTACTGGAGACTCGAGATGGAGCCCTCGGGCAGCGACGAGGCGAGCGCCTGGCTCACCAGCACGTTGATCTGGTAGATGCCCGCGCCGAAGACCCCCGGGAGCATCAGCCACAGGACCTTGCGGACCCCGGGACCGAAGTCGATCCGCAGCCGCCACCGGAAGCCGAGCTTGTAGACGAAGGGGACCTGGAACAGCAGCTGCAGCGCGCCGCCGATCATCACGCCGATCGCCAGCGCGTAGGCCGCCTCCTCCATCCGCGGCGCGAGCACCAGCGCGGTGCCGATCACCGCGATGTTGAGCAACACCGAGGTGAAGGCCGAGACCCAGAAGACCTTGTAGCTGTTGAGCATGCCCTGGATCACGGCGGCCAGGCTCACCAGCAGGATGTAGGGGAACATGATGGCGGCGAGCTTCACCGCCAGGTCCCGCGTCTCGGGGTACTGTTCGGTGAATCCCGGCGCCACCAGGGCGACCAGGAGCCCCGAGCCCACCACGCCCAGGGTCGAGATCACCACGAGAACCATGCCCAGCAGGGTCAGGAACCGGTTGGCGAACAGCCAGGTCCGCTCCTCGCCCTCCTTCTCCAGCATGTCGTTGAAGACCGGGACGAAGGCGGCGCTCATGGCCCCTTCCCCCACGAGCCGGCGCAGCAGGTTGGGCAGCATGAAGGCCACGCCGAAGGCGTCGCTGGCGCCACCGGTTCCCAGGTAGATCGCGCGCACCTGCTCGCGCACGAGGCCCAGGATCCGGGACAGCAGGGTGATGGTGGCCATGGACATGGCCGCCCGCAGCAGGCGCCCCCGGCCGCGACTCCCCGTGTCCTGTCCCCGGTCACTCATGGCCGCGTATGGTACCCCAGATTCGACAGCGCTTGTGAGTTTGTCCCCCACCGCTGCCAACCCCCGGACAGCGCGGGACCTTCCTGGGACGGCGTCCACGTTTTTCGCCCGGCTTTGCCCTTGCCGGCCCAGGGCCCCGAAGGTAAGGTGGTCGTGCCCCGGGATCGTGGATCCCAGGGACACGTGGGCGTGGGCTGGCGTCCGCGAGGGGCACTCATCACAGCCGGGCCCGCCCGGATTGAGGAGTCACGATCATGAAGCGTTCGCTGGGATTCGGTAGCCTGCTTGCGATCCTCGCTGGGCTGCTGGTGAGCGGGTGCAGCGAGTACGACATCATCGGCCCCGGGGAGTGGCAGCCCGCCGAGCAGCCCGAGCAGCTCGGCGAGACCTACCTGGAGGACACGTTCATCCAGCGGACGGCGGAGGCCAGCGACATCCTGTTCGTGGTCGACAACTCCTGCTCGATGCAGGAGGAGCAGAACGCGCTGCAGGCCAACTTCTGGAACTTCATCCAGTTCTTCGTGGGCTCCGGTCTGGACTACCACATCGGCGTGACGGTGCTGGACGACTGGGCCAACCAGCCGCCCATCGGGCAGCTGTACGGGGCGACGCGGTACATCGATCCGACCACGCCGGACCCGGTGGGGGCGTTCACCGCGAACATGTCGATGGGCGACGACGGGATGGGCGCCTGCGAGGTGGGCCTCGAGGCCAGCTACCGGGCACTGACACCCCCGCTGGTCAACGGCTACAACGCGGGCTTCTACCGGGAGGACGCACTGCTGTCGATCGTGATCGTCAGCGACGAGGTGGACGGCAGCGTGACCGGCTGTGACGCCATCTCCTACATGGAGTACATCCCCTGGCTCACCACCCTCAAGGGGAGCCATTCCATCGACATGATTCACTTCGCCGCCATCGTGGGGGATCAGCCCAACGGCTGCTCGAGCAACTGGGGCGACGCGGACCCGGGGCGGGGGTACTACGAGGTGTACACCGCCCTGGGGGACGAGCACTCGACCTACTTCAGCGTGTGTAACCAGGACTGGTCGGAGGTGATGACTCGACTGGGCCTCGAGGCCGCCGGGTTGCGGACCTCGTTCCACCTCAGCCTCGTGCCGGTGGAGGGTACCCTGCAGGTGTTCCTCGATCCGGACGGCGTGGACGGCAACGAGTACGGCAACGTCGACGAGTTCGAGATCCAGGAGGACGCGACCTACACCAGCGAGTACGCCTTCGTGTACAACCGGGTCAGCAACTCCCTCGACTTCACCTTCGACACCATGCCCCCCGAGAGCGCCGAACTCCGCGTCGTCTACCAGATCGCCGAAGACGCCTGAGCGTCGGGTCTCCGCCGCCCTCCCCCGCTCCCGCCCCCACACTCCACCTGTCCTGCCCCTCCGTCGTGGGGATCGGGGAAGCTCGCGCAAAGGCGCAAGGGAAGAGCAAGAAGAGCGGCTATCCGAGGAATCTCGCCCTCGGACGACGAAGCGATCCGTTCCTCCCCCTCTCCGCCTCTTCTCTTGTCCCCCTTTGCGCCTTTGCGCGAACTCCTCGTCCCCTGTCTGCTGCTCTCTCGCGTCGCTCCTCGCTCGAACGCACGCGCAGCCCGCTTGACAGAGCGTCGGCGGCGGCTATCTTGACCGCGAACATCGGAGCCGCCCATGAACGTCCTGTTGGTCTACCCGATCACCCCGCCGAACTTCGACATCTTCGGCATGCAGCAGGGGATCGCGATGGTGTCGGCC
>CAZITQ010000026.1:0-36663 GCA_964542165.1 uncultured Rickettsiales bacterium
GGGGGGTGTGGGTATTGGTGGGGGGGGTGGATCACACCCCGGTCGGGGGGGTGGGGGGGGGGGGGGCCGCGGGGGGGGGGGGGGCCGGGGAGCGGGGGGCGGGAGCCGGCCGGCGAGGGGGCGCTGCGGAGCGCCTGCTCCCGGTGTTCCTCCTCCGGCCGCTGATGGCGCTGTCGGGCGGGTATGCGTCGGGATTCGGTGGGAGCCTGGGCCCCTTCGGCATCTCCCCGCGGCCCTTCGGCTCCGCCGTGATCACCACGGCCGCGACCTTCGGCATCGACGAGGTCTACGACGCCCGCACCGCCTTCGGCCACGTGTCCTTCAACGTGGTGATCTGCCGGGTCCGCGAGAAGCCGGTGGTGGTGGACGGCGAGGTGGTGGCCCACCGCTGCTTCAACCTCTGCGTCAACGCGGACCACCGGGTGGTGGACGCGGTCCATCTGGGCCGCGCCCTCGACGTTCTGCGGGAGGTCCTGGAGCACCCCTGGTCGCTGGAGGGGCTGGACGGCCCGCCGAAACCGGGCGACGGGGGCTGAGCCGTGGCGGGACCGGCGACAGGGGTACCGGCGAGCTTCGTGCACGTCCTCCGGGCCCGGGCCGCGGAGCAGCCCGACGACCTGGCGTTCCGCTTCCTGACCACCGGCGACGTGGACGGGCCCTGCGAGACCCTGACGTTCGGCGCCCTGGACCGCCGCGCCCGGTCCATCGCAGCCCACCTGGTCGACCGCGGGCTCGCGGGCCAGCCGGCGATCCTGCTGTTTCCCCCCGGGCTGGAGTTCGCGGCGACCTTCTTCGGCTGCCTGCACGCCGGGGTGATCGCCGTGCCTGCCTACCCGCCCGACCCCCGGCGCCTCGACCGCACCCTGGGTCGGTTGATGGGCATCGTCGGCGACGCCGGGGCCCACGTGGTGCTCACGGACCGCCAGATCGACGGCTTGCGACACCTGGCGGTCGACCAGGCCCCGGACCACGCGGAAGCGCTCGGGGCGCTGGAGTGGATCGTCACCGAGTCCCTCGACATCACCGCGGCGGACGTCTGGGTGGCGCCGGATCTGCCCGCCGATCGGCCCGCGATGCTCCAGTACACGTCGGGCTCCACCGGCGATCCCCGGGGTGTGGTCCTGGGCCACGACAACCTGCTGGCCAACCAGGCGCTGATCCGCGAGTGCTTCGGGCACGAGCCCGAGGTGTTCGCCGGCCGGGAGGGGGAGCCCGGCGTGGCGTGGCTCCCCCTGTTCCACGACATGGGGCTCGTGGGTCACGTGCTGCATCCGGTCTACCTGGGTGTGACCTCGGTGCTGATGTCGCCGCTGCACTTCCTCCAGCGGCCCCTGCGCTGGCTGGAGGCGGTCTCCGCCTTCCGGGCCCACACCAGCGGCGGTCCCAGCTTCGCCTACGACCTCTGCCTGCGCCACGTGACCGAGGAGGACCGGGACCGGCTGGACCTGAGCGGCTGGGAGGTCGCCTACTGTGGCGCCGAGCCGGTGCGGGCCGGGACGGCGCGGCGGTTCGCGGATTACTTCGCCCCGGCCGGATTCCGGCGCGGGGGCTTCCTCCCCTGTTACGGCCTGGCCGAAGCCACCCTGCTGGTGACCGGCGCGGAACGGGGCCGGGCGCCCGCCGCCCGGAGCCTGGACGCCCGGGCCCTGGAGGAGGGGAGGGTCGAGAGCCGGCCCCCGGGGCAGCGCGGAACCCGGACCGTGGTCAGCTGCGGCCCTGCGCGGGGAGACGCCGTGGTGAGGATCGTCGATCCCGTTCGCCGCGAGTCCCTGGGGGAGGGGACGGTCGGCGAGGTGTGGATCGCCGGCCGCAGCGTGGCCCGGGGCTACTGGAGTCGACAGACCCTCAGCGAGGAGACCTTCGGGGCCACCCTCGATGGAGAGCAGGCCACCCCCTACCTGCGATCCGGCGACCTGGGTTTCCTGTGGCGCGGCGAGCTGTACATCACCGGCCGCCTCAAGGAGCTGATCGTCGTCCACGGCCGCAACCACTACCCCGCGGACGTGGAGGCCACGGTCGAGGACAGCCACCCGGGGATCCGGCCCGGGTGTTGCGCGGCGTTCGGGCTCCCGGCCGAAGGGGGGGAGCAGCTGGCGCTGGTGGCGGAGTTCGACGCGGCGCGGGACGGGGACGAGCCCGGCGTGGTCATCTCCCGGATCCGCCAGGCCGTGGAGCAGGAGCACGGCCTGCGGGCCTACGCCATCACCCTCGTCCCGCCGCGGGCGCTGCCCAAGACCTCCAGCGGCAAACCCCAGCGGCATGCCTGCAGGACGGCCCTGCTGAGGGGGGACCTGGAGGTGGTCGCGGGCAGGAGCTTCGATCCCGGCCGGGCGACGGGCAGGACCGGGGCCGCCGAGCCCCCTGCCCTCGAAGCGCGGCCCGCCACCGTGCGACGCTGGCTGACCGGGCGGCTGGCCCGGGCGGCGGGGGTCGAACGTTCCGAGATCGATCCGGACGCCCCCCTGTCCACCTTCGGCCTGGGCTCGCTGACCCTGGTGGAGATCACCGGCGAGCTGTCCGTGGCCCTGGGGCGGCCCCTGCCGACCACCTTGTTCTACGACCACCCTTCGGTCGGAGCGGTCGCGCTGCACGTGACCTCCGCGGCATCGGGGGCGGAGTCTCGCCGACAAGGTCCACCCCGCCCCACCCCCGGCGCCGCCGCCGAGCCCATCGCCGTGGTCGGTGTGGCCTGCCGCCTCCCCGGGGACGTGGAAGATCCCGACGACCTGTGGGACCTGCTGGAGGGCGGGCGAGACGCCCTGACCGAGGTACCCGCCGATCGCTGGGACATCGACGCCTACCACGATCCCACCGGCGAGGTCCCCGGCAAGATGGCCTGCCGGCGGGGTGGATTCGTCGAGGGGATCGACCGCTTCGACCCCCGGTTCTTCGGCATGTCCCTGGGCGAGGCGCCGGCGGTGGATCCCCAGCAGCGGCTGCTGATGGAGACCTGCTGGCGCGCCCTGGAGGGGGCAGGTCAGACCCGCGAAGCGCTGGCCGGCAGCAACACCGGGGTCTACGTGGGGCTGTGCGGGACCGAGTACGGCTACCAGGTGATGACGGACGAGCGGGCCATCGACGCCTACTCCCTGCTGGGCACGGCCCACAGCGCCATGGTCGGCCGGCTGTCCTACTGGCTCGGGCTGGAGGGACCGAACTTCCCCGTGGATACGGCCTGTTCCTCGTCGCTGGTGGCGGTGCATCTGGCCTGTCAGGGGCTGCGGGGCGCGGAGTGCGACCTGGCCCTGGCCGCCGGGGTCAACGTGCTGCTGACCCCCGCGGGCACGATCTACTTCACCCGACTGGGGGCGCTGTCCCCCGACGGGGTCTGCCGTCCCTTCGATGCGGACGCCAACGGGTACGTCCGGGGTGAGGGCTGCGGAGCCGTGGTGCTCAAGCGGCTCTCCGACGCTCGCCGGGACGGGGATTCGATCCTGGGCCTGATCCGGGGGTCGGCCGTCAACCAGGACGGCCGGAGCGTGGGCTTCACCGCCCCCAGCGGCGCGGCCCAGCAGCGGGTAATCGGGCGTGCGCTGGCGATGGCGGGCCTCGAACCGGGCCAGATCGACTACGTGGAGGCCCACGGCACCGGCACGCCGGTGGGGGATCCGATCGAGATCAACGCCCTCGGCGAGCTGATGCGGGGCGCCCGCGACCGGCCCTTGCTGGTGGGATCGGTCAAGAGCAACATCGGCCACCTGGAGGGGGGCGCGGGGATCGCCAGCCTGATCAAGGCCCTGATGATGCTGCGGCACGACCGGGTGGTGCCGAGCCTGCACTTCGACGAACCCAACCCCCGGGTCCGGTGGGACGAGCTGCCGATCCGGGTCGCCCGCGGGGGGGAGGAGTGGGGGCGCGCTGGCCGGCCGAAGGTGGTCGGGGTCAATGCCTTTGGCTTCTCGGGGACCAACGCCCACGTGGTCGTGGAGCAATGGCGGGAGACGGACGGGGGGGAGGCCGCGCCCAGGGAGCCACCGCGACCCGCCTATCTGGTCCCGGTCTCGGCCCACGACCGGGACACGCTCGGGGTGCTTCGGGCGGATCTTCGGGACCACCTGGAGGGCGATCCGGACGGGGATCTCGCCGACCTGGCGTGGACCCTGGGCGCCCGGCGGTCCCACCTGACCCACCGGGTGGCGGCGGTCGCCTCCACCGCCGGGGAGTTGGCCGCCGCCCTGGTGCCGGCCGGCGGCGCCCCCCCGGGGCGCCGGGCCGCACCCGCCCCGCCGGGCGAGCCCGGCGGCGTCACCTTCCTGTTCACCGGACAGGGGGCCCAGGCGCCGGGGATGGGGCGTCGCCTGTACGACGGGCACCCGGTCTACCGTGACGCCCTGGACGACGCGGTCGCGGCGCTGGATCCCCACCTGGAACGCCCCCTGCTGCCCGCGATCCTGGGGGAGGTGGACGACGCCGAGCGGCTCCACCACACCGCGACCACCCAGCCGGCCCTGTTCGCCCTCGAGGTCGCCCTGGCCCGGGTCTGGATGTCCGCCGGCGTGCGACCCGACCTGCTCATCGGTCACAGCGTGGGCGAGGTGGCCGCGGCCTGCGTCGCCGGCGTGCTCTCCCTGGCCGATGCGGCCCGGCTGGTCGCGGCCCGGGGGCGGCTCATGGGGGACCTGCCCACGGGCGCGATGATCGCGGTGTCGGCAACGGAGGCCCGGGTGGAGGCCGCGCTGGCGCGATCCGACGCGGGCCCGGTCTCCATCGCGGCGCTGAACACCCCCGGACAGACCGTGATCTCGGGCCCGGGGGAGGCGGTCCTGGCCCTGGGGAGGGCGCTGGAGGAGCGGGGGATCGAGACGGCGCGACTGCGGGTCTCCCATGCCTTCCACTCCCCGATGATGGACCCCATGCTCCCCGCATTCCGGGAGATCTGCGGGGAGCTGTCCTACCATCAGCCGTCGATCCCCATCGTCGGCAACGTCCGGGGGACGCGGGCAGGCGACGAGATCGCGACGCCGGACTACTGGGTCGAGCACGCACGGGCCACCGTGCGCTTCGCCGACGGAATCCGCTGCGCGGCCGACGAGGGCGCCACCACCTTCGTCGAGATCGGGCCCCGGCCCGTACTCTCCGCGCTGGCCGCCGAGTGCCTCGAACCGGCGACCGGGGCCACCTGGATCCCCGCGCTGCGGCCCCCCCGGGACGACTGGCAGGTCCTCCTGGGCGGGCTCGGCGCCCTCTACACCCAGGGCCGGTCCCTGGACTGGAGCCAGGTCAACGGGGCCGACCCCGGAGGGCGCCCGAAACTGCCCGCGTACCCCTTCCAGCGGAGTCGCCACTGGATCGGTCGCAAGACCGCGGGCGAGGACCTCGTCGCCGTGGGTCCGCCGGGCGACCACGCCCTCTCCGGCCGTCCCCTGCGCCTTTTCGGCGCGGGGATCCACCGGGTGCTGGACGTGAGCCTGGACCGACAGCCCTACCTCCGGGATCACGTCATCCACGGGGTGGTGGTGCTCCCCGGGACCTTCTTCGTGGCGACCCTGATCGCGGTGGCCGCGGACCATTTCCACGCCCGCGGTGGCGAGCTGCGTGACGTGGAGTTCCTGCGCCCGGTGGCGGTGGGCGACGGAGTCCGGATCCACGTGGTGCTCACCGCGGAGGGTGATCCGGGACGCCTGCGCTTCCGCGTCGGGTCCTGCCCCGTCGGCGTGGACGAGGACCGCACCGAGGTCTGCGCCCAGGGCCGGCTCCTCCTGAACCTCGCCGACCCCGACCGCGGCTACGGGCTCGATCTGGAGACCTCTCCCCGGTTCACGGCCGCCTGCAGGCCCTGTACCGAGTCGCTCGAGGTGGGCGACCTCTACCGCTCCCTCTCCGGGATGGGCATCGACCTGGGGCCGTCCTGGCGCTGGACCCGGTCCCTGTCGCGCCATCCCACCGAGGCGCAGGCGGTCGCCCGCCTGGACGCACCGGAGGGGACAGCACCTGGCCAGGCGCCCTTCCACCCGGCCCAGCTGGACAACGTCCTGGCCGCCGGGATGGCCGCTGTGGCCGGCGAGGCGGAGGGGATCGCCACGCCCCGGCTACCCGTCGCCATCGACTCGGTCTGGTGGGGCGACGCCGCGAAGGGGCCCCTCTCCTGTCACGGTATCCACCGGGGCACCGACGGCGAGACCTCGGCCTTCGACATCCAGGTGGCCGACGAGTGGAACTGCGTGCTCCTGCACATCGAGGGTTTCCGAGCCCGACGGGCTCCCCGCCAGGTCTTCCTCGACCGGGCCGGACTGCGCCCGCCGCCCCCCCTTCTCCGTCTGAGGTGGGAGCCCCTGGGCCCGGTGGACATCGGTCAGGGGCCGTCGACGGAGCCCGGAGTCCCCGCTTCGATCCGGGTCTTCGAGCCCGGCGTGGAACCGACCCGGGCGATGCAGGTCGCCCGGACGGCCCTGGAGGCCGCCCGCTCTGCCGGTGGGGACCCTCGGGACGCCCGCGCGATCTGGGTCACCCAGGGGGCGGTCGCGGTCCGGGACGACGAGGATCCCGATCTGGCCACATCCGTGGTGTGGGGCCTGGGGAGGTCCTGGGCGTCCGAGGAGACGGCGCGGGAGATCCGGCTGATCGACCTCCCGGCGGACACGCCGGACGAGGCGCGGCTCCCCTCGGTGCATGCGGTGCTGGCGGCCGCAGGCGACGAGCGCCAGGTGGCGCTGCGGGGCGGGCAGGTCCACGTGCCCCGGCTGTCCCGGATGAGCTTCGGCCCGGCCTCCCCACCCGACGGCGGGGGCGCCACCGCGGTGGTGACCGGCGGGTTCGGCTACCTGGGCCGGCTCGTCGCCCGCCACCTGGTCGAGGAGCTCGGCTTCGGCGGTCTGCTGCTGATCGGGCGAGGCGAACCGGGCACGGGGGCCCACGGGCTGGCGGAAGAACTGCGCGGCGCCGGCACGCCGGTCGGCCTGGCCCGGGCGGACGTGGCGGACGCCGGGCAGCTGCGGGATGCGCTGGCGGCCGCGACCGACCTCCCGCCGTTGTCGGCGGTCGTGCACGCCGCCGGGGTGCTGGACGACGCGCCCCTGGCGGGCCTGGACGAGGAGCGGCTGGCCGCCGTTCTCGCCCCCAAGGTCCTCGGCGCGTGGAACCTCCACCGGGCGACCGAGGATCTGGACCTGCGCCTGTTCGCCCTGTTCTCGTCCATCGCGGCCCCCCTCGGTTCCCCGGGCCAGGGGGCCTATGCGGCGGCCAACGAGTTCCTGGCGGCCCTGGCGCACCACCGCCGGGCTCGGGGGCTGGTCGCCCACGCCATCGACTGGGGACCGTGGGCGGGCGGGGGTATGGCTGCGCGCTCGGGGGCTGGCACGTTGCGTCGGATGCGGGCGCGGGGGATCCATCCCCTCGATCCCGCGCGAGCCCTGTCGCTGTTCTCCCACGCCGTGGGCAGGGATGTCCCGCGCCAGGCGATCGCCGACCTGGACCTGGACGACATGGCCCGCGCGGTGCCCGCGCACCGGTTGCCGCCACCCCTGCGGACCCTGGTCGCCGGAGACGGGCCGCCGGGAGAAGGAGCCGCCCCGCCCGTGGCTGCGGAGCTGGCGCGGCTGGATGGGGAGGAGCGAAGGGCCCGCCTCACGGAGTTGTTACGACGGGAGGTGGCCGCCGTCATCGCCGTGGCCGATCCCCGGGAGGTGCCCCTCGATCGCCCGTTGCAGGCGCTGGGGCTGGACTCCCTCACCGGCGCCGAGCTGCGCTCCCGTCTCGCCCAGGCGACCGGGGTGGAGCTGCCCCTGAGGGCCCTGTTCGAGAACCCGACCATCGACGGGCTCGCCGGCTACCTGGCCGAGGGCCGGCCCTGGGGGAGGCCCTCGATCCCCGTTCCCTCCGAGGAGGAAGAGCCTCGCGGGACCGAGGCGCCCGCCGAGGGCGCGCCCCTGAGCTCCGGCCAGCGACGCCTGTGGTTCCTGGACCGCCTCAGCCCCCGCAAGGAGCTCTACCACGTCCACCTGGAGCTCGAAGGACGTGGCCCGGTGGACCTGGACGCCCTGAAGCGGACGTTGACGATCCTCGTGGACCGTCACCCGTCCCTGCGCACCTGCTTCCCCGAGATCGACGGGGAGCCTCGGCAAGTGATCCTGCCCCCGGGCGAGGTGGAGCTGCGCCGCGTCGACCTGACCCACCTGACGGAGGGGGAGGCTCGGTCGCGATTGGACGAGCTGCGTCGGGACCAGACCGAGGCGCCCTTCGACCTGAACCGCGAGGCCCCGGTGCGCTTTGGCCTCGTGCGCCTCCAGCCCGATCTGCACCGGCTGTCGATCACCCAGCACCACATCGTCACCGACGGATGGTCCCTCGTGCTCCTCGTGCGCCAGCTGGCCTACGTCTACTCCGAGTTCGAGGAGGGACGGGATCCGGTCCTCCTCGGGCCCGCGCCCGAGGCAATGACCCCCTTCGATGCCGAGAACCGGGCTCTGGCCGGCGGCCAGCGCCGAGCCGGTCTGGCCTTCTGGACAGAGAAGCTCGCGGACCTTCCGATCCTGGACCTGCCCACCGACCGCGCGCGCCCCGCCCGCCGCAGCTACCGGGGGGGGCAGGTGGCCTTTCGCTGGCCACGATCCGTCAGCTCTCGGATCCTGGAGCTGGGCAGCTCGAGCGGCGCCACGCCCTTCGCCACGGTGGCGTCCCTGTTCGCCATCTTGCTGTCTCGGCTCGCCCACCAGCGCGACCTGGCGCTGGGCACCGTGCACGCCAACCGCCCCGATGGGGACGGCCGGGGTGTGATGGGCTTCTTCGTCAACACCGTGGTCCTGCGCTGCGATCTGTTCGGCGAGCCCGACATCCGGGAGGTCTTCCGGCGGGTGGCCCGCACCACCGCGGAGGCACTGGACCACGGTGCGGTGCCCTTCGACGAGGTGGTCCGGGCCGTGGCCCCCGGGCGGCGTGGGGAGGACAACCCCCTGTTCCGGGTCTGCGTGGTCCAGGAGACGCCGGTGGAGAGCGCGTCGACCGGGAAGGGGCTCGCCATCCAGCCGGTGCGGGAGGCCCTCGACGGGTCGGTCCCCGGAACGGCCAAGTTCGATCTCACCCTGATGTTCGCGGTGGACGACGGTCGGATCCACGGGTCCCTGGAGTACAGCGCCGACCTCTTCGACGAGGCCACAGTCCAGCGGTTCGCGGACGACCTGCGCGGTCTGGCGGTGTCCGCCGTGTGGGGGGCGGAGGAGCCCGTGACGGCCCTCCCACTCCAGGCGGCGGTCGATCCGGGGGCGGGCCCCGATGGCGAGACCGCCGTTCTCCAGGACTCGCCGCGCGGGAGCTTGGTCCACCGGTGGTTCCACGAGCGGGCGGCGTTGGCCCCCGATCGGATCGCCCTGCGGGGCGACATCGACGCGATCACCTTCGGCGATCTGGCCCGCAGGGCGAATCGCATCGCCCGGCTGCTGCGCTCGCGCGGGGTGGGGCCGGATCGGCCGGTGGGACTCTTCATGGAGCGCTCGCCGGACCGGGTGGCGGCCATGCTCGGCATCCTGGGCGCCGGGGGTGCCTACGTCCCGCTGGACACCGAGAATCCCCGGACCCGGCTGCGGGCGATGATCGAGGACGCGGGGCTGGACGTCGCGGTCACCCGGTCTGACGTCCGCGACTCGGTACCCGACGGGATCGCCGACCTGCTCGACCTCGACGATCTGGAGCACGAGCTGGCGGCCCTGGACGACACGCCACCGGATGCCGCCGTGGGCCCGGACCATCTGGCGTACGTGATGTTCACCTCCGGCTCCACGGGCCGGCCCAAGGGGGCGTGCGTCACCCACGCGAACCTGGCCAACTACATGGCGTGGAAGGTACGGACCTTCCCGCCGGAGCCAGGGGATCGCTTCCTGCACAAGACCCCGGTGGGCTTCGACTCCTCGGTGGGGGAGATCTGGTACCCCCTGGTCACCGGGACCGAACTCGTGCTCGCCCGGCCCGGCGGACAGCGGGATCCGGAGTACCTGGTGGCCGCGATCCGCGACCACCGCATCACGATGTTCAAGGCCGTGCCGAGCCAGTACCGCGCGATGCTTTTGGCCGGCGGATTCGACCGCTGCACCAGCCTTCGGTGGCTGTTCAGCGGCGGCGAGGAGCTGTCGGCAGCCCTGGCCATGGACCTGAAGTGGATCGTCGGCGCCCGGGTGGTGAACCTCTACGGGCCGGCCGAAGCCACGGTGTCGGCCACCTGGCACGAGGTGGACGACGAGCAGCCGGGGGCCCGCGTCCCCATCGGCAGACCCATCGACAACGTCAGCGTGGCCCTCCTGGACGAGGGGGGCATCCCGGTGCCGGTGGGTTCGGTGGGCGAGATCCACCTGGGGGGTGGCGGCGTGAGCCGGGGGTACTTGAACCGCCCCGATCTGACGGCGGAGAGGTTCACTCCCGAGCGGTTCGACGAGCCGGATGGGGCGAAGACGTACCGGACCGGTGACCTGGCCCGGTGGCGCACCCCGGGGACCCTGGAGTTCGTCGGCCGACGGGACCGGCAGGTGCAGCTGCGGGGGCAGCGAATCGAGCTGGGGGAGGTGGAAGCCGCCCTGGACGGCCTGCCCGGTGTGGTCGGCAGCGCCGTGATCCTCGAGGGAGACGACACGACCACGCGTCGTCTCGTGGGGTACGTGGAGGGCGGCGGCCCCCTGGACGAGGCGGCTCTCCGGGACCGGCTGGCCCAGCGGCTGCTTCCCGCCATGGTGCCCTCGCGGCTGGTGGTGCTGGACGCCCTCCCGCGCCTCCCCGGCGGCAAGGTCGACCGCGCGGCGCTCCCGGATCCTCCGGCCCCGGCCACCGGCCCGCCGACCCCGCCCCGAACGCCCACCGAGCGCGCGCTCGCGCAGGTCTTCGCCCGGGTGCTGGAACTGGACGGGGTCGGGATCGACGACGACTTCTTCGCCCTGGGCGGCCACTCCTTGCTCGCCGTGCGGGCGATGGTGGAGGTCCAGGAGCGGTTCCCGGGGCGGGTGGCGCTCAACGACCTGTTCCGCGCGCCCACCGTGGAGGCCCTGGCCCGCCGGATCGACCGGGGGAAGACGCCGGAGTCGGGGGAGAGCGGGGACCTGGAGCGGCGACTTCGCCGACAGGTCCGCCTGCCCCAGGACGTCGTCCCGGAGCGGGCCGCGCCGATGGGTCCCGGACTGCCCCGCCGGTTCCTGCTCACCGGCGCCACGGGGTTCCTCGGCGCCCATCTGCTGCGTGAGCTGCTGACCGCGCAGGAGGAGCCGGTGACCTGCCTCGTCCGGGGATCCGACAGCGAAGCTGCGCGGGCTCGGGTCGTGGAGTCCGCGCGAACCCGGGGGCTGTGGCGCGACGGGGACGAGTCGCGGGTGCAGGTGGTCTGCGGCGACCTGACGCGGCGGGCCTTCGGGCTGGATCCGGGGGCCTTCGAGGCCCTCGCCGACGGGACCGACGCGGTGATCCACGCCGGGGCGTGGGTGCACCACGCCCACGGGTTCGGGACCCTCCGGGGCGCCAACGTGGGGGGGACGCTCGACGTGATCCGGCTGGCCTGCACCGGTCGGCGCAAGCCGGTCGTGTTCGTCTCGACCCTCGACGTGTTTCCGCGCGGCCGTGGGTCGGAAGGCCCGGTGTGGGCCGAGGAGCTGTCGCCCGACGCGCCCCCCCCGGTCCACTCGGGGTATGCGCAGAGCAAGTGGGTCGCAGAGCGCTGCCTCGGCCTGGCGGCGGAGCGGGGCCTGCCGGTGACGATCGTCCGCCCGGGCCTGATCCTGGGCCACGGCGAGACCGGCCGGATCGAGGCTCCGGACAGCTGGCTGGTCCTGCTGCTCCAGGCCTGCGTCCGCCTGGGCCGGCTACCCGCAGGGGTGCTCCCGGATCTGCGGATGGTGCCCGTGGACCGGGCGGCCCGGGCCATCGCGGTGCGGTCGCTGGATGCTGCGGCCGGGATCGACGTCCTGCACCTGACCCACCCCGAACCGCTGTCCGGCCAGGCGCTCGAACGGGCCCTGGAGGGGCGGGGCTTTCGCCTGGAGCGCGTTGCCTACGGCGAGTGGAGGGGTGCCCTCGATGCCGCCCTGACAGGAGAGGCCGACGAGCCCCTGGTCCGGCTCGCGGCGCTGCTCCCGCCGTCGGAGGAGGCCCTGGGCGTGGCGGCCCGGCGCCCGGTGGAGGACCGCCGTGGAGGCGAGGCCATGGAGACGACGGGTGGAGCCCTGCCCTCGGCGGCCCGCCAGCTGGACGCCAACCTGCGCCACCTGATCGACTCCGGCCAGCTGCCCCGGCCGCGGGCGACCGACGAGGAGGGCGATCCATGAGGATCTTGCTGGTCCAACCCGGGAAGTCGTCCCGGACCATCGGCGGAGAGGACATCCACCTCTTCGAGCCCCTCTCCCTGGAGTACGTGGGCGCCGGCGTGGTCGACGACCACGAGGTGCAGCTGCTGGACCTGCGGCTGGAGGACGATCTGACGGGGACGCTGGAGGCGTTCCAGCCCCGGGTGGTGGGCATCACCGCCCTGACCGTCCAGGTGCCGATGGCCCTGGAGATCGCCGAGCAGATCAAGGGCTGGAACCGGGAGACCGTCGTGGTCGTGGGCGGCCATCACGCCACCGTGGCGCCCGACGGCCTGGCATCACCCCACGTGGACTGGCTCGTCCTGGGGGAGGGGATCGCGACCTTCCGGGAGCTGGTGCGGCGGATCGAGGCCGGGGAGGACGTGGACGGCCTGCCCGGAACCGCGCGGGTCCGGGACGGGGCCGTCGTGCCCGGTTCTCCGGCCCCCGAGGCCGACCTGGACGACTTGCCCCTGCCCGCCCGGTCCCTGTCGGCCCGCCACCGCGGGCGCTTCTTCTCCCAGTGGATGAAGCCCATGGCCGCCGTGGTCACCTCCATGGGCTGCCCCTTCCGATGTTCGTATTGCGCCATCTGGAAGCTCACCGATGGCAAGCGCCTGACCCGGTCACCGCAGAAGCTGCTGGAGGAGATCCAGGGGCTGGACGAGGACTGGGTGTTCTTCGCGGACTACGAATCGCTGATCGACGTGGAGCGGATGGACGAGCTGGCCTCGAAGCTGGCCGAGGCCGGGGTTCGCAAGCGCTACTGTCTCTACAGCCGCTCCGACACGATCGTGAAGCACCCGGACCTGATCCGGCGCTGGCGCGAGGTGGGGCTCGACACCGTGATCGTGGGCTTCGAGTTCTTCCGCGACGAGGACCTGGCGGCCGTCCACAAGGGCACCACCTGCGCCGACAACGAGCAAGCCATCGAGATCCTGCGCTCGATGAGCATCAACATCGGCGCCTACTTCCTGGTTCGTCCCGAGTTCGACGAGTCCGACTTCGAGGAGATGCGGACCTACGTCAAGGGCCTGAAGCTGCGCTTCGCGAGCTTCTTCGTGCTCACACCGCTGCCCGGGACGGACTTCCACGACGAGGCCCAGGGCCAGCTGATCACCCGCGCCCCCGAGCTCTACGACTTCTTCCACACCGTGCTTCCGACCGCGCTGCCACTCCCCCGGTTCTACGAGGAGATGTACCGCTCCTACCGCGCTCCGATCACCCTCGCCTCCGCCCTCTCCATGCTCTGGAACTTCCCCCTGTGGCGGATCCCGGGGGCCATCCTGCGCACGCGCAGGATCCTGGAACGACTGCGGCGCGCCCACCTGGACTACGACTGACCCGGGCCGTCGCGGTGACCTTCGCCGACCGAGGCCATCAGAGCCTGTGCTAGCCTTCTCGCCTCGGCCGACAGAGAGGGAAGCGTGGGAGAGGCGGAACCAGGCACTGCGGGGGCTCGGGGTGAGACAGCCGAGGAGCTGTTCGTGCTTGAGCGCGGCGACGACCGCTACTACCTCTACGCTCCCCTCCGCCGCGGGCTGGCGGTGGTCAACGGGGCGGCTGCCAGGGTCGTCGCGCGGTATCTCGACGGCGGGATCGACGACCTCCCGCCCCCGGCCGTCGCCGTCATCGAGCAGCTGACCGAACGCGGCCTGCTCGGGTCGTCGCCCCCCAAGCCGCCTCTGTTCCCGGACGACTACACCTTCCAGCCCCACGAGGTGACCCTCTTCCCCACCACCCGCTGCAACCTGCGATGCCGGTACTGCTACGCCGACGCGGGGCACCGGGTGGAGACCATGCCGTGGGAGATCGCCCGCGCAGCCATCGACCGGGTCGCCTCCAACGCGGGTCTGCTGGGCGCGCCCCGGTTCGGCGTGGGATTCCACGGGGGAGGGGAACCCCTCCTGGAGTGGGAGTTCGTGGTCCGCTGCGTGGAACACGCCCGCCGCGCCGCCGCCGACCGGGGGCTCGATGCCGACATCTACGCGGCGACCAACGGACTGCTCACCGCCGGGCAACGCGCGTTCGTGGCCGAGCACTTCAGCACCGTCAACATCTCGCTGGACGGCCCACCGGACATCCAGGACCGCAACCGGCCGCGGGTGGACGGGGGAGGCTCCTACGCCGGGGTCGCGGCGACGCTACGCGACTTCGACGCCCGGGGGATGCACTACGGCGTCCGCTCCACGGTCACCCGGGGCATGGTCGAGCGCCTCGTCGAGGTGGTCGAGCACCTCCACGGGGAGTTCGGACTCGCCTACCTGCACCTGGAGCCGGTGTGGAACTGCGGTCGGTGCCGCTCCAGCGGTACGCGTCCCCCCGACGCCGACGAGTTCGTCCGGCACTTCGTGGCGGCGTCCGAGCGGGGACGGGAGCTGGGACTGGAGGTGCACTACAGCGGCGCCCGGATCGACGTCCTGACCTCCCGGTTCTGCGCGGCCCCCGGCGACGGGTTCAGCGTGCTGCCCGACGGCCGCGTGTCGTCGTGTTACGAGGTGCTCGAGCCGTCGGACCCACGGGCGGAGGTGTTCCACTACGGTCACTTCGACGGCGCGACCGGGGAGTTCGTCTTCGACACGGACCGGCTGGCGCGGCTGCAGGGGTTCTCGGTGGAGCACCTGGAGTACTGCGCGGACTGTTTTTGCAAGTGGCACTGCGCTGGGGACTGCCTGGCCAAGGTGTTCGAACGCTGCGGGCGGCCGCACCACGAGGGCAGCGACCGCTGCCAGCTCAACCGTGAATTGACCCTGGCCGCGCTGGACCGGCTGATCCAGAATCCGGATGGGGACGACGCGACCGCGTCCCGGACCCGGGGAGGGGGCTGAGTCTTGCCCGACGAACCCAACGACCGGCCGGATCCCGCCGAGGGCGAGTCGCCCGCCGGACCCAACGATCGGCCGGATCCCGCCGAGGGCGCGCTGCCCGACCAGGAACCCCTGATCTACGTGATCGTGGACGGTGAGACCTTCGAGCGCCCCGGACTGCGCACGTTCTTCGCCAGTTCCGAGAAGGACTCGGTGGCCGTCGATGGCTGTTCCTGCGTCCCGGTCGCCGGGACCTACTGCTCGTGCAACAAGGTCTGCTCCTGCGTGCCGGCCTGCGCCTGTGTCAGCCACATGGAATCGTCTGGAGGGGGCAGTTCGGGTGGCGGTGGCAGCTACGGCGGCGGGGGAGGAGGCGGGTGCCGATGCGCCCCCGTGCACTGAGGGCGTCGGCCTGGCTGCCGGCGATCGCGCTGCTGTTCGCCGTCGGCTGCGGCAGGAAGGTCGACGTCTGGGAGCAGGAGGTCGAACACGGATTCGTCGGACTGGATCCCTTCGCCTTCTCCACCGCAGCGGAGCAGTACGCCGTCGCCGCGCGACTGCCGATGGACGAGAAGGCCGCCGGGTGGATCGCAGCGGTCGCCACACGCCTCGACGAGGGGGACTGTTTCGAAGACGACCCGGTGTGGCGCGCCCTGCTCGAACTCGAGCCGTACCGCTCGACCGAGGAGGTCCAGGCGGCCGTGCCGACCTGGGTCGCGACCTGCGTCGAGAGGCTCCCCCTCGCGCAGGTCCCGACGATCGAGCACTGGCAGGATCAGGCCGACGACCTGTACCGCAGGGGCCGATTCTGGGAGGCGTCGGCGATCTACTGGGCCGCCCTGTCCGAACACCCCCGGCAGCCGGACACCCGCAACAACCTCGCCCTGTCGGAGATGCACCAGAACCGCGATCTGCGGGCCCAGGTCCAGCTGGAGGTCCTGCGCAGCGTGTCGCCCGACTACGCCCCCGCGATGATCAACCTCACGGTGGTCTACGAGCGCCTTGGCCTGCGTGAGCGGGCCGAGGGCCTGGCGCGGGAGCTCTACGAGGCGGACGCCGCCTCCGAGGCCTTCCCGCCCGCGATCTACAACATGGCCTGGTTCGACAGCCTGGACGGAGGATCCCAGGAGGTCGCGGAATACCTGCGCGGGCCCGCCGAGATCGGCGTCGATCCGGCGTATGCAGCGCTGTACAACGTCAACGCGCGCCAGCTGGAGAACGAGCCGCTGGGGCCGGTAGAAAAACGCGTCGAGGTGCATCCCGCGGACCACTACCTCTACCGCGGTGCCTCCAAGGTGGTGTGGGACCGCGAGTCCTGGGGCCAGTGGGCGATCGCGATGGTGTTCTTCGTCATCGGCTCCGGGGTCCTTTGGAAGGTCACGGCGTACTGGGACCACAACCACGGGGAGGAGTTGCCGGCTGGCTGCGTCGGTCTGCTGATCCCGGCAGTCGGGTGGCTGATCTTCTGGGGCCTGCCCATCGGCTGGGGATGGTTGTTGTTGCCGCTGTACGTCGCCGTGGTCTGGTTGAGCGCGATGGTTTCGAAGTGAGGCCAGGGATGAGCAACGTCGAACACAGGGAGCGTCCCGGCAGTGGCTGGACGCGCCGGTCCTTCGCGATCTCGCTCGCTGCGGCGGCCTCGGCCGCCGTCGCCGGCTACTTCCTCGTTCGTGAGGGCTCGGAGGAACCGTCCCGTCCGAACGGGGAGGCGGGCACCCACCGACCGCGGCTGGCGGATGGTGTGACCTTCGGGGAGGACCGCGGAGCCGTCACCCTCGCGCGGGGCGAGGGGGCGGATGCCACGGTGTGCGGGGTCAACGGGGTGGGCGCGGCGATCCTGGACCGCCTCGACGGCGAGCACACCGTGGGCGACATCGCGGCGACCCTGTCCCGGCGTCTGGATCAGCCGCGGACCGACGCCATGGACGCCGGCATCGCCGTGTTCGTGGCCCGGCTCGGCCAGATGGGGTTCCTCCGCGAGCCGTTCCACGCCATGGTGATCGAGCGCTATCTCGACGAAGCCGACGGGACGGGATGACTCGCGGGAGTGGCGGGCAGTGCCGGCGGCTGGTCCTGATTCGGCCGCGGCAACGCAGCGCCTACTACGATCCGGAGGTCCAGGAGCCGCTCGGCCTGGAGTACCTGGCCGCCTGGCGGCAGGCCCGGGGGGACCGCGTCCTGGTTCTCGACAGCACCCTGCAGGCCCTGGACGACCGCAAGCTGGCCCGACGTGCCGCCGCGTTCCGACCCGACATCGTGGGATTCTCGTTGACCACCGCGGCCGACCTGGGGTCGGCCCTGGCGATCCACCGGGAATTCGGGGCCGCCCCGGACGCCCCGGCGGTCCGCTGGCTCGCCGGGGGCAACTTCGTCTCCACCGCCATCGCCCAGGCCAAGGAGCGGCTCCCCGCCGGGTTCGTCCTCGTCCCCTTCGACGGGGAACGGGCCCTGGACGAACTCTCCGATCCGGGATCGGGCCTGGCCGACCGTGGGGAGACCCGGGTTCACCCTGGGTCGCCGGTCCCGGACCTGGACGCCCTCCCGTTCCCCGTACGACCCTTCGTCGGCCACAACCCGGGACTCGGCGGCACGGTGAACCTGCAGGCTTCCCGGGGCTGCAGCGGGGCCTGCAGGTACTGCGCGTCCCCGGGCATGGGTTCGGCCGGAGCCAGCCGCTGGCGGGGCCGGTCGATGCCCCATCTGTTCCAGGAGATCGCCGGGCTGGTGGAGCGATGGGGGGTCCGGGCCTTCAACGTGGTCGACGAGGACTTCCTCGGTCCCCCATCGGGAGCGGCGCGACGGGCCCGCGAGTTCGCCGACGAGTACGCCCGCCGGGGGCTCGACGTGTCCTTCGGGATCCAGGCCCGCCCTCCCTCCCTGTCGCCGGAGGTGATCGACCTGCTGGCGAGGGCGGGTGTCGCGTTCGTCTTCGTGGGGATCGAGTCCGACGACCCCGCCGACCTGCGGCGATGGTCCCGTCCGCCGGCTCCGGACGTCTGGCAACAGGTGCGCCGGCTTCAGGGGCGCGGGATCCAGGTCAATGCGGGTGTGTTGATGTTCCATCGCCACGCCACCACGGCGGGGATCCGGCGGTTCGCGCGGGTCCTGCGTGACCACGGACTGCTGAACTTCCGGTCCGCGATCAACCGCCTCGAGGCGATGCCCGGTTCCGTGATCTACGCCGATGCCGTCTCCCGGGGGCTGGTGGATTCGGGCGCGCCGGGGTCCCAGCCTCTCCCGTTCCTGGATCCCGCGGTCGACGCGCTGCACACCGACGTGATCGAGGCGCTGGGACCCCTCGGGCCGCCGTCGATGCACGCGGCGTGTGCCATGCCCTCTCTGCGCTCCCGGAGCCGGTGGGAGACCGCATCCGCGGACCAGCTGCAGCACCTCGAGGCGATCGAATCCGGGCTGGACGATGCCGTGGCGGGGACGCTGTTCGCTCTGCTCGACAGCTCCGAGGAGGAACGGGCGGAGCTCACGGCGAACCTGCGCGACCGAAACCTGGTCGTGGCCCTCGCCGCGGCACAGGCCCTCGTCGACCGGGAACTGGCCCCCTCGTTCCAGGCCCTCCGGAGGGCCATCCGGATCGATGCCGGTGTCTAGCGGCGGGACGGGGATGCAGATCGTCGCGCCGGCGTGCTCGCCGCGCCAGGCAATGGCGCTGATCGAGGCGGGGGCGGACGAGCTGTACTGCGGCGTGTTGCCCGACGCGTGGATCCGCGAGTACGGCGACGGCGATCTGCTGACGCGCCGGCAGGGGCGCCCCGCCCACCTGAGGGACATGGCCGAGCTCGCCGAGGTCGCCCGTATGGCCCAGGGCGCCGCATGTCCGGTGGCTCTGACCCTCAACGCCCGCTATTCGGCCGGTCAGATGCCCCGGGTCGTCGACCTGGCCCGGCGGTGGGAGGACCTGGGCGGCGCGGCGGTGATGACCGGGGACCTCGGCCTCCTGCTGGAGTTGCACGGCCGGTCGTCCCTGGATCTGCACCTCTCGTTGCTCGCGGGCGTCACCAATCGCCACGCGGCTGGGTTCTTCGCCGGGCTCGGGGTCTCCCGCATCGTCCTGCCCCGGGATCTGACCGTGGCGGAGTTGGGGTCCGTCGCCCGGGGTGGCGAGGTCGAGTACGAGGTGCTCGCTCTCCACCAGAGGTGCCCCTTCGTGGATGGACTGTGCGGATTCAGCCACGGGGTGCGGATACCCGAGGACACTCCCGCAGTATTCGACTACGAGGGGGGAGGACCGGGGCGTCCCGCCGTGACCTGGACCTCCGATCCCGAGTACGAAGGCCACGGGTGCCAGCTGCCCTGGTCGACCGGGCACGGGCCGGTCCGCGGGCTGGGGATCGACGACGGCGGGGCTCCACACTGCGGGGCGTGTCAGCTGGCGCCACTGGCGGGCGCAGGGATCGGGTTCGTCAAGATCGCGGGTCGCGGCTACCCGACCGCCACGCTCGTTCGCGGGGTGGAGTTCCTCCGGGGAGCCCTTCGTATCGGCAACGATCCCGGCGCGGACGCCTCGCCAGGGGCGGCCATCGAGGCGCTGTACGTCCGCACCTTCGGTCGCCCCTGCGACCATCGGTGCTACTTCGACGGGGGTTCACCAGGATGACCGTGGAGACCGCGCGGTGGGTGGACTGGCGGGATCCGACCACCGGCGGGATCGCCGCGAGCCGCGTCTACCTCGGCCACGAGACCTGCGAGCACCTCCTGCCCCCGCCCGCCCGGGCCCGGGAGCTCATGCGGTCCTTCCAACGGGCCGGCGTCGCCGTCAGCCTGGTGACCCCGCCGCTGAAGGACCGGGGGATCGAGCGCGCGCTGGCGATCGTGGAGGGGATGGCGGCGGTGCGGCGCGACCTGGAGGTGATCGTCTCCGACTGGGGGCTCCTGGCGGAGATCGCCCACCGGGGGTGGGGCATCCCGGTGGCGGGCCGGTTGCTGGCCGCCCAGCACGTGGACCCGAGGATCGCCCGCTCCCTGGAGGTGGAGCGATGGCGAGGTCACCAGCGGCGGGCGATTCACCTGGACGGCACGCCCTGCCGCACGGCCCACCGGGTCCCCACCGATACCCTCCGCCGCCATCTCCAGCGGAGCTGGCTCGACCGGCCAGCCGTCCTCGGCCTGCTCGGATCCCTGGGCGTGGCGCGCATCGAACTCAGTCTTCCTGGCCAGGGGGTCGAACTGTCGCTGGGGGAGGGGTGGTCGTGCTCGCTGCATCGCTCGGACGTGCTGTTGACGGTGATGGCCCGCTGCCCGGGAACCGGCGAGGACTTCGGACGGGCGCCTGTCTGTGATCCGGGGTCCTGCGGACGCCGGGAGATCCCGTGGCAGCTCGCGGGCTGGGAAGCCCCGGTCTTCCGCCGTGGGAACGCCCTGTTCTACCGTCCCGCTGTCCGCCAGGCAGATCTGGAGCGCTTCGATCGTATCGTGGTCGGCCCCGGGGAGGCCGCGGTCTCTACCGGGTCTTGAAGCGGAACGGGTAGGTCACGGAGACCTCGCTGTAGCGCCCGTGTGCGGGGAATTCGAAGAGCTGGATCCTGTCGCAGAGGCAGGCCTCCACCTGGGCACTGTCCATCGATGACTTGGCCACGCTCGGATCGAGCACGTCGCCGTTCTTCTTCAGCTTGAACGCGATCGTGATGTCTCCTTCGAGTGCCGGGTCGCGCCGCAGCCCGTTCTCGTAGCAGAGCCGAAGGTGCTCGAGCTGCCGGTCCATCGCCCGATCGAGGTCCTTCTTGTCGTAGCGCCCGCGGACCCTCGCCCGTCGTTTCTCGATCACCGGAACCGGCGCCCCGGCGTCCTCGACGCCGGCGATTTCGGGCGACTCCGTGGCGGCCTCGGAGGCGCCGTGGGCGGCCAGGGCCACGCGGAATCCCTGGTCGAACCGGCGGAGGTCCGGAGAGTGACCGCTGCGGTCCGGCAGGCGGGCGCGGTCCCACGAGGGGCGGCCTGCGCCGACCGGGATCACGCGCGACGAGGCCCGGGGCTCGTCGACCCAGGCGCTGCCGTCCTCCGGGGCGCCCTCGAGGCTGGCGTGCCAGTCGTCCTCGACCCACTCCCAGACGTTGCCGTTCATGTCGTACAGGCCAAAGGCGTTGGCGTCGCCCTCGGCCACCGGATAGGTCCGGTCGCCGTTCCAGTCCGTGTCCGGGACCGGACCCTTGTGTTTTTGCAGGGAGGGGTCCCGCGTGGGCTCGCCGCCGCGTGCCGCGTACTCCCACTCCGCTTCACTCGGCAGCCGGCCCCCCTTCCACTCCGCAAACCTCCGCGCCTCGGCCCAGGTGACGCAGTTCATCGGATGGCCTTCGCGGCCCGGCTTCACACCGCTGTCGTCGGTGTTGCACCGATCCGATCCACCCCCGGGCCACGAGCACGCTCCCTCGGCCACACACCCGGCGTACTGGCCGGCGGTCACCTCGGTCGCGCTCATC
Source organism: uncultured Rickettsiales bacterium (assembly GCA_964542165.1). Taxonomy (GTDB): domain Bacteria; phylum Myxococcota_A; class UBA796; order UBA9615; family CAYRNR01; genus CAYTBN01. The sequence continues at coordinate 21,487 of CAZITQ010000026.1, forward strand.
CGGAACGCGGAGAGTGTCACCCGCGGTCGCGGACGTTCGTCCTCCCGTTCCTCCGAACCCATGACCAGGAGACCTTCCGGAACGGTGGCCCACTTCAGGGGGCGGTCGGTGGACGAGTACCAGCTGTCGGGAGCGGACGGGTTCGTGGGATCGCCGGTCAGTCCTCCGTCGCAATGGACACCCGCGATCGACAGCAGAACGGCGAGTCCGAGGGAGAGCGGGACCTCCCTGCGGAAGCGCTGGAGCATCGTCTGACCTCCCCTCGTCGTTCCCTCGGGATCGACGTCCTAGTTCGACACCATACCAGTTCGGTGACCGGCACCGTCGACAGGGGCAGAAGCCCGCGTCCTCTCCCCGCCTCCGCCCGCCCCCTCCGCGTTCGATTCCCATCTTTGCTGTTCGGGGCTGTCGCGCTGCCGCGGGCCGAGTCTGCTCGGGGCCTTCGGTAGAGGCCTGGGATGCGGTGGGGCGCTCGGTGGGCGACAAGGGACAGCGGCCGAGAATCGGGCCTTGGCGGGCGCTTCGTCGCGTCGCGGTGTCGGCCCCGACGGATGGGGGGTGGATTCCCTGGGTCTTGGATCCGCTGTACGAGTGGCTTGGGTGGCGGCCTTGGGATAGAGCAGTGGCCGCCGGGCACCGGTTCGCGAGGGATTCGGCTCCGAATCCTGCTTTCCCGGACCGTGTTGTCGCGCTGCCGCGGGCCGAGTCTGCTCGGGGCCTTCGGTAGAGGCCTGGGATGCGGTGGGGCGCTCGGTGGGCGACAAGGGACAGCGGCCGAGAATCGGGCCTTGGCGGGCGCTTCGTCGCGTCGCGGTGTCGGCCCCGACGGATGGGGGGTGGATTCCCTGGGTCTTGGATCCGCTGTACGAGTGGCTTGGGTGGCGGCCTTGGGATAGAGCAGTGGCCGCCGGGCACCGGTTCGCGAGGGATTCGGCTCCGAATCCTGCTTTCCCGGACCGTGTTGTCGCGCTATACCCTCTTTGTGCTGCGCGCCAGTAGCTCAGGGGATAGAGCAGTGGCCTTCTAAGCCACGGGTCGCAGGTTCGAATCCTGCCTGGCGTGCCAGCTCCCCGAACAAGCCCCCGGAGCACCGGCGGGTTCGAATCCTGCCTGGCGTGCCAGCTCCCCGAACAAGCCCCCGGAGCACCGGCGGGTTCGAATCCTGCCTGGCGTGCCACCATTAAACGTAGTGACGGCTACTTCCTGCCTGTCCCGTCGTCCCCTTTCCAGGGATCGCCCGGCAATCGGGACACCAGTCGGTCGAGGACACAGTTCACGGCTGTGTCGACATTCCACGTGAGGCCAGGCCTGAGCAACGGCGAGACGTCTTGCCGGAAATCGGGCTGCGCTCGTTTCGCGGCGAGGTTCTGCTCGAACTGGGCCCGGGTCACGTCGTGGCCTTCTTCGGCCAGGTATCGACGGAAGCAGTCGAGGAGCACGGATGGATCGATCCGGCCGCGGTCGAGGGCATACCAGATGTCGAACAGGTCGCGCCCCTTCCTGCGCTGGTAGAGCGCCCGTAGCTTGGTGGCGAGCAGTTCGTCGATGGGATAGGACGGGACGGCGACGCTTCCGGTGAACCAGGGATTGACCACGTCGAATGGAACTCGCTCGATCCCGAGCGCGGTGAAGTGCTCGCGTGTGTTGATCTCGATCTTCAGCCGGAGCTTCAACGGTGGTGTGTCCTCGGAGTCGAACCGATAGACGAGGTTGACCCGTCCTTCCTTGAACTTGCGGCGCGGCGAACCGAGCCACGGATCGAGCACCGAGCGCGCTCTGTCGAGCGCCTCTCCGATGGGCTCGGGCCGGATCTGGACCAGATCGATGTCCTCGGAGTAGCGGGCCGGCGGCTTCATGTGGAGCTTGTACAGGGCGGTGCCACCGCGGAAGACGAGGCTGTCGGTCAGCTCGGGCACGTCGAACAGCTCGACGATGGCGCGGCTGATCAACAGATCCTGTTCGACCTGGGCGTCGGCCGGCCACGGCGCCATCGTCCGCCAGGCGGTGATGTGGTCGCGGGGGATCATCCGTCGGGCTCCACCTCGACGTTGACGATGAGCTTCCAGCGTCCCACGCGCCGGCCGCCCGCGGTGCTGGTCGCCCGGCGCAGCGGGGTGTAGCTGCGAGCTCGTTCCTGCACGAAGGGGCGGAGAGCAGCGGCAAGCTGTTCCTCGCCGACAAGCTCCAGGAGAAACCCCAGCCGCTGCGACCAGCTCACCGGGGACAGCCGGGCAATCTCGGACAGCGCCTCCCCCGACATCGCCTCGCAGAGCTCGGAGAGGACCGTGGCCACGTTGTCCAGGCCGCCCGCGTGGTTGGGGTAGCCGACCAGCTCCAGCCCCGTCACTTCCGGCGTGGCGTAGCGCAGCATCCCGCGCGGCGTGTTGACCCGGTCCACCGGCATCCGTTCCAGATCGCCCCGGGCGACGAACGCGATGCGGACCAGACCGCAGGTCAGCGCGGGCCGGTTCTTGCGCACCATGACCTGGGTGAGCTGCGGTCGCTGGTGGGCCGCTCCGTGGCGCTCGGCGGCGCTGAGCAGTCCGACGTAGTACGGCTCGACCCACACCTGCATCAGCTGGTCGACGAACTGTTCGGCCGGGAGGCAGCCCAGGCGGCGGTACTCGGGTGGGACGATGACGTGGAAGCTCCTCGTGGGCTCCGCGATTCGCCCCTGCCGCTTTAGACGTCGCAGTTGCGCACGCGCCGCGGGCGGTCGACCCCCGATCGCCTCGATGGCGTCGGCGGTGGTGAAGTGGTGGCGGCCGTTTGCCGCCAGCTCCTCGATGTAGTCTCGGGCTCGCATCGCGATACGATTCTCATGATAGATCGGCTTTTAGTTTATATAAACAAAGAAACGTATCGTCCTGGCCGGACCATCAGGCGGGCTCCGGCGTCGTGCCAGCGACCGGCTTCCGCCGCCGGTACGCATCCCGCACGAACGCCTGGACGGTCCAGGTTCTGTCTATGGACTGACCTGGCGTGCCAGCTCCCCGAACAAGCCCCCGGAGCACCGGCGGGTTCGAATCCTGCCTGGCGTGCCAGCTCCTCTTGCAAGTGCCTACGTCGCCTCGGCCTGGGCTCGTCGTCGTTCTCGCAGGGATGCCCGCACCAGGAAGATCGCCAGGATCAGGGCGTAGTGGCACATCAGCGAGGGGAGCGACGGGTCGAGGCCTCGCCAGACGTGCTGGGTCAGCAGCGCCGGGATGATGAAGCCGATGGTGCCGATCTGGAGATCGGCGGCGTGGGCGCGGGTGATGGGGTCGGGGTTGCGCTTCATCACGGCTGCCGCCCCCACGAGCATCGCGAACATGGTGGCCTCGTAGAAGCCGCCGAAGGCCATCTGGAATCCCAGGGGGCCGCGCTGGAAGGTGGCCAGGACCGTACTGCAGATGGTGCCGATGAAGGGCTCGGGGTGGGTCAGGACCCAGGCGCAGATCCCGGCACAGTAGACGTAGGACAGGCGCGCCAGGATGCGGACCCAGCGTGGGGCGCCGCCGGCGATCTGGCACAGCAGGCTGACCGAGATGCTCGGAAGCCAGATGATGTCGCAGAACGCCAGCTGCGACCGCAGGACGTGGTCGGGGTTGGCGCAGACCCAGACCTCGGCCAGCTGGTAGACGGCCAGGACCACCAGCAGCAGCGCAGTGAAGCGCACGATGCCCCGGCGGCCCGGCCCGGTGATCACCCATATCGCCGCGGCGATCTCGAAGGCCGCCGTCGCCAGGGACAGCCAGGGAATGTAGCCGTTGTCCACGCCAACTCCGCCGGTTGGTGGGGTCGAACCCGTCCGCGATCCGGACGCGCAGGGTACCCGATCTTCGGAGCCGCGACCTAGAACGCGAACCGGAACCTCAGGTACGCCCCCTGACCCACGGCGGCGAACTCGGCGTCGGGGTCCTTGGCGTAGCTGATGGCGCCGTACACCATCACCGTGAGGTGCTGGCTCCAGCTGAACTGCACCGAGGGGTTGAGGACGAAGCCGGGGCTGGCGGGGGTGACGATCCCGGTCAGACCCACGGTGGTGAACGCCCGGGAGATGGGCAGCTGCAGCGTGACGGCCAGCTGGTGCTGGTTGAGGTAGCGCAGGCGCTGCTCCAGGTACGCGAACCACTGCCACAGGCTGACGTCCGACGGATCGTTGTCACCGCGGCCGTTGTAGAGGTACTCGGCCATGGCGGTGAAGCCGCCGGGAAAGGTGTAGGACACCCCGGCCAGCGCCTCGAACCACCAGGCCTGGCCGATGAACTCGAGGTCGTCGTCGTCCCAGTCGTCGCGGGGCATGCGGTTGTAGGCGCCCTCCAGCCAGAAGCCCACGCCGCCGACCTCGCCGACGAACTCCAGGCCCACGAGGTGCCGTCGCGAACGCAGCACGAACTCGTCGGGGTCCATGGCCAGCGGATCGACCGCCGCGGTGTCCTTCATCAGGGCGTAGTGGGCGGCGAGCACGAACTGGCCGAACGCTGCGCGGACCCGGGCGGCCGCGGCGCTGTCCTCGAAGCGCGGCTTGGTGACGAAGGGATCGGGGAGGAGGTAGGCCTCCAGGAGGATCTCGTGGGGCAGGTGCAGCTGCATGCGCAGGGACGTCACCCCCTGCTTCTCGTACGAGGGATCGAGCATGTCGATGACGTTGAACGGGTCGCTGGGGTTCCACAGGTAGCCGGACCCGAAGCGCATGGGCTGCTTGCCGACCCGCACGCGGAAGCGGCCGACCTGGGCGCTCAGAAAGGCGTTCTCCAGGTAGATCTCGTTCTCCATCGCGTAGCGGACCGACGAGGGATCCATCATCTCCAGCAACGCCAGCTCGTCCTCGAAGCGCTGGGGCAGGATGTCGGCGAGGTGGTAGTCGGAACCGAGGAAGGCCCGCGCCACCAGGTCGACCTGGACGGAGAAACCCCGCGACGGCTTGAAGCGGATGCCCAGCTTGGCCTTGTTGTAGTCCAGCACGTCCACGGGCCAGCCATCCGGGTCGGCGTGCTCGTTGCGGGGCAGCGAGTAGACCGCGAGCTGGTTCTCGTAGTAGCCGGTCCAGCGCACGGTCTCGGCGAGGAACTGCAGCGCGGACGGTGCCGGTCTGGCCGCCGGCGCCCCCTCCTCCTGGGCCGCGGGCGAGACGGCGGGGAGGAGCAGGCACAGGGCGAGGAGGGCGCGTACCGCGGTCACAGCTTCAGCCCCAGCTTCTCCAGCGGCCGGAACAGGGCCGGCAACAGGAACGCCGACAGCAGGAAGCAGATCGCGATGCCGATCCCGAGGATGATCCCCATCGTGGCGAACCCGCGGTACAGACCGAAGGCGAAGGTGCCGAAGGCGGCGATGGTGGTCAGCGAGGTGAGCATGATCGACCGGCCCACCGTGCTCAGGACGGTGCCGATCTGCCCCTGCTCCTCGAGCCGGTAGCGGTGGATCACGTGTACGCCGTTGTCGATGCCGATGCCCAGGATGAGGGGGATGGCGATGATGTTGGCGATGTTGATGTCGATGTCCAGCAGGGTCATGCAGCCGACGGTCCAGATGGTGCCGATGACCAGCGGCACCAGGGCCAGCGCGGCGCTGACGATGCCGCCGGTGAACCGGGCCCGGCTCAGTACGATGAAGTCCAGCAGCAGCAGCAGGGCGATGGCGAGCAGGGCGAACATCGTGGCCTTCTTGCCCTCGGCGGCGCCGCGTTCGATGGTCGCCACGAACAGCGGCGGCATGCCGGTCACCCGATCGCTGACGGTCTCCACGTCGGCGAAGATGCGGTCCTGGAACTCCTCCTCCCAGATGTCGCCGCTGGGGTAGGCGGTGACCAGGAACTGGGTCCCGTCTTCGGACAGGTAGCGATCCCGGATCGACTGGGGCAGGCTCTCGAGCGTGATGGGCTCGGGGTTGGCCATGCGCTCGTAGATCCGCCTCATCTGGGGCTGGAACACGGCCTGGAACTCGTCGAGCCGCGCGGCGATCTCGTCGGGGTGGGCCTCGGCATACGCCGCGATGGCCTTCATGTCCTCGGACGCGGCGATGCGCGGCCAGCCTTCGTCGGGTCGGGGTTGGCCCTCGACGCGCGCCACGCAGCTCTCGCCCTCCTCCACGATGGCGCCGGCCCGGTCGTACAGGCGGTCCTGGCCGGCCATGTACGCGCTCTTCTTGATCGTGATGATGTTGCAGTCCATCTGGTACAGGGACTTGAGGAAGGCGGCCACGCGCCGGGCCGACGCGTCGGAATCCTCGGCGGTCTCCTCTTCGGACGCGGCGAACGGCGGGGCGTCGCCCCAAGACACGATGCGGCCCTGGAGCTCCTCGACCCGCTCGGCCCGCTCCGCCTGCTCCCCCGGCGGGGGCAGGACGTAGGAGATCGAGTCGACCATGTTGATCGTGCCCAGGTCGTCGAGCCCGTCGGTCAGCTGCCAGGACTCCTCCAGGCTCTCCGCGGAGACGACGACCGAGTCGGGGTGCAGGTAGAAGCGCTCCTCGAGCACTCGGTTGAGCTCGACCGAGGCCAGGTTCTCGGCCTCGACGTCGAACATGTTGGTCGCATAGCCCACGTTCGCCGCCTGCTTGCCCAGGAACACGGTGAGCACCCCGACGACGATCAGGGTGACGGGCCAGTACCGGTAGGTGGCCGAGCCGATGAGCGCCAGGAAGCGGAACCGGATCACCTCCTTGGGCTCCCTGGTCACGCCCTTCTTCTTCGCCCGGCGATCCCAGAAGCGGTGGACGATGACCAGGGCCGCCGGCAGCACCAGGAAGCTGGTCAACAGGGTGCACAGCACGCCGATGCCGGCGCTGAGACCGAAGTCCGTGAACCCCTTGAAGGAGGTGAACGCCAGCGCCAGGAAAGCGATCGAGGTGGTCAGGCCGCCGGTGAGGATGCCGCGCCCGGTCTTCTTCAGGGTGTGCTGCAGCGCCGTCTCGATGTCGTCGCCCTGTCCCCGGCGCTGGGTGAACTCTCCGAGGATGTGGACGAAGTAGTCCACCCCCAGCCCCAGCAGGATGATCGGGAACATCATCGCCATCATCGTCAGCTCGCCCAGGGCCAGGGCGTTGACGCCCAGCGCCAGGGTGATCGACATGACCAGCACGATCATCGCGATCACCGGCGAGGTCCACATGCGGAAGGTGACGATGAACAGCAGCAGCACCACCACGAAGGCCAGCACCGTGTTCCAGCCCATGTCGTGGTACATGGTCATCGTCTCGTCGTCGGTGATCACCTGCAGGCCGGTCATGCCCGTGCCCGAGTCGAGCTTGTCCGCCGGGGCGATGGCGGGCACCGAGTAGGGGACCTGCAGCCGCATCGTGTCGAGCTGGGCCTGGTCCTCGATGCCGCCGGCAAACATCTCCCACATGGCAGGGGTGTCCCAGGGGCCGGCGTAGTTGTCGCCGATGGCCGGGTACTCCACCAGCAGCGCCTCGAGCTCGTCGCGCAGGTACTGCACGCCCGGCAGCGCGTACACCCAGTCCTCGGTGGAGTAGGTCGGGTGCACCATCAGCAGCAGCATGCTCTTGTCGTCGGAGAAGTAGTGCTCGTCCCCGACGGCGAAGCGGTGGGCAGCTCGCTCGATCCCGGCGCGCCGCTGCTCGTCGGGGAGGTCGGGGTGCTCCAGGTGCCAGCGCAGGGCCGTGGGCAGCGCCCACATCGAGTCGATCATGCGCACGGCGCCCCGCTCCTGGCTCTCCAGGCTCTCGTCGCCGCCGTCGTCGTCCACGTACTCGGCCTTGAACATCCGGTTGTAGCCGCCGACCACGCTGGCCAGCCCCGGGTCGTCCAGCAGGCCGTTGTCCAGCATCTGGTCCAGGTCGTCGGCCTCGGCCAGCATCAGCGCGTGGTCCATCATGAACTCGATGTCCTCGCGGTAGACCACGCGCTGGAAGAACGGCTCGCCCTCGGCCGTGGTCAGCGCCAGCACGCGCTCCTCGAACTTGCCGGCGAACTCGAGCAGCTCGTCGGGGTCCGGACCCTCGAGCGAGACCAGCACGACCTCGGTGTTGCCGTAGTTCTCGAGGATCTCGATGTACTCCTGGACCTTGGGCTCGTCCGCCGGCAGCAGGTCCATGAACGTCAGCTTGGGCACCAGCAGGGTCGTCGCCCCGGCGCTGCCGAGGAACAACAGGAAGACCGCGATCAGGAACCGCCAGGGGTGGTTCGCGGAGTTGCGGGCAAGCCAGTCGAAGAGGCGTTCTCTCATCGGGGGTCCCCCTCGGGGCTGCGGTATCCGCGCCCCAGCAGATCGAGAATCGAGGTGGCCAGCCGGGCGGGGTCGTTCTCCACCAGGCCGAACGCAACCTGCAGGTACATGGCGTCCAGCAGCACCACCACGGCAGCCGCGGCGATGGGGCTGTCGAGCTCGGGCCGGACCTGGCCCCTGGACTTGCCGTCCTCCAGCAGATCGGTCAGCAGGCCGTTGAACTGTCCGTAGGCCTCGGCGGCGACCGCCGCCATCCGATCCCGGGTCGCGTCCCCGACACCCGTGAACACGGCCAGGTAGGCCTTGAGGACGTTGGGGGCCTGACCGAATTGCTCGTAGAACTGAAAGAAGCCGGCGACCAGGGTCTCGAACTTCTCCACGGGCGGGAGGTCCATCTCGAGCACCGCGGGCATGCCCTCGACGATCCGGTCCAGTTCCCGCTGCATCAGGCCCAGGAAGAGCTCGTCCTTGGACTCGAAGTGCCAGTAGACCGTGCCCCGGCCGATACCGGCCTTCTGGGCGATCCGGCTGATGGTGCTGCGGGCGTACCCCTCGTCCGCGACCAGCGCCAGGGCCGCGTCGAGGATGAGGTCCTTCTTGGCCGCCAGGGCCTCGGGGCTGCGGGCCACCTGCCGCTTCTTGTGGGTGCCGGGCATGGCGCTCCTAGAAGGTGGTGAGGGTCTCGGTGGTGAACGTGCGCTCGTCGATGGCGACGCCGTACTCCACGTCGACCATCTCGATGGTCGTGGCCGATCCCCGCCGCTCGTTCTTCATGACCAGGGTCTGGGGCGTCCATACACCGCTGACCTGGCGCCAGCCCGACAGGGTCAGGGTCTTCACGTGGCGGTCCTTCTTGTCGAAGTAGTGGCTCTGGTGCAGCACGTAGCTGGTGGTGTCGATCCACACCACGACCCTGGAGTACGAGCTCTTGCCGGTGGGGGTCAGGGTGAGGCGGTAGCACGCGTGGCCGCCGATGCTCTCCTCGGCCACGTCGCCGGCGGTGTACTTCTCGGCGAGCTTCTGCCCCGTCATGTCCTCGTAGGAGAAGTCGCTGCCCTCCATGGAGCTGTTGCGGGACGACGAGGCGATCTTGCGCAGGTCGTCCGAGTCCGGGAAGTAGGCCCAGATGTTGTCTCCGCCATCGAGGCTGAGCATGCCGATGCCGCGGCTGGGGGCCGGCTCGACGAAGCGCATCAGGCTCTTGTCGTCGCCGTCCATGGCCCAGCTCTCGATGGTGAAGGTGCGGGTGTTGCCGCCGGTGGTCTGGATCGTCTGGGTCATCACCGTGTGGGCGGTGTCGGCCGTACCGGCCGCGTCGGCCTTGGCGATGATCTCGTCGGCGCTGGGGATCGCCCAGGCGGATGAGCCCAGGCCCAGCAGCAGGAGCGCGGTCAGGGTGTACAGGGAGAGCGGGGTTCGGGGGAGAGCGGAGTCGAACATCGAGGCCTCCATGGCGACTGACTAGACCGACTGGTCGGTCGGTATGGGAGCGAGGCTATCACCGTGGGGCGTGGCGTCAAGGGAAAAGACCGACCAGTCGGTCGGTACAGGATCTGCGGCTCCTGCCGATCCGCGGAGCCGGGCCGGAGGGGTGATCAGCGCCGTGGGGCGGCCCTTCGCCGAGGCGCTCGACAGGGGCATCCTCCCCGATTCGTGCTAGCAGCCGCTGCCGTCCAGCAAGACCGGGGTGAAACGTGCGCCTCCAGGGTGCCAGACCAGCACCACGTAGCCCCGGGTCCGGCTCTTCTCGGTGGAGGTCGTGGGCATCAGGCCGATCAGGACGCGGTAGGCGGGGGAGAACCACGTGCGGTCGGGGATCGAACCGGGTTCGCCTTCGTACCAGGACACCGCGGCGTCCCCGCGGACCGAGTCCCCCTGGACGACCCAGCGGCGCACCGTGTAGCGGGGTTCGTCCGCGGTCGGGGTCGTGAAATCGGCGACCACCTCCCGGAGCCCGCTGTAAGCGCCCGTGTCCACGGCGGAGACCTCGTAGCCCGCCCGGCGGGGCGCCACGGAGGCCGTCAGCGCTTCGATTTCGCCGGTCCCGGGCCGGCTCGGCCGGGCCCGATCCAGGGGGCGCGAGAGGTAGACCTCGCCTGCCTCGGAACAGGTTCCGAGCACCAGGGTGGACTCGGCGCCCCGGTCCTCGACCTCGTCCCCGGTCGTCCGGTACTCCTCGTTCCAGACCGGAACGATGAAGGGCCGCTCGAACTCGCCCTCGACGGATCGCGGGGATTCGCCGCCCGCGCCGTACGCGGTCCAGCGCTGTCCCGTCAGGGGTTCGAGGAAACGGTCGATGTCGGTGGCGTCGACGGGGTCCCGGGGCTGCGCGATCTGTGCGCGCCAGCCGGCGACGAAGTTCCAGCCCTGCTCGAAGCTTCCCAGGTACTCCACCCGCTGGCCGTCGCAGGCGGCCAGGTGGACCGGTGCGGCCGTTTCCGCGGGTGTGGCGGCGAGGAGGGCGGCAACGAGCACAGTGGGCGTCATCGTGACTCCAGGACCCCTCGGGTGAGCGCGGATATTCCGTGTTCCTGGTGGATGTGGCCATCATCTTGGACGAAGATCCCCGACGGTCGCCACCGATCGCGCGACCCCCTCCCCGACGACCCGCGCTCCGCCTTCATCTCACCCGTGATAGGAAGAGGACCGTCGCCGCCGAAGGAGGGCCGGATGAGGGGATGTGCAGTCGCGCCCGGAGCCGCTGCTGGCATCGCGGCCCTGCTGGGCTGCGGTGAGGTCCCCGGGGGGGCCGTCCTGTCCGACCTCGTGGTCGTCGAGAACCCCGACAACCCCCTGTCCTGTTTCGTCCGCTGGACCACGGACGTACCGACGGCGGGCGCGGTGGAGTTCGGCGAGGGGGGTGGGTACTCGTACCGCGTCTCCGACACGGCCCTGGCCACCGAACACGAGTTACTCGTCTTCGGCGTCCATGGCGACACCCAGGTCCACCTTCAGGCGGTGTCGGCGAACGAGCAGGGGGTGGAGACGCGCTCCGATGACCTGACATTCTCGACCTCGCCGTTGCCCTTCGAGCCCATCGTCGCCGAGGTCCCGCACCACGATCCGGAGCGGACGCAGCCCGGCTGGACCCTCGCCGGATTCACCTTCCACCAACCCGAGTCGCCCCTGCCCGAGTACGTGGTCGCCATGCTGGACGCCGCCGGTGAGCCGGTCTGGTTCTACACACCCCCGTCGGGTCAGGCGGCCAGCGAGCTGGACGTCAGCCTGGTGGACGGCGACCGGGTCCTGATCGGCGGGGCCGTGTTCCCGGGGGACACCCCGGTCGAGGTGGACCTGGCCGGCGAGCACGTGTGGGAGGGGCCCGAGCAGCCGGACTTCCTCACGCCGGGGTACATGCACCATGCCTTCGGCAAGCTCGACAACGGCAACTACCTGGCCCTGATCTCCGAGTTCGTCGACGGCAACCTCACCGAGGTGGTCCGGGAGTTCGACGCGGACGACCAGACCGTCTGGACCTGGAACGCCCATGACCACTTCGAGATCCCACCCGGGGAGCTGTCGTGGCTCAACGCCGTGACCGTGGACCTGGAACGGGACGTGGCCCACGTGAACTCCAGGGGCCAGAGCCTGCTGATGGAGGTCGACCGCGCCGACGGCGGCGTCCTGTGGGCCCTGGGCGAGGGCGGTGACTTCGGCCTCCATGGGGACCACGACCACCCCTGGTTCGACTACGCCCACGCGACGGAGATCCAGCCCGACGGCAACGTGCTGCTCCACGACAACGGCGCCGCCGACCGGGCCTACTCCCGTGCGGTGGAGTACGCCCTGGATCCCGACGCCATGACCGCCGAGATCGTCTGGGAGTACCCCGAGGGCGAGCCGGCCGATCCCTGGTACTCGCCCCAGTTCGGCGATGCCAACCGCCTGGCCAACGGCAACACCCTGATCACCCAGCTCGACGAGACCGGAGACGTGCCCCGGTGTCACCTGGTCGAGGTCACCGGGGACGGCGCCGTGGTGTGGGAGGCCCTACTGCGCTCCGAGGCCTCGGAACGCTGGATGCAGGCGTACTCCAGCGTGCGAATCCCGGTACTCGTGGAGGCGATCTAGCGGTCTTCTGGATGTGCCGTTCGAGAGGTGCCGTGTCTTTGGGATTTGGATATTCGTTGAACTTCCGAATTCCAACGACACGGCACCTCATCCCTCGGGGAGTCGTGCGCTTCCCGGGCCAGGGCGGCCATCGGTATATTCTCGGCCAGATGCACCTCGAGGTGACGCTGCATCCGCTGCACGGCCCTAATCTTGTCCCACCGCGTTGGCAGCGGTTCCGCCACTTCGTCGAATGTCAATCTCTGACCCCTCTTCCACGGTCGTCGACGGCCAATCGTTGGCCGCACCAGCGCTGGGGGCAGCGCTCGAGGCCATCGAGACCTCCTGTTCGTCCGCAGTTAGGGCAGTACAGCCGGTAAACCATTCGATGATGGGTGAGCTGCTGCTCGATCAGCGCGGAGGATTCCGTTGGCGGTGGTCGCACGTTGCAAGTGTGGCCGCCGTAGAGTGACCGTGCCAAACGCTCGCTCACCATGAGATCGGTTGTGGGGGGGCAAGGGGACCGTGATGTGGAATCCGGAATCTCTGCAGGCTCTAGTCGCACGCAGCCAGTACAGACGGAGATCGATGCAGATGCACCACGGGAACTCGTTCCGCCACTCTGCTCGGTGGGGAACCGGTGGCCGGTACACGTGTTGACGTTTCCTCGCGAGACGGGCAACGGGGCCCGACCGACAAGCACGATCCCGACGATGGAGATCATTCCGAAGGCGATCCCGACGATCGAGACGATGCAGAGCGCGATGATCCCGATGGTGATCGCTGCCCAAGCGGAGACTACCACGCGGAGACCTTCCGGATACCAGCGCGTCGGACCGTGTGTAGTCCCTGCGTCAATCTCGCCGCCGGCAGCTGCGAGATCGGGTCTGGTACGCCCCGACGTGCTGGTGTTTCGGCCTTCATCTCACCTGGTCCCCCGAAAATGAATGAGCGCTCATTCATTTTCGGTTCTCGTCGGACGCTACGCGCCGCGCTACCCGTCGGGCAAGTGCAGATTGGTGTCGATGGACTGTCTGTCGCTGACCAGTTCCCCGGCGCCCTCAACTACGACTCCACCCGCAAATGCACCTGGGCAGGCAGCATCTCGATCGCAACCCCGGCGAGGTGATCTGAGACGTGCCGGAGGGCTGGTCCAGGTCCGACCGGGTGTGCCCCGTCTGGCGACACGCGCCCCGCTCTTCCTGGTCGTACTGCGCGTTACCACTCTGCCGCCGGGCGCGACCTGCGCCGAGACGGTCGACATGTCCGGAAATCGCGCACCAGCGGACACCGTCTCCTACCTGTTGCTCGACCTCGAGGTCCCCGGGGGGACGCCTGACGCGCGGGCCAACTACGCCTACAAGGCGGACTGCGAGCAGGGGTCCCTGATGCGGGCGATGTAGGAGGTGCCGTGTCTTTTTGGGATTTTGTTTATTACGAATATCTGGATCCCCAAGAACACGGCACCTCATCCATCAGGCACCTCATCCATCCCTCCCGACCCCTCCCCCCTCCCCTCGCTGGTGTAGGGTGGGCGCGTGCAGCCGCCGCTTCCCGTCGACGAGGTGATCCCCGAGATCGTCGCGGCCGTGCGAGCGGCCCGGGCAGCGGTGGTCGTCGCCCCCCCCGGGGCCGGGAAGACCACCCGGGTCCCCCCGGCGCTGCTCGACGCGGTCGGGGGCCGGATCGTGGTGCTGGAGCCCCGGAGGGTCGCGGCGCGGGCGGCGGCGCGGCGGATGGCGGACGAGGCCGGCGGTCGCCTGGGGGACCGGGTGGGCTACCGCATCCGCCTCGACCGGGTGGAGTCGGCCCGCACCCGGATCCTGGTGGTCACCGAGGGCGTGCTGGTGCGCATGCTGCACGACGATCCGCTGGCCGAGGGCATCGGGGCGGTGGTCGTCGACGAGTTCCACGAGCGATCGATCCACGCCGACCTGGCCCTGGCCATGGCGCGACACGTGCGCCGGGAGGTGCGGCCCGACCTGGCTCTGGTGGTGATGTCGGCGACCCTCGATCCGGCTCCGGTGGCCCGCTACCTGGGAGACGCTCCGGTGATCACCTCCGACGGGCGCAGCCACCCGGTGGACATCGAGTACCTGCGCCGCGCCGACTCCCGGCCGATCCCCGCGCGGGTCGCTGCCGGTGTGCGCCGGGTCCTGGACGCCGGAGAGGGAGACGTGCTGGCGTTCCTCCCCGGGGTCGGCGAGATCCACCGGGCCGCCGATATCCTGGCCGCCGATGCCGATGGGCGCGATCTGGCCGTGATGCCGCTGTACGGCGATCTGCCCGGGGATCGGCAGGACGCGGTGCTGCGGCCCGGTCCCCGGAGAAAGGTGGTGCTGGCCACCAACGTGGCCGAATCCTCGATCACCATCGACGGCATCGCCGCGGTGGTCGACGCGGGCCTGGCGCGCGCGCCCGGGTACGACCCGGCGGTGGGGCTGGACCGCCTGGAGCTGCGTCGGATCGCCGCGACCTCGGCGGACCAGCGCGCGGGACGGGCCGGGCGCACCGGTCCGGGGCGCTGTCTGCGCCTGTGGACCGAGGACGAGCAGGCCCATCTGCCCGCGGCCGCCGCTCCGGACATCGCGCGTCTGGACCTGGCGGGTCCGGCTCTGACCCTGCTGACCTGGGGGGAGGATCCGCGCTCCTTCGCCTGGTTCGAGGCGCCGCCCGCCGACGCCCTGGACCGGGCCCTGGACCTGCTGCGCACCCTGGGCGCCCTGGACGCCGACGACCGTCTGTCCGACCGCGGTCGGGCCATGGCCGCCCTCCCGCTCCACCCGCGCCTGGCGCGCCTGGTGCTGGAGGGGGACGCGAGGGGCGCCGGCGAGTCGGCGTGCCTGCTGGCCGCGCTGCTGGCCGAACGCCCCCCGGTGCGCCGCGGCGATCCCCGGGACGAAGCTCCCCGCTGGCGCTCCCGCTCGGACGTGCTCGACCTGCTGTCCGCGGTCGAGCA
>CAZITQ010000026.1:36673-59310 GCA_964542165.1 uncultured Rickettsiales bacterium
TGTGGTGGGGGTGGTTGCTGGTGGGCTATCCCTCCGTGGAGACCCCCTACCGCGACGACGAGGTCCTCCACGGCGCCGCCCGCCGCATCCTCGCGGCCGGCCGCCAGCTGGCGCGCCGGGCCCGGATCGAACCCAGCGCGCAGCTCCCCCGCGGCGAGGCCAGGGACCGGGCCCTGATGCGGGCCCTGCTCACCGCCTACCCCGATCGCCTGGCCCGCCGGCGCGAGCCAGGGGCGCCACGCGCGCGGATGGTGGGCGGGCGTGGAGTCCGGCTGGCCGCATCGTCCGGCGTGGTGGACGACGAGCTGCTGGTGTGCGTGGAGCTGACGGCAGGTCGCCGCGGAGCGCGTTCGGAGTCGAGGGTCCGGATGGCGTCGGGGGTGGAGCGGGAGTGGCTCCCCGGGTACCTGGTCCGCCGTGGGATCGAGCTGACGTTCGACGCGTCTGCCGCCCGGGTGTCCGCGCGCGAGCGGGTGGCGGTCGCGGATCTGACCCTCGACGAGCGCCCCGTGGCCGCCCCGGATCCCGACGCCGTCGCCCGGACCCTGGCCGAGGCCGCCGCCGCCGATCCGTCCGGAGCGTTCGGGCTGGATCGACCTCCGCTCTCGAGCATGCTCGCGCGGTGGCGCTTCCTGCGCCGCGCCGCCCCGGCCCTCGATCTGCCGGATCCCGAGGTGTGCCTGCGCGACGAGCTGCTGCCGCTGCTCTGCGCCGGTCGTGCCTCGTTCGCCGAGCTCCGCGCCGCCCCGGTGGCTGACGCGATGACCGGCATGCTATCGCCGTCCCAGCGCCGAGCCCTCCAGACCGAAGCCCCCGAACACTGGGTCGTGCCCGGTGGCCGGGCGGTGGCGCTGGCGTACCCCGACGACGGCCCCCCGGTCCTCGCCGCCCGGATCCAGGAGCTGTTCGGCCTGGCTGACACCCCCCGCGTGGCCAGCGGCCGTGTGCCGCTGACGGTGCACCTGCTGGCGCCCAACGGCCGCCCCCAGCAGGTCACCACCGACCTGCGCAGCTTCTGGGACACGACCTACGCCCAGGTGCGCAAGGAGCTCCGCGCGCGCTATCCAAAGCACGACTGGCCCGAAGATCCCTGGACCGCGACCGCGTCCAGTCGCGTGGGGCGCCGGCGCAAGCGCGTCAAGGGGTGAACGCGTAGAGGTCTCCCAGCGGGGTCGTCCGGCCCAGCTCCCAGGATCCGCCGCCCTCCCAGATCACGTCCCACACCACCGCGCCGTCGGGCGTCACCTCCCGCAGCCGCGGGTTGCTGCCGTAGTTGTGCAGGGTGTTTCCGCCGGGGAGGCGGTGGGCTTCGCCCATGTACGCGGCCTCGATGCCGCCGCCGAGGCCGTGGTTCCAGACCTCCCTGAGCGTCTCGCTGTCCGGGTCCAGGGTGTACTCCCGGATCACGAGTTCGGGATCCCCGTCGAACCGGTGCGAGGAGGTCAGCAGGGTACCGGCGTCGGTGTAGTGCGCGCCGTGCTGCCACCAGAACGCCGCCCCCGGCGGGTCGAAGGACCAGGATCCCGGGTGGTGACCGAAGCTGCGCAGGAGTTCACCGCTGGCCAGGTCGACCTCCAGGACCGTCTCGTGGGAGTACAGGGAGACCAGCAGCGAGTCCGTGGGTTCGTTCCAGCGCAGGGTGTTGGAGCCGCAGTAGTCCTCTCCCCCCAGGCCACCCAGCAGCTCGGTGCACGAGGCGATCGTCTCCTGCGTCCCGTCCGGGTGCAGCCGCTCGAGGGTCTCGTCGTCTCCGTCCATCGCCGTCCAGACGAGGGAGCGGTCGGCGAGTTCGGCGAAGGGGTGGTGCAGCCCCTTCGTCGCGTAGTTCGCCACCTCGGAGCCGTCGATCTTGAGACGGACGACCTTGGACCCGTTGCCGTTGTCGAATACGGCCCAGAACGAGCCGTGGTCGATCAGCAGGTCGCGGCCGTCCACGGAGACCTGGGGGTGCATGGTGACGCGGAAGGCGGGGGTCTTGTGGCCCCAGACCACCCGCGCGTCCCGGTCGAGGATCACGGTCCAGTCCTCGAGGCCCGCGAGCAGGTAGGGATGTTCCGGCTCCCACCGCGCCGGATCCGCGGCGAGGAGGGTGGCCGTCGGGATGCCCGCCGGCTGGCTGTCGGTGGTGATCGAGACCTGATCGCTGGTCGCGGGGCCGGCGTCCAGCGCGTTGACCAGTCGAATCTGGGCCTCGGCTCCGTAAGGGATGCCCAGCAGCAGCTCCCGCTGGCTGCCCACGTCGAGCTCACGAGGGGGGCTCGATCGCCACCCTCCATCGTCGAAGGAGTACTCGACCCAGCCAAGGTGGGTCTCCAGCTGCTCCCAGGTGACCACCACCACCGAGCCCACGTCGTCGTGGACGTCGACCACCACCCCGCCCACCGCGTCCTCCAGCTCGCCCGCGTCCACCTCCACGGAGCGATCGCATCCCGTCGCCAGGAGGATCACCGCGGCCACTGCCGCCCACGACGATGAAGTGACCAGGGTGAGAACGAAGGTCGAAAGGTGGGATCGAGCGCACATCGGAGCCTCCTCTGGGTTGAACGTGATCCCACCGTAGGAGGCGAATCTGAACGGGAGCTGAAGTGGGCGGCGAGACCCGCGATTCGCCCGGATCAGTCCCCGCGGACCGGGAGTACCAGCGCCACCGTCGGCGAGATCTCGAGGTGGCCCCCGTGGCGCTGGGCGATGCGGCGCGCCAGCGCCAAGCCCAGGCCGGAACCCGGGCTCGCGGCTCCCTTGGTGAAGGGCTCGAGGAGCTGTTCGTCGGGGATGCCGTCGCCCCGATCGAGCACCTCCACCCGCCCGTCCGCGACCCGCACGCGCTCGATGCCCCCGCCGTGGACCCGGGCGTTGTCCACCAGGTTGCGGACCGCCACCTCCAGCAGTTCGGCGTCCCCGTCCACCACGGTGGGCTCCGCGTCCAGGAGCTCGTCGTCCTCCAGGCAGACCTCCACGAGCAGGTCGAGGCGCACGGGACCCGTGGACAGGGTGGCGTGGGCCAGACGGCTCCAGGTCAGCAGGCGCTCCACCACGCCCGAGACCGAACGTGCCGTGCCGCGAATCTCGGGCAGCGCGGTCTCGGCTCCACCCTCGGGGGTGGAGTCGATGCGCGCCAGGAGCGCCGCCATCGGGTTGCGCAGCTCGTGGGCGGCGCCGGCGAGGATCTGCTCCCGCTCGGCGAGCGACGCCTGCAGGGCGCCGAGCAGGCGCGTGGCCAGCCGCTGGCTCATGAACAACCCAGCGAGGATCAGGACGAGCGCGGCGACGGCGGTGGACCCGGCGAAGCGCGCCGTGGCGACCCGCGCCGCACCGGTGGACATCGTGGCGATGACCGCGCCGTGGGCCCGGTCGTCGTCTCCGTACGCGGCGATGGCCAGGGTGCGCTCCCTGCCCCTGTCGAGCCAGACCGGCTCCTCGGTCTCCATCGCCTGGCGGACTAGCACCTCCCGGTCCGGATCCGGCGGTCCGAAGACCCGTCCCTCGGGTGTGGCGAAGGTGATCCGCACCTCCCCCCGGGTCAGCTCGGGCTCCTTGTACAGCACCTCGTCGTGGAAGACCCCGTCCAGGTCCCACCAGCCCAGCCCGTACGCGGCGAGGGCGTGCGCGTACAGCTGGCTGTCCACGTCCGATTGGTGACTCCGCCCCGCCACGGCGATGGACAGCCCGGCAAAAACGAGCACGCCGGCGATCCACACCGCGGCCGTGGACCGGGCGATGCGTCGCGACAGGGTCCGCGGATCAGTCGTCAATGGTGTACCCCAGCCCGCGGCGGGTCCGGATCAGCGGGGGATCGCCCAGCTTGCGGCGGAGGGATGACACGGTCACCTCCTCCACGTTGGATCCCGGCTCGTGGTCGGCGTCCCAGCAGGCCTCACGGAGCTGATCGCGGCTGACCACACGTCCCCGGCGCTCCAGCAGGATCTGC
Organism: uncultured Rickettsiales bacterium; assembly: GCA_964542165.1. Taxonomy (GTDB): domain Bacteria; phylum Myxococcota_A; class UBA796; order UBA9615; family CAYRNR01; genus CAYTBN01. The sequence goes on from CAZITQ010000026.1 coordinate 40,602, forward strand.
AGCACCGCGATCTCCTTGCTCCGCAGGGGCAGCAACACGCCCGCCCGGCGTACCTGGGCCCTGGCGGTGTTCAGCTCCAGATCGCTGGCCCGCAGCACCACGTCGTGCAGTTCGGCCCCCCGGCGGGACAGGGAGCGCACCCGCGCCCGCAGCTCGCCCAGGTCGAAGGGCTTGACCACGTAGTCGTCGGCTCCGCCGTCCAGACCGTCGATGCGGTCGTCGATGGCGTCCCGAGCCGTGAGGATCAGCACGGGGAAGGTCCGGCCGTCCCGCCGCCAGCGTCGAAGGGTGTCGAGGCCGTCGCCGTCGGGCAGGCCCCGGTCGAGGATCACCAGGCCGTACTCGACCACGCGGATCTCCGTCTCGGCCTCGAACCGGGATTCGACCTCGTCGACCGCGTGACCGTCCTCCCGCAGGGCGCGGGCGATGGAGGAGCGCAGGACGGGCTCGTCCTCGACCAGCAGGATCCGCATCGGGTCAGCATACCCCGAGAGGCGGAGGGAGGCGGGGGAGCGAGGCAAGGTCAAGGGAGGACGGGCTGGTCGTTGGTCACGCAGTGGATGCCGCCGCCGTTGGCCCACAGGGCGTCCACGTTCACGAAGTGGATGTCGCGACCGGGGAAGTAGCCCCCGAGCGCCCGCACGGCCTCGGCGTCCTGGTCGTCGTCTCCGCTGGTGCCCACCAGGACGAAGCCGTTGCCCACCAGGAAGTTCAGCAGCAGGGCCGCGTCGTAGGCCTCCAGGCGGTCCACCGTCAGGTCGGGCCGTTGTTCGGCGACCTGCGCCGCGATCTGGTCCATCAGCTGGCTGCCGTCGTCCCCCACGAGCACGGTGTCCTCGGCCACGAAGCGCGCCAGCCCGTCCACGTGTCCCCGGGTGCCGTCCAGGGGATCGAAGCCCTCGACCCAGATCACCGAATCGACCCCCAGAGCCTCCTGGAACACGGCGGTGAGGTCCTCCCGGCTCTGGCCGGGGTTGCGGTCGGAGACCACGCTCCAGTTGACCATGGCCGTGTCCACGCCGTTGACCTCCAGGTCCCCGCGCTCGTGGATCATCGACACCTGCTCCACCGGCAGGTCCAGGATGTCGGCCACGGCCTCGGGGACCTCGTTGTCCCGGGCGAACTGGGTCGCGCCCCACGCCGAACCCCAGCCGTCGAACTCCCAGTTCTGCAGCACCATCCGGCCGTCGACCTCCACGTAGCGCGGACCGTTGTCCCGCATCCACGAGCTGTCGGTGGGGATCACGTGGAGATGGAGCCGCGAGCTGTCGGCCCCGCCCAGCGCGGCCACGGCCCGCTGCTGATCCCCTTCGTCGTTGACCACCAGGTGCACGTCCTCGTACGCGGTGATCACCTCGATGATGTCCACGAATGCAGCCCTCACCTGGGTGCCCTCCCAGGGCTGGGGCCACTGGAGCCAGACCGCGCCCTGGGCCTCCCATTCGGCCGGCATTCGCCGCAGGTCGCCCTCGACCTTGTCGGTGACACCGGGGTCCCCGGAGACTCCCGGCGGACATCCGGCGACGGTGAAGGTGAACAGGAACGCGAAGAAAACGGCAGTGCGAATCGTCATCGAGTCCTCCAATCTCAGGCTCGATCACCACGCTACGGGGCGTTCCTGAAGCGGAGCTGAAACGGCAGGTGAAAGGCGCGGGACGGCCCGGCGGACCTCAGCGCAACGAGACGCCGACGGCGTAGTCGCCGTCCTCGGACACGGTGGCGGAGAGCAGGCGGCCGCCGTCCACGGGGTGTTCGACGAGGTCATCGAGGCCGTCGGACCACGCCAGGTGGGTGTCGCCGGTGGTGGGGGTCCACACCAGGATCTCGTCGCCGGCGTCGGCCCAGCGGCCCTCGATCCGCAGCTCACCGCTGTAGGCGGCGTTCTGCAGCAGCGAGATGCGCCCGGGAGCGCTGCGCGGGTAGCCCCGGCCCAGCAAGACGAGGAACTCCTCGGTCGGGCCCAGGTCGGTGTCGTTCACGCAGTCCATCGAGTTGAGGTGGACGATGGTGTCGCCGGGCACCCAGTCGTCGCCGTCCCGGTGCAGGCTGTGGGGGTCGCCGCAGGGCTGGCGCCACTGCCACCAGGCGCCGCCCTGGACGTGGGCGTCCTCGTCTGCGGCGTAGCGGGCCGCCTTCTCCAGGGTCTCCTCGCCTGTGCTCCAGAATCCGTACTCGCCGATCCACACCCCGGTGCCCTGGGCCTCGGCCATGGCCCAGATCAGGTCGTTGGTCTGCTCCAGGGTCAGGCCCGTGGTGTCGATGGACTCGGCGTAGTTGTGGGTCGAACCCACCAGGTTGAACGACTCCACCCCCATCCGTACCGGGTCGGCGAGGATCAGGCCGTTCTCCCGGTCACCGGCCGGGATTGCGGGCTCAAGGAAGATCAGCTGCTCCGAGCCGGTCCCGCGGATCCCCTCGATCAGCTGGACCAGCAGCTCGTCGTATAGGGGGGTCAGCTCGGCCGCCGGCCTCGATGTGTCCGGCTCGTTGAGCAGGTCGTAGCCCGCCACCTCGGGGCGGTCGGCGAAGCGTTCGGCCACCGCGATCCAGGTGGCCACGAACTCGTCCCGGATCCCGTCGGTGTTGTCGTAGAAGTGGTTCCAGGCCGCGACCACCGCCGGCGCGCTGTTGCGGTCGCCGGTCACGCAGGTGCTCAGGCCGTCGGTCAGCGTCGCCCACTCGGGGGCCCCGTCCCAGCCCTTGCCGGGCCACGAGTCCTCGGGACACTCCTCGTCGTCATCCGTGTAGATGAACGCCGAGTAGGCGTCCTGGTGCATGTCGATGACGGTGTAGATGCCGTGCTCCGCGGCCGCGTCCACGGCCCGCTCGATCTCGTCCAGGTAGTCCCCGTCGACGGCGCCCCGCTCGGGTTGCAGCCGCGACCAGTGCACCACCAGCCGGATCACCGACAGCCCGCGGGAGGCCATGGCGTCCCAGTCCTCGTCGGTGGTGGGCAGGGTCGGCGGCCAGTCCGGGTTGCCCTGCCAGTACTCCCCCAGCGAGGTGATGTTGACCCCCCGCAACAGCACCTCGCGGTCCCGGTCGTCGACGATGCGGTTGTCGTCGGAGACCGACAGGGGGAGCAGCTCGATCAGCGGCTCCGGATCGGGGGTCCGTGGATCGGGCTCCGGCTCGGGCCCGGGACAGGCGACGAGGGCCGGGAGCAGACCGACGATGGCGAGGGGGATCTTCATGGACCGAACCGTTCCTCTGTCGCGTGCAGGAAACGCGCGAAGCGCTGGCTCGCGTAGGGGATGAAGCGGATCCGCTGGATCGGATTCACCGCCAGCGGGATCGCGGCCAGTGCGTACATGTAGTCGGACAGGGGGATCAGATCCAGGCTCTGGCGCACGAGGCGGTCGCGCCGTGATCGCAGCTCCCCTCCGGTCAGACCGGGCTCGCAGTCCAGGTAGTACCCGATCAGGGCGTCGAGCTCGTCCTCGCCGAAGTCGGGCTCGGCCAGGGCGAAGTGAGGGGGGGCGTCCAGCCCGTGCCGCAGCGTGGTCTCGGCGAAGAGGTTGGCGAAGTCGAAGGCCCGGTGGCCCAGGCAGGAGAACTCGAAGTCCAGCAGCTTGATGTCGCCGGTGTCGAGCTTCATCACGTTGCCGTGGTAGGTGTCGTTGTGACAGAAGACCGGCGCCCCGGTCGGGAGGCACCGCTGGACCCTGCGCCGGGTCTCCTCGCTGTAGATCGCGCGCAGGGAGTCGCAGAGCGCGCGCTCGTCGTCGGGGAACGCCTCCGCCTCCTCCTCCAGCACCCGGCGTGCGAGGGTCCCCCAGCGCTGGTGCATTCGCTCGAAGAAGGTCCCCGGCGGGAGGTCGGCGGGGCGCAGGCCGTGGAACCGCCACAGGTTGGCCGCGATCCCGCGCAGGTTCTCCGGATCCCTCAGATCCTCGCGGGTGAGGCTGCGCCCCCGGTACAGGGCCTCGAGACGGTAGTCCCGGCGGTAGACCAGGCAGCGGGCGGCGATCCCGGCGTCGCCCAGGGCCAGGAACACGCTCCGCTCCGCGTCGAAGTCGAGGATGGCGTTCTCCTTGCCCCGCAGGCGCCGGAAGAACGCTCCCGGCGGATCCGCGTCGACCCGCAGGACGCGCAGCGCCATCGTGTACGAGGAGAAGCCGCCGGGGCCGGCGACCTCGATGTCATCGGGGGTCAGATCCCGCCACCCCGGCAGGTGGCGCTGGCAGATCCGCAGGACGTCGTCGGGGAGCTCCGGCACGGAGACAGGGTACTCCATCGACAACCGGGATCCGAAGTCCGGTTGACCGCCTGCGGTCCCTCCTCGACAATCCCGCCATGACCGGTACGACGTACACGTTCCGCGCCCTGGTCGAGGGGGACGTTCCGCCCGTGATGGAGCTCTACCGCCGGTCGATCCAGCCCGTGTGGACCGAGCGCGGTCGCGACCACGACCTGGCCCGGGTCGAGGCGAACGTCCGGTCGCACCTGGGAGCCGGGGACTACTGGATGACCGTGGCCGCCCCGGCCCCCGGCCCGACGGATGCTCCCCCGATGGGCTACCTGGCATGGGAGCGGCATGCCGACCACACCTCGCACCACACGGTCGCCCACCTGCGGATGATCCTCGTGCACCCCGACGCGCAGGGGACCGGCTTGGGGCGACAGCTGATGGAGCGTTTCGAACGGGACGCCCGCGAACGGGGGTGCACCAAGGTCCTGTTCGACGTGGTGACCGGCTCCCCCGCGCGGCGGTTCTACGATCGGCTGGGCTACCGGCACTGGAGCGATTACATGGAGAAACACCTGTAATCGCCCCCAGTCGGGGTCCGATTCACCATGGGCGTCATCGTAGGGCCTGCCCTCGCCCTACTCTGGACATGGAGGTCCCCATGGTCCGCTGGCTGGCGTTCGTCCTCCTGCTCGCGCCCCTGTCCGGCTGCAACGAGTACCAGCTCAGCGGCACCGAGCACACCGAGGTGTTCTTCCTCGATCCCTCGGTGGCCGTGGATATCCTGTTCGTGGTCGACAACTCGCCCTCGATGAAGCAGGAGCACGACAAGGTCAAGGAGGCGTTCGCGGACTTCATCTTCGAGGTCAACGAGAGCGACTCGGACTGGCACATCGGGGTGACCACCACCGACATGGAATCCGAGGCGGGCGGGGTCCTGCTGGGCCCCAATCCGCTGTACATCACACCCGACACCCCCAACTACGAGGCCCTGTTCATGGCCAAGATCGACATGGTCGGGACCCAGGGATCGGGATGGGAGAAGGGCCTGCAGGCCGCCAAGACGGCGCTGCTGGACTCGCCGGTGGGGGTCGCGGACACGGCCAACGCCGGGTTCCTGCGGGACGACGCCGACCTGGCGATCGCGGTGATCAGCGACGAGAACGACTGCTCGGACGGAGGCGCCCTGCCCCACGAGGACCAGCAGGAGTGCTACTGGCAGAACGAAGACCTGGTCCCCACCCAGCAGTTCATCAACGCCTACGAGAGCCTCAAGCGGGACGACCAGGCGACCACGTTCTCCGGCATCGTCGGCCCGCCCGACGCCGAGGCCTGCGAGAACGCGACGCCGGGGCACCGCTACCTGACCATGGTCTCGGAGTTCGACGGACTCGAGGCCGACATCTGCGAGGAGGACTACGAGCGGGTCATGTCCGACCTGGGACTCGTGGCCACCGGTGTGCAGACCTTCTTCGTCCTGCAGTCGACCCCCGATCCGGAGACCATCGAGGTCCGGGTGGACGAGGTGGACGTGCCCGAGGACCCCACCGAGTCGGACGGCTGGAGCTTCCGTTCCGACGAGAACACCGTCTACCTCTGGGGCTCCCACGAACCCCCCCGCGGCTCCAAGGTCGAGATCCACTACTGGACGCACAAGTAGGCGCGACCCGCGCCTCCGCGCGCCCTCACCTTTCCGATCTCACGCTTCGTGACACCTCCATGAAATCTGTGCTCCAGGCTGGGCATGAACCTGTCCTGGAGCAGACATGCGCACCATCCCCCCCCCGCAGCGACCGCCCCGGGTCCTGCTCGCTGGTGTCTTCGGTCCCTTCGGCGTGGACGACGAGTTCGGCCGCAAGGAAAACATCATGGAGCTGTTCCACAACCAGGTGACCCGCGGGCAAGGGGTGGCCTCGTTCCGGTTCCACCACCGGTCGTTCGGGTTGTACTTCCTGGCCGAGAACATCGACGCCGACGTCACCGTCCTGGACTTCCCCAGCCGCAAGCGCTTCATCCGCGAGCTGCGCGAGGACTACGACCTGGTGGGCATCTCGTTCATCGCGCCCAACATGGTCAAGGCGCGGGAGATGGCCCGGCTCGTCCGCAAGCACTCGCCGGGCGCCGAGATCGTCCTCGGCGGGCACGGCGCGGCCATCGACGGCGTGGAGGATTTGATCGACTGCGACCACGTGGTCAAGGGGGAGGGGATCCGCTGGTTGCGGGAGCACCTGGGCCAGGATCCCGACGCCCCCATCGTCCACCCGGCCCTGCCCAGCACCGAGCTGCAGCACATCTGGGGGGTGCCCGTGCCCGGCCCCACCGCCAGCCTCCTGGTCCCCGGGGTCGGCTGCGTCAACGGCTGCAACTTCTGCTGCACCTCCCACTTCTTCGGCAAGTGCTACACGCCGTACATCGGGTCCGGCGAGGCGCTGTTCGAGACCGCCCGCAGCATCGCCGACCGGCGGGGGACCGACTCGTTCTTCATCATGGACGAGAACTTCCTCAAGGACCGCGAGCGGGCGATGGAGCTCATCGAGCAGATGGAGCGCCACGAGCGGTTCTTCCGCTTCCACATCTTCTCGTCCGCCGAGGCCATCACCGCCTTCGGCCTGGACAACCTGGTCCGGCTGGGTGTGACCATGTGCTGGATCGGCTTCGAGTCGAGGAGCCGGCAGAGCGAGTACGTCAAGAACGAGGGGATCGACGGCAAGAAGCTGGTCCGCGAGCTGCGGGACCGGGGCATCTCGGTGCTGGGCTCGGGCATCCTGTGCATGGAGCACCACACCCCCGACAACATGCAGGACGACATCGACTTCCTGGTGGGGCTCGAGGCCGACATGGTGCAGTTCATGCTGCTGACCCCGATGCCGGTCACCGCCCTGTACGAGCGTCATCGCCGCAAGGGCTGGCTCAAGACCGAGATTCCCCTGGAGGAGTGGCACGGCCAGAAGCTGCTGACCTACGACCATCCGGCCTTCCCCGGGGACTCGGCGGCCCGTTGGCTCGACCGGGCCTTCCGCCAGGATCACCGGGCCAACTCCTCGACCATGTACCGGGTGGCCGACACCTCGATGCGGGGCTACCTCCGTCTGGCGGCGATGGACGACCGGGACGCCAACCACCAGACCCGGATGGAGCAGTTCGAGGTACAGGCCCGCGGCTACGCGCCCATGCTGCCCGCCATCGCCATCAACGCGGTCAACGAGGCGGAGCGCGAGCGTGCCGAGGCACTGGAGTCACTCGTCCGCCGCACCTTCGCCGGGCTCACGCTCAAGGAGAAGGCGCTGCGGCTGGCGGTCATCGGCCTGTTCGCCCGCTGGCAGTGGCGCGTCAAGCTGTTCGGCGACGGGCTGCAGCCCAGGACCATCGTCACCCGCTACCGGGCCGATCAGCGGAGCAACGTGATCCGGATCCTGGACGGCGCGGCCGCCAGCCTGGACGAGATGACCCGGGTGGAGCTCCCCGGCGCCGCGTCGACGCCGGCCCGCACGTAGCCGTTCAGCGGGCCCGACCTACTCCTCGGCCGGCTCTTCCCCCTGACGGACGTGGTAGCGGGCGTTGCCCGGCACACTGAAGGTCTGGGTGGACCCGGCGGCGTCGGGCCAGCGGATGGTGACCTCGGCCTGACACGCATCGCCCAGACCCAGGTGGACGACCCGGTCTCGCTGCATGGCGAAGCGACCGTGCCCGCCGTCGATCTCCCGGGTGAGGGTCAGATCGCCGGCCCGCACGTCCACCCGGGCACCCACGGCCATCCGGTTGGTCCCATCGGCCCCTTCCAGCCGTAGCTGGAGCCAGTTGCCGCCGTCGCCGATCCGGTTGCGGTACATCCGGATCTGCTCGGTCTCCTCGCACTCGTCGGCGCCCGGGTAGCCCTCGCAGCGGAACCTCGAGTGGCCCACCACCACGTCCAGATCGCCGTCCCGATCGAAATCGGCCACGGCGATGCCCATGGACCGGTAGCGCTCGAAGAAGTCGTCGACCTCCATCTCCTGGAACTGCAGGGGCGCGCTCTGGTGCCACAGCAGGCCCCGGTTGCCCGGGTACTCGGCGGAGCCGACGTAGACGTCGAGCCAGCCGTCGTTGTCGAAGTCGAACACCGCGCCGGTCATGTCGCCGCGGTCCCAGCTCTCGTACTTGTCGGTCCGGGTGATGCCCGTCTCCTCGTTCCCCGGGCGTTCGAAGCGCACGTCCTCGTCGCCGGTGTTGAGCACGATCTCGGAGGGATCGGAGCTGCTGCCCACGTCCGAGTGCACGATCTCGTGGGTCATCAGGTCGATGTGGCCGTCGTTGTCGATGTCGGCGCAGACCGTGGTCCCCGAGTTGCCCCCCAGGGAGTAGGGTTCGCGGCCCTGGCCGTGGCTCCAGCGGTAGTTCTCGCCGAAGGCCGCGGCCAGCTGGTCGCAGATGGAGTCGCTCTCGGGCAGGGGGCAGGTGTCGCAGTCCTCGGCCTCGGGGTGGTCGCGGCAGTAGCACTGGGCGCTGAGGTTGTCGGTCCAGTCGTCCCGGTGGTCGAAGGCGTACCCGGAGTCGATGGACTCGTTGTCGAAGACCACCAGCCCGTCGTCCTCTTCGGCGCGCCACAGGTGGTTGGGCACGCGGCCGTAGGACGAGGCGAGCAGCTCGGGCAAACCGTCGTCGTTCAGGTCGCAGGCGGCGCTGCCCCAGCCCCAGGAGTGGGACTCGGCCTCGTTCATGTCGTGGAGGTAGAACCAGTCGGCGGTCTCCAGACCCCGCTCCACGGTCGCGTCCGTGAATCCCCCGGCCCCGTCGCCGAGGAGCAGGCGGTCCTGCATCGGGACCCAGCCCGGCTCCTCGTTGTGCACCACCCACAGGTCCAGGTTGCCGTCCCGGTCCACGTCGACGAAGGTGATGCCGGCCGGGTTGCTGGCGATGTCCACGAAGCGCGCGGCGCTGTCCTCAGGTCCCAGCTCGAAGGTGCCGTCGCCCAGGTTGAGCATCAGCTCGGCGGTCTCGGCCTCGGCGTTCCAGTACTCGATGCGGGAGGTGCCGGTGTAGACGTCCAGGTCCCCGTCGTTGTCCACGTCGCCGGAGATGAAGGTCTGCCCGGGGCGTGTGGCCCCGGGGTCCAGCCGCGAGATCAGAAGCCCCGAGGCCTCGGTCACGTCCTCGAATCCGCCCTCGCCGTTGTTCCGCAGCACCCAGCGGCTCCGGTCCCCGCCGGGGGCGAAGTCGTCGGGACCACCCCCCTTGCGGACCAGCAGGTCGGCCCAGCCGTCCCCGTCCAGGTCGGTCACGCTGAGCATCGTGCCCAGCACGCCGTCCAGCCCCCAGTCGGTGGTCACCTCCTCGAAGGCCGACACGCCGGGTTCCCACACCGCGCCTGGATCGCACACCGGCTCCTCCGGCTCGGGTTCGGTGTCCTCGCATCCCGCGGCCAGGGCCAGGGCGAACAGCGCGGCCATCCAACAGGTGAACCTGCGCCCCATGGATCCTCCCCTCATTCCCCCCAACCCAGTAACGAGAACGTGACGGATCCGCTGAACGGCGCGCCGTCCACCGGCTCGGCCTGGTCCAGCGTCAGGGTGCCGTCGGCGCCGTAGGCCATCATCTGCGCGTCCCCCGAGGGAGGGAGGTAGAAGACGTAGGCCTGGACCTCGTTCCAGTCCACGGCGAGCTCCGTGCCGCTGGCCACCAGATCGGGCGAGAACAGCAGCTGGGGGTAGATGTACTCCTCCGGAGTGCCGATCAGGCCCGGTAGGCCCACGTACACCCGGCCCTCGGTCTCCACCGGGTCGTACCCGCTCCAGGCGTAGGCCTCGATCACGGGAATCGGCTCGTCGTACCACAGGACCTCCATCTGGGCCGGGCCGTAGGGGTCGTGGCCGAAGATGGAGTTCCAGGTGGTCTCGAAGGTGCAGCTGATCTCGCCGACCGGGGTCAGACAGCCGATCTCCATCAGCCCCTCGGGCCAGCCCGGCGGACCGTCGTCCAGCTCGGCGCGAATGGCCTCCTCGCGCCCCTCGATGACCGAGCGCAGCGTGACCAACCCCTCGTCGTAGTACTCCTCGTCGGCCGGACGGAGCAGCGGCCGTACCAGGCCGTCCATGCGGTCGATCTCCGCGGCCAGGTCGCCGGCGTCCCAAACCGTGTCCAGCAGCTCCTCCATGCGAGCGACGTACATCGCCCGGCCGTCGGGATGCAGGTACAGCCGCTGGGCCAGCGCCGCGTTGGCGCTCACCGAGGTGGGGGCCTCGTCGCCGAAGGGGCGGTCGCGGTCGAACAGGGCGTCGATGCCCCATGGGATGAAGGAGAACCGATCGGTGGCCGGATCCCGGTAGATGTGGAAGTTGTTGGTGGCCGGCGCGTAACCGTCCCAGTGCCCGACGAGAACCTCTGTGGTCCAGTAGCTGACGAACTCGGGGAGGTCGACGACCTCGCCCAGGGCGGCCATGACCCCGTCGTCGTCCACCGCCAGCGCCTCCACCACCGCGTCCAGGTCGTCCCGGCCCTCGTCGTTGTCCTTGTCCTCGAAGGTGTTCACCCACTCGGGCCGGAAGTCGCTCAGCGTGCCCTCGTAGTGGTTGCCCGAGCCGTCGCCGAAGTGATCCTCGAGGAAGTCGCGGCGGATGCCCTCCACCTGCACGTAGGCGCCCAGGTCCTCGCCGTTGACGGTGACGTGGGCGAAGTTGCAGCGGGATGCGGGGACGCCCGCGGCGGTGAACAGCGCGTACCCCAGGCATTGGTCCATGTAGGTCGGGTCCTGACGGGCGTTGTTCAGGGTCAGCATGTCCTTGCCCAGGTACGCCAGGTCACCGTCCACCCAGTCCAGGTTGAGCTTCAGCGAGGGTTTGGTGGAGCTGTCGCTGCCCAGCAGTCCCTTCTTGCGCACGCCCATCTCCCCCAGGGCGTTCCCGTCGAGGGTGACGGTCGCGGGGAAGTAGGTGTAGGGGCTGGTCAGCGGCTCCGAGAAGCAGTCCCCGCCGAAGATCTCGACCATGTTGCGGCGCTGGTTGCCCAGCTCGACCCAGTCGCCGGGATCGATCTCGATCTCGACCTCCAGCACCCTGTCGGGATCGAACAACACGTCGGTGGGATCGTCGCCGGGATCGGTGGTGTCGTCGTCGTCCAGCTGGAGATCGATGCTCCCCGTACACCCGACCATTGCGGCCACCGCGGCCGTGATCACGGGTCCGTACCACGCCCCTGAACGCATGTGGCCTCCCATCCGTGCTCGATCATTGTATGGCGGATCAGGGGACGATGGTCATGGCCACGTCGTCCACGTCCACGACGCCGCCGTCCACCGCCTCGAGGGTCAGCCGGGTGTGGAAGACCGGGTTCCCGCCGGGCGCCGGCGCCTGGGCCTGGTGGGTGTAGGGTTGCCAGTCCGTGGTGAGCGTCAGCGTTTCGGTGGAGGTCTGCAGGGGGGTGGTCCACATGGTCTGATCGCGGAAGTCCAGGGTCACCCGGGCCTCGTCACCCGCGCTTCCGCCCCGCAGCCAAAGGTCGACCTGGACGGTGTCGCCGTCCGACGCCGGGTTGGGCTGGTGGACCGCCGCCCCGTCCTCCAGCCGGACGAAGAAGCTACCGCCGTGGGCCTCGGCCGCGTCCTCGATCCGGCTGACGCCCGGGTCGGTGTAGTAGCGCCAGCCGTACCCGCCAAAGGGCGCGGCCTCCTCGAATCCCCCGTTGGCCACGTCCCCCCCGAGGCCGTAGCCGTTCATCACGTCCGGCTCGTCCGCTTGCCAGCCCACGGCGGCCTCGATGTGCGCGATGAGGTAGCGGGCCATCCCGCCGTGGTCGTACTCGCACCCGTGCCACTGCTCGAAGACCCAGGGGAAGGTGGCCTGGGTGACCGCGGGATCGCCGTACTCGGCCACCACCTCGGCGGTGTAGTCCGCCGGCTCGTCCGCGTCCCAGCCGAAGCCGTTGAAGACCACGACGTGGGCCGCCGGCTGGGCCGCGCGCAGGCGGTCGAGTATGTCCACGTAGCGACCGCGGATGGTCTCCTCGGTGGCGTACGGGATGTCGTTGGCCCCCAGGTTCATGACCACCACGTCCGCCGGGTGCTGGGCGAAGTCCCACGACGGCTGGGCGTCCCACCAGCTGCGGCGGTCGTACAGGTTGGCCATGCCCAGCAGGGTCTCCCCGGACACCGAGACGTTGTGGTAGTCGGCCCCGAACGCCCGCGCCGTGATGCCCGCGAAGGTGAAGTGGCAACCCTGCAGCGCTACGCCCCCCTGGTTCTGCTCGCTCATCAGCGAGTAGCCGGCCAGGTTGGAGTCGCCGTAGAACTCCATACGCCGGGGCGCGTCCGGCGGCGCCTCCAGCAGTTGCTGTCCCACCACCTCGAACCCGTGGAGCACCAGATCGCTGCCCTGGTAGGTCTCCTTGATCAGCTCCACCTCGTGCTCCCCCGGGGCCAGGCCTTGGGCCAGCACGTAGGTCTGCACACCCGATTGCCCCGCGAACCGGGCGGATCCGACGTGATCCCCGTCCACCACGACCCGGAACCGCTCGGCGGCGTACCCGGCGTCCATGGTGACGCTCACGTCGGTGCCCTCGAACCGCAGGGCCACGCTGGCCCCCTGCCATCCCACGGTGGGCAGCGACGGATCGTCGAGGTTCCAGCGGCCCACGTACCTCAGCGCAGATTCGGCGGGATCGACCTGGATGACCTCTGGCGTTGCTGTCGAATCGTCGTCTCCGGAGGTGTCGTCGTCTCCGGAGGTGTCGTCGTCACCGGAGGTGGCGTCGTCGTCTTCCCCGTCACCGGGGGGATCACAGGCGACGGCCGGGAGGAGCGAACCGAGGAGTAGAGCAACCAGTGTGGAGCGCATGGCTCCCCATCATCTCACCAACAGCTCGATCTCGCCGGCCCCGTCATCGGCGAAACACCCGTCCTCCCGGTTGTGATCGCCGTACATCGTCACCCAGTCACCGTTGACGTCGGCAACCTCCAGGTCGTCGGGGGGGACGAAGACCGGATCGGCCTGGAGGTCCTGTTCGCAGGTGAACCCGGGCAACAGGGGCACGGTGGACGCCCGGACCGCGTGGGGCTCCGCGCAGCCGGCGAGGAGGTAGTGGGCGGTGACCGCCACCTCCTCCCCCGCGCTGCCGCACAGGGTGCCCACGGCGAAGGCCTCCCAGTAGCCGTCGTGTTCGACGACGACCATTCCGGGTTTGCCCGAGGAGTACCGGTCTACGACGGCGGCGGACACGGTGACGGTAGGCGTGACGCCTTGCCAGCGGTCGCAAGCGTGCAGGAGGCCACTCGACAGGAGGATCGCGACGAGCGCGCCGCGGCTCGAATGGAAGGTACCCATGGTCCTTCCTCCTTTCCGACCGCGCGCACGTCTACCCTGGGCTAGCAGCCTCCGTGCCAGCGGGGCGGCCCGGTTGGATCACCGCGCCCGACGAACCCAGCCCACCGCCATCCCCAGCAGAGCGAGCAGACCGGCCACGCCGGCCTGCGACGCGCCCACCGGCAGGGCCAGCAGGTAGGCGGCGACGTAGCCCACCGCGCCGGAGATCAGTCCCAGGGCGCAGGACAGCACCAGGGCGTGGACCAGGCGTCGGACCAGCGCGAGGGCGGCCACGGCCGGCAGTATCGTCAGGGCGAACACCGGGAGGGCGCCGATGGCGTGGGTGGTCACCGCCACCGCCAGACCGATGGCCAGGAAGAGGGACACGTCCAGCAGCCGGACCGGCAGGCCCTGGACCGCGGCGCCGTCGGGATCGAAGGTGGCCAGCGCCAGGCCCCGGTGAACCCAGGCGTGCAGGGACAGCAGCGCCACGGCGACCGCCGCCACCGCGATCAGGTCGGCCGTGCGCACCATCACCGCCGTTCCGAACAGCACGTGCTGGATGTCGTGGGTCTCCTGGGGGATCCGCGAGCCCAGCAACAGCGCGGCCGCGCCCGAGAGCACGAAGACCACCCCGAGCACGCTTTCGCGGCTCAGGTGAAGCCGGATCGGATCGTGGACGAACAGCCGGCTGGCCAGGATCGCCACCACTGCCGCACCCAGCAGGGGATCGGCCAGCAAGGCGGGGACGCCCAGGAAGGCCTGGGCGGCGAAAGCGAGGACCACGCCGAAGCCGGCGGCCTCGCTCACGGCCGCGGAGACGAAGACCATCCGCCGCAGCACCACGTAGACGCCGAGGGTGCCCAGCAGCGCACCGGCCAGGGCGCCACAGACGATCGGCGGCCAGGCGTAGGGCAGGTCCTGGATCAGTCCGGCCAGGGTCGGCCCGTCCATCTCAGCCTCCCCCAAGCGCCGTGCGGGCGTGGTCGCCGTAGCGGGCCACGAAGCGCGGGTCGTTCATGACCTCGGCGGGCGCGCCCTGGAGCACGACCTGCCCGTCCCGATCGAGGAAGATCACCCGGTCGGCATGCTGGGCCGCCACCTCGAGGAAGTGGCTCACCACCACCAGGCCGAGGCCGTGGTCCTCCCGCAGCTCGGCCAGCCGGGCCAGGGCCTCGCCCTCGGCCACCACGTCCATGGCCGCGGTGGGCTCGTCGAAAAACGCGATCTCCGGCTCCCCGGCGAGGGTCCTGGCCAGCAGCACCTTCTGCTGCTGGCCCGCCGAGAGGGTGCGGAAGCTCTGGGTCCGCAGCTCGGCGCACCCCGCCGCCTCCATGGCCGCCACAACCCGGGCCTCCCGCTGCCGGGCGTGGCCCGGCTGCAGGAAGGACAGGCCCCGTTCCAGCCCCATACGCACCACGGTCTCGGCCTGGAGCGGGATGATGGGGTCGTACGAGGCCCGCTGGGGGACGTAGGCCAGCGGCAGGTCGCCGGGCTCGCGACGCACCTCGCCGGTCACCGGCGGCAGCAGGCCCAGGACCGTGCGGATCCAGGTGGACTTGCCGGCGCCGTTGCGGCCGATGACCGCCCAGAACTCGCCGGCCCGCAGCTCGACGCTGACCGGCGGAAGGAGGGGTACGCCCCCGTGGCCGACCACGAGATCGCGGCAGACGAGGCGGGGATCACTCATGCTCGTCGTGGCCACCCTCGTGGTGGGCGATGACCAGGTGCAGCTCGGTGAGCGCCGTGGGGCCCAACTCGAGGGCGTACTGCGTGCCGCCCACCAGGTCCTCCAGGTGCCAGTGCTCGGGGATCTCCGCCGCGCACTCGTCGTTCGGGCCTCCCTCGGGGAGGGTACCCGCGGCGCCGTCCTCGAACAGCCCGACCACCACGTCGGCGGCGTCGGCGAACAGCACCAGCTCCCCGTCCTCATCGGGCGTGAACGTGACGTAGGTCGCCTCGGCGTCCGACAGGCCGGTGACCACGTTGACCACGCCGCTGTCGTGTCCTTCGGTGATGGACAGCTCCGGCGAGGCCGCCATGTCGGCGTCCGCCGTCAGGTCCGTGGTGGTGGCTTCGGCCATCACCTCGCACATCTCCGCGGGGAAGTTCTCCTCCTCCTCCTCGGTGGGGCAGCCGGTGACGGCTGCGGTCATCGCCAGAACGCTGGTCAGGGTCCAGAGGTGCCTCATCGTCGTACTCCTTTGGGTCATTCGTCGTTGCCGAAGGGGTTGCGTTCGACGGTGGCGTCCATCTCCGCCGCCGCGAGGCGTGCGACGATGTCCGCGACCGTACCCTCGTCGAGGGTCAGATCCCCACCGCCGGGCTGCAGCTCTGCGGGGTCGATCCCGTCGAGCAGCGGACCGTCCACGGCGGCGAGCAGGTCCAGGGTCAGGACCGGGTCGTGATCCCGGTCCAGGGGGAGGTCGAGGGGCCCGGTCCAGCCCTCGCCGGCGTCGGCGGTCAGCGCCAGGGTCCACTCGGTGGTGCCCTCGGCGTCGTCCCAGACCGTGGCCTCGAGCTCCACGGCCCCGAGGGGGAGCGACGCGCGGCGGAGGTGGCCCGAGGGCAGCAGACAGCTGGGTTCGCAGGTGGTCCAGGCCAGCGATTCACCCTCGGCCAGGTCCAGGGGATGCCCGACCGGGAAGACGACGACCGGGGTCCAGGAGGCCTCGCCCCCGGCCAGCTCGGCCTCGATCTCTTCGTAGGGCACCAGCGCGCCGTCGTCGGCGTGGCAGTGGCCTCCGTGGCACAGGGTGTACCCGGGAGGGGGATCGGCGGGATCGAAGGTGGTCGTGCCGGAGCCGGGGAGCTGCTCCAGCCCCAGCTCACCGGCCTCGACCGCGAGCCGGTCCACCCGGTAGCGGTAGCCCAGGTCGGTCAGGGCCCAGCCGTCGCCCAGATCCCGGGCCGGGGCCGGGGCGAGCTGGGCCTCGAAGGAGACGCCGGCGACCTCGCCGAAGCCGTGGCCCGGCCCCCGCGCACAGCCCGCCAGCGACAGCGCGGTGAGTCCCGCGATGATGAACCCGGTCGTGACTCTCATTGCCCCGCCTCCAAGGCCCCGATCACCGCGCGGGCCGCGTCCTCCACGTGGGACAGGTAGGTCTCGCCCGCCTCCAGGTCGGGGCCGAAACTGACCACCAGCACCTCGCCGCCCACCTTGTCGGCGATCTGCTGCGAGGTGCGGACGGGGTAGAACGGCTCCTGGATCACGACGCGTGCGCCGCGGGCTTGCATGGCCTCGATCACCCGGGCCACGTGGGCCGGCGTGGGGGGGATGCCGGGCTTGGGCTCCACCGCCGCCACCTGATCCAGCCCCAACAGCTCCATCAGGTAGACCCACGACGCGTGGTAGACCACCACCGGCGCCCCCCGCACGCTCCCGGAGGCCTCGACGATCTCCCACCGCAGCTGCTCGGCGCGGACGGCGAAGTCCGCTGCGCGATTGCGGTACCCATCCGCCCCGGCCGGATCGATCTCGGCGAGGCGCTCGCCGAGCGCCCGGGCGATGGCCGCGCCGGAGGCGGGATCGACCAGGTAGTGGGGGTTGCCGCCCGGGTGCACGTCCCCCATCGAGCGGTCGACCCTCGTGGTGGGGACCTCCGTCAGCCGCACGTAGGACGAGCAGTCCATGTACCCGGAACCGCCGGACTGGATCCGGGGGTTCCGGGACCCGGTCTGGAGCACGGGCAGCCAGCCCACCTCGAGTTCCAGGCCCACCGCCAGCAGGAGATCGGCCCGGCTCAGGGACAGGGCCAGGTGGGGTCGAGCATCCACGAAGTGGGGGTCCTGGGTCGGGAGCGCGATGCTCTCCACCTTCACCCGATCGCCACCGACCTCCCGGGCGATGGAGGCCAGCGAGGGCACGGTCGCCACCACCTTCAGCGTCCCCTTCGCCGCGGCGGCTGCGGGACAGGCCAGCAGCAGCGCCAGCAGCAGGAACGTCGTTCGTCGGGTCATCGTCCGTCTCCTAGTAGTCATGCGAGCCGTGGGAACCCGCCATCACCTCGAAGGCCAGCATCAACCCGGCCTGCCAGGGCGCCTCGTGCCAGGGCAGGTGGTCCAGGTCGACCTGAAGCCGCACCCGGGAGAAGTGGCTGGGGCGGAAGGTCAGCTGGGGAGTGATGCGCTGGCGCAGTGCGGTCCAGTCCGGATCCAGGTCGTCGCCCTCGAACCCGCTGACCAGCTCGTAGCGGGCGCCTGCCTCCCAGCGCTGGGCGAAACGGACGACCAGGGCCGTGTAGCCGCCCCAGTCGCGGTTCAGGGCGCCGGGGACCTGGCGGTTGCGCAGCATCGCCTCGGTCTGCCAGCGCAGCTGGAAGTACCGCGCCCCCCGCAGGGGCCGGACCTGGAGGTAGAGGTCGGTGCCGACGATGTCGGTGCGGTTGCCCCATCCGGTGCCGTTGGGTCCCAGCGCCCACGACAGCCCCCAGTTCAAGGACGCCCCCGATCCCAGGGGCCAGAACTGCTTCAGTGTCAGCACCCACTCGAGATCCCCCGGGTTGCGGAAGCCCCCGTAGTTCGCGCCCCAGAACGAGCGGGACGTGGCCTCGCCGCGGCCGTCGATCCCCGCCGCGGAGAGCTCGACGTACCAGGGCAGGGGCGTCAGCCACGACAGCTCCACGCCCAGCCCCCGATTGCCCTCGCCCCCCATGAACTTGCCGATGATCAGCGACTGGTCGACGAAGTCCCAGGTGTGGGGGTGGGTCGCGTTGATCCGGCCGAATCGGGTGAGGAATTGCCCGGCGCGGAGCTGGAATCCCCCGGGGATCCCCAAGGTAGTGGCGTAGACCTCCTCGATCTCCACCCCGTGGGGGGAGAACACCAGGTTGGCGTCGAAGCGGAAGTAGGGATCCACCGACGCCCCCACCGCCAGCTCGAGCTGCTGCAGGAAGAACCCGCTCTGCTGCGGATCGTGGCCCCCGGCCATCCGCGGTTCGTCCACCGAGAACCAGGCGAACCCCACGTCGGCGATGAACGCCAGTTCGGGGTTCATCGACTGCAGGAACCGGGGCATCGCGGGGGGCGGCGGTCTCTCCCCCGCGTGGCCGCCGTGGTCGTCGTGCTCGTCGACCTCGTCCAGCCGCCGCTCCAGCTCCTGGATACGTCGCAGCAGTTCCTCGTACTCGTCCTCGGTCGCGGTGGGGTGGCCATCCGCCTCGGTCTTGAACTCGGTCTCGGACTCGGACTCGGTCGCGGACTCGGTCTCGGACTCGGTCTCGGACTCGGACTCGGTCTCGGCCTCGGTCTC
>CAZITQ010000027.1:0-56712 GCA_964542165.1 uncultured Rickettsiales bacterium
CCCGAGCGAGCCGCCGCAGGCGGCAATGCGAGTCCCCCTCCCCGAGCGAGCCGCCGCAGGCGGCAATGCGATCTTCTTCCGCCCCAAGTTCCTTCTTGAGCTATCTCGTAGTCGTAGGGGTTGTGGGTGATGTGGGTGGGTGGGGCGCAGCCCCAGCCATCCAAGCGATTGTGGATTCGTGGGCGGGCGAGCCCGATCCCGTCCAGCTCGACACTCAGCTCCGTGCTCGTCACTGACTGCCCCGCATCCCCCATGCGCCCGTCCACGAATCCACATGAGCGGCATCATCCACAACCCTCCCTTTCGTCCGCCGCGTTCATCTCCGGGAAAAGGTCTCCACAGGGGACCTTCCGGGCGGGATGGACGTCCATCTCCGCGAAAAGGTCTCGAGACAGGAACTTTCACGCGAGATGGTCCGGGCTTGGGGTCGGATTCAGGCGGGGGAGGGCCGTGGCTGCGCCCCAGCCGTCCACATCACCCACAACCCCTACGACTACCCAATAAATGAACCGAAGAAAGAGAGAGAAGGAGCTCGCATCGCCGCGTTTGGCGACTCGCTCGGGGAGGGGGGGGCGGTCGCATTGCCGCCTATGGCGACTCGCTCGCAGTGCGGGGGAGGCTCAGCCCTCGAGGAAGCCGCGGATGCGTTGGCCGAGGGACTTCTTGGGTTTGACGACCTCGACCTCCACGCCGCCGAAGACCGCTACGCCGGTGACCCTGAGCCAGGGGGCGTCGTCTTGGGGGGCGTCGAGGAGGTCGCCGGTCTCGGAAAACGCGCCGAATACTCCCACGCCCTCGACGACCACGGGAAGGTCCGGTGGCACGGTGATCTTGGCTCCGCCGAACACGCAGCGGCAGTTGACCTCGGTCATGCCCGGGGCCAGCTTGGCCTCCCGGAAGTCCAGCTCGGCGCCGCCGAAGACCGCCACGAGCCTGGTGCGCGGGGCCGGTCGCCAGACGCCCTTGCGGATGGCTCCGCTGAAGACCGCGATCATGGATTTCCAGGCCTGGTCGGACGGCACGGGGAGGCCGGCTTCCGCGGCCGCCGGGGCCCGGGCGAGGGCGACCTCGTCTGGCTCGGGCCGCTCGACCGGGGCGGGCACCGCCTCCCCCGGGACGTCCAGGTCGGGCAAATCCTCCAGGACGCCCCGCAGGTCCGCCGCCGTCGCCGCCAGCTGGGCCTGCTGGGTGCGGCGGTCGTACTCGAACACGTCGATGTGGCTGCGGTCGAAGTGCTGCTTGAGCCGGTCGACCACGGCGTCGGCGTCCAGGTCCTCGTCGTCGGGGCCCAGGCGCTCGGGAGTCCGGGCGGGCTCGTCCGTGGGATCGACCGTCTCCCAGTCGATGCTGATGATGTCGTCGTCGCCCCGGTGTGGCCGTTCCGGCGGCGGTGCCTCCACGGGGGCGATGATGGCCGGCAGCTGGTCGGCCTGGGTGGGCGCGGTCTGCTCCGCTCCCGCCGCATCCTCCAACGGATCCGGCTCCGGTGGCGGGTGCTCTCGCCACCAGGCCTTGGACCGGTCCTCGTCCCAGGGCTCGGCCAGCCGCACCGACGCCAGCCGACGGGACACCTCCTCGGCGCTCGCCGTCCGCTCGGCGGATCGACGGCGGGTAGCATGCCAGGTGGAAGCCGGAATCACGCACGGGGCCGAGATCGGCGAGGTTTTCGAGCACCAGCACCTCCGCGCCCAGCAGGGCGTGGTGCACCGGAAACGTCGTGCTCTCCATCCGATCGATGGAGATGGCGTCCACGCCCACCCCCTTCAGGTTCCGCTCGACGAGCCACTCGGCGGCCTCGGCCGTGAGCGCGGGGAAGTCGCCGAAGTAGGTCTCGGTGCCCCAGTGCCGGTCCCAGCCGGTCCGGAGGAGCAGGAAGTCCACCTCGTCCAGCCGCGCCCCGTGGGGGCGGAGTAGGTCCAGGCCGATGTCTGGCCCGTCGACGCCCGTGGCGTCGAACAGGATCGCCGGCCCGAAGAACGCATCCACCGGGAACTCATCCAGCGTCTTCCCCCCCTCGATCATGTGTGCCGGCGCGTCCAGGTGGGTGCCCGTGTGCGAGTGCATCTGGATCCGCGTCTCCACGTGGCCGTCCACCGCGAGATCGCTGACCCGGTCGAAGCGGGGGGGCTCGGTGCCGGGGTAGACGGGGGAGCCGGTGTGGAGGGGGTGGGTGAGGTCGATGCAGCGCATGCGTGGGGTCTCCGCTCGGGTGGGGGCAGGGTGGGGCATGACCGCGTCGACCTGCAATGATCTTGCTCTCGTCGAGAAAATAATTAGACAAAAAGTAACCGCGCCCACTTGCCCATTCGAAATTCATGCCTATCGTAAGTGAGCACGCACTAACAAAGTGAGTCAAGACGAACGGAGCCCCCGGATGCCCAGACCGCGCCAGGTGAGTGACGAGCAGATCCTCGACTCGGCCCGCAGCGCGTTCCTGCGGCACGGGCCCTCGGTGTCCACGACGGTGATCGCCGACGACCTGGGGGTGTCCCAGGCGGCGCTGTTCAAGCGGTTCGGGACCAAGGAGCAGCTGATGCTGCGGTCGATGGTCCCCGAACTCCTGGACTGGGACGCGGTGCTCGGCGAGGGGCCCGACGACCGGCCGCTGCCGGACCAGCTGAAGGTGCTGGGCCGGATCTTGAGCGCGTTCTACGACCGGCTGATGCCCTGCATGGCGACCCTGCGGTCGGCCGGGCTGTCTCCCCACGAGCTGTTCGAGGACGACGACGTGCCGCCGCCGATCCAGGGTGTGCGGGCCGTCTCCGCCTGGCTGGCCGTGGCCCGGGACCAGGGCCGGGTCCGGGACATGGACGTGGGGGCCTTCGCGATGGCCTTTTTGGGCGCCCTGCAGAGCCGGGCATTCCTGCGGCACCTGGCGGGTGACGACGCCCCCAGGTGGGAAGCCGAACGGTACGTGGACCAGCTCGTGGAGCTGATGTGGCGCGGGATCGCGCCGGAGGGCGAGCGATGAGAGCCGGGACGCAGAGCTGGGTGGGGTGGCTGGCCGCGGCGGCGCTGGCGCTGGCCGCGCTGGCGCTGGTCGCACCGGCGACGGCGGGGCCGCGCGTGGAGCCCTACCGGCCCGCGGAGACCGAGACCTACGACGGGGGCAACGACGGCGCGCTGTCGTCCGCCCCCTGGTGGACCTCCTTCGGCGATCCTGCCCTCGCGAACGTGATGGAGCAGGGGCTGAGCGGCAACGGTGACCTGGGCGCGGCGTGGGAGCGGGTCGACCAGTCCCGGGCCGCGGCCTTCGGAAGCCTGGCGCCCCAGCTGCCGTCCCTGTCCTTCGACGTCAACGCCAACGCCGCGCCCACCGAGTCCCTGGGCTTCCAGTTCGGTGGGCTCCCCACGGCGCCGGGCGAAGAGGAGCCGCCGGAGGCCTACTACCAGGGCGCGGCCACGCTCAACGCCCGCGTGCCCCTGGATTTCTGGGGTCCCCAGGTGCAGCACTACCGCGCGAGCCGCTTCGAGTCCCACGCCACGGCCGGCGACCGGGACGCCCAGGCGATCTCTTTGTCCGTGCTGGTCGGCGGGGCCTACTTCGACGCCGTGACCGCCGGGGCCCAGGTGGCGCTGATCGAGGGGCAGGTCGAGGCCCAGGAGTCGCTGCTGGAGCTCACCGAGCTGCGGTTCCGCGAGACCGACACCAGCGGCCTGGACGTGCTGCAGCAGCGCCAGCAGCTGGAGGCCGTCCGCGCCCTGCTGCCCACGGCCCGGGCCCAGCAGCACACGAGCCGGCAGCGCCTGGCCGCCCTGCTCGGCCTGGACGACGAGACCGCACTGCCTCCCCTACCTTCGAACCTCCCCGATCTCCCCGCGGAGCCGGGCACCGGTCGGCCATCCGACCTGTTCGAGACCCGGCCGGATCTGCGGGCCGCCGACGCTCGATGGGCCGCGGCCACCGCCCGGCGCCACGGAGCGGGGCTGGCCTTCGCACCGACCCTGGCGCTGACCGGCCAGGTGGGGACCCAGGCGATCCAGCTCGATGAATTCGACACCCAGGAGGTCTGGGGTGTGGGTGCCGCGGTGTCCCTGCCCATCTTCCAGGGGGGCGGCCGCTTCGCGGGAGTGGCCGAGGCCCGCTCCGCCGAGGACGCGGCCGCCCGCACCCTGTCCCAGCGGGTGCGCGATGCGATCCAGCAGGTGGAGTCCTCAATGGTGACCGAGGAGCAGCTGGACGAGCGGCTGGCGGCCCTTCAGCGCCAGCTGGAGGCGGCCAGGCTGGTCGCCGAGGAGTCCCGTGCGCGCTATGCGACCGGGCTGACCCCCTATCTGACCGTGCTCACGGCGGTCAACGCCCGGCAACAGGCCGAGCTGGCCCTGCTGCAGGCCCACCGGGAGCGGATCGACGCCCGCATCCGGCTCCACGAGGCCCTGGGCGGACGATGGACGACCAACCTCGCCGACGGGCGATGAGGTGGAGGGAACCATGACGCGGTTTCTGATTCGATTCTCGCTGCCGGCGCTGATCGTGCTGGCCGGTCTGGCGGTGGCCGCGGCGCTGATCGCCCGCAAGCCCACCGCCGCCCGCAGCGCCGAGGGCCCCGCGGCCCCGGCGGTGGAGGTGGTGGAGGCGAAGCCCGCGTCCGATGCGGTGCAGATCGAGGCCACGGGCGTGGTCAAGCCCGCCCGCCAGGTGTCGGTCACCCCCGAGGTGAGCGGGAAGGTGGTCAAGGTCGGCTCGGCGGTGGAGCCCGGAGGCAGGATCGACGCCGGAGCCCTGCTGGTCCGTCTCGACGCCCGGGACTACCGGCTGGCCGTGACCCAGGAGGAGAGCCGGGTCCGCCAGGCGGAGCTGGAGCTGGAGCTGGAGCGGGGCCGGGGCTCCGTGGCCGAGCGGGAGTGGGAGATCCTGGGCGCCGCCGCCGAGGCCCCCAGCCGCCTGGCCCTGCGGGCGCCCCAGCTGGACAGCGCCGAGGGCAACGTCGAGGCCGCGCGCAGCGGTCTGGAGCGGGCCCAGCTCAACCTCGAGCGCACCGAACTGCGCGCGCCCTTCAACGCCATCGTGCTCGACGAACAGGTGGAGATCGGCCAGCTGGCCGGCCCCACCGCCCCGCTGATCACCCTGGCGGGAACCGACCGCTTCTGGGTCCAGGTCTCGGTGCCGGTGGAGCAGCTGGCGTACCTGTCGATCCCGGACGTGGACGGCGACCAGGGATCGGCGGCGCGGGTGATCCACGAGGCCGCCGGCGCGCGGCTCTCGGACCGCGCCGGCCGGGTGCTGCGGCTCCTGGGCGAGCTGGACACCCAGACCCGTACCGCCCAGCTCCTCATCGGCGTCGACCACCCGTTGGCCGCGGACGGCGGCCAGGTCCCCCTGCTGCCCGGCGCCTTCGTCCGGGTGGAGATCGAGGGCCTGCCCCTGGGCGACGCCGTGCGCATCCCCCGGGTGGCGCTCCGGGGCGGCCGGGACGTGTGGGTGGTCGGCGAAGACAGTCTCTTGCACCGGCGGGACGTGGAGGTCGGCTGGGGCACCGGCGACGAGCTCTACGTCACCGACGGTCTGGAGGCCGGTGACCGGGTCGTGGTCAGCGCGCTGGCGATGCCCATCGACGGGATGGCGGTCCGCGTGGCGGGCGAGGACGACGGCGCTGTGGCGGACGCGCGATAGCGCGGGGAGGCGGCGATGCAGACCAAGGACACACAGGGCAGCAAGTACCGGGGTGCCATCGCCTGGATGGCCCGCAACCCGGTGGCCGCCAACCTGCTGATGGTGATGGTCCTGGCCGGCGGTGTGATCGGCCTGACCCGGGTCAAGCAGGAGGTCTTCCCCGAGTTCGATCTGGACCTGGTCCAGGTGTCGGTGGCCTACCCCGGCGCCAGCCCCGAGGAGGTGGAGCAGGGCATCGTGCTGGCGGTGGAGGAGGCCGTCCGCGGCATCGACGGCGTCAAGCGGGTCGTGTCCACCTCCAACGAGGGTCTGGGCCTGGTCACCGCCGAGCTGCTGATCAGCGCGGATCCGGAGACCGTACTGGCGGACGCCAAGGCCGCCGTGGACCGGATCACCTCCTTCCCCGAGGAGGCGGAGAAGCCCGAGGTCTCGTCGCTGGCGATCGAGATCCAGGTCATCTCGCTGATCATCTCCGGCGACCAGTCGATGCAGACCCTGCAGGGCATCGCCGAGCGGGCCCGCGAGGACCTGCTGGCGCTGGACGACGTGACCCGGGTCGAGGTCTCGGGGGTGCGGCCCCTGGAGGTCTCGCTCGAGGTCCCGCGGGAGGCGCTGGAGGCCCACGGACTGACCCTGGACGAGGTGGCGCGCCAGGTCACCGCGGCGTCCCTGGAGCTGCCCGGCGGCGGCCTGGACACCGCGGGGGGCGAGCTGCTGGTGCGGATGGACGACCGGCGGGAGCAGGCCCACGAGTTCGGCGACGTGGTGCTGCGCAGCGGCGCCAACGGCGCGGCGGTGCGGCTGGCGGATATCGCGACGATCACCGACGGCTACGCCGACACCGACCAGGCGGTCTTCTTCGAGGGCCAGCCCGCGGTGCAGGTGACCGCCTACCGGGTGGGGGACGAGACCCCGATGCAGGTGGCCGGCGCGGTGCGTGAGTACGCCGAGACCCTGCGCGGCGAGCTGCCCGCGTCGGTGTCGCTGGACATCTGGGCCGACGACTCCCAGCTGCTGCGGGGGCGCATCGACCTGCTGGTGGGCAACGCCCGGATCGGGCTGTTCCTGGTGGTGCTGGTGCTGGCCCTGTTCCTGAACCTGAGGCTGGCGTTCTGGGTCTCCCTGGGGATCCCGATCTCCTTCCTCGGGGCCTTCTTCTTCATGTCCGGGTTCGACCTGTCGGTGAACATGATCACCCTGTTCGCCTTCATCGTGACGCTCGGGCTGGTGGTCGACGACGCCATCGTGGTCGGCGAGAACGTGTTCGAGAAACGCCGCAAGGGGATGAAGGGGGTGGACGCGGCAGTGGCCGGGGCGAGGGAGATGGTCGTGCCGGTGAGCTTCGCCATCCTGACGTCGGTGGCGGCGTTCGCGCCGATGTTCTTCGTGCCCGGGGTCAACGGCAAGGTCTTCAGCCTGATCCCAGCGGTCGTCGTGCTGGTGCTGCTGTTCTCGTGGCTCGAGTCCTTCCTGATCCTGCCCGCCCATCTGGCCCACAGCAGGGACGAGGCGCCCCGGAGCCGGATCGGACGCGCCGTGGCCCGGGTGCAGGGGGCCGTGGCCCGGGGCCTGGCCTGGCACACACAACGCGTGTACCGCCCGGCCCTGGAGTTCGCCCTGCGCTTCCGCTACGCCGCCATCTCCATCGCGGTCGCCCTGTTCATCGTCACCGTCGGAGCCCTGGTGAGCGGGGTGGTGCCCTTCACGTTCTTCCCCAAGCTGGAAGGCGACCTGATCAGCGTGGCGGCGCGGCTTCCCTACGGTTCTCCCGTGGAACGCTCTCAGGCTGTGCAGCTCGAGCTGGAGCGGGCCGTTCAGGCCACCATCGCCGACATGGACGCCCGCGAGGACGTCCGCGGGGTGTTCACCCGGCTGGGCGAAGGACCGCTGCAGCGGGGCCCCCGCGAGGTGGGTGGCCACCTGGTCACCGTCGAGGTGGAGCTCGTGCCCTCCGAGGAGCGGGAGTTCACCACGGCGGCCTTTGCCGACGCCTGGTCCGACGAGGTCGCCGAGCTGACCGACGTGGAGTCGCTGGTGTTCAACGCCTCCACCGGCCCCGGCTCGGGGGCGGCGGTGGACGTGCGGCTGTCCCACCCGGACACCGCCGTGCTCGCCGCCGCGTCCACCGAGCTGACCGCGACCCTGTTCAGCTACGAGGACCTGATCAACGTCACCAACTCCTACAGCTCGGGCAAGCCCCAGCTGGACTTCTCCCTGCTCCCGGAGGCCCACGAGCTGGGGCTGAACAGCGGCGAGGTGGCCCGGCAGCTGCGGTCGGCCTTCTTCGGCGCCGAGGCCCTGCGCGAGCAACGCGGGCGCAACGAGATCAAGGTGATGGCGCGGCTGCCCGAGGACCAGCGGGGCTCGGAATTCGATCTCCAGCAGATGAGGATCAGGACCCCCTCGGGTGGGTACGTACCCCTGGCCTACGTGGCTTCCTTCGAGCGGGGTCGGGCGCCCACGGCGATCTTCCGCGAGGACGGCCGGCGCAACGTCAACGTCTCCGCCGAGCTGGCGACCGGGGTGAAGTCGTCCCGGGACGTGCTCACGTCGCTGGACGACGAGGTCTTCCCCGACCTGCGTGAGGCCTACCCCGGTGTGGCGGTGGAGCTGGTGGGCGAGCAGCGGGAGCAGGGGGAGGTGTTCGCGGCCCTGGGCGGCGGCTACCTGCTGGCGCTGCTGGCCATGTACGGCCTGCTCGCCGTACCCTTCCGCAGCTACGCCCAGCCGCTGATCATCATGTCGGCGATCCCCTTCGGGCTGGTGGGCGCGGTGGCGGGCCACGTGGTGATGGGCTACGAGCTGAGCGTCATCTCGATCTTCGGCATCGTCGCCCTCTCGGGTGTCGTGGTGAACGACTCGCTGGTGCTCATCGACACGGTCAACCGCCGCCGCCGCGAGGGCGCGACCGCCCACGAGGCCGTGGTCTTCGCCGGCCAGCGGAGGTTCCGGCCGATCCTGCTGACCTCGCTGACCACCTTCTTCGGCCTGGCCCCGATGATCTTCGAGACCTCGGTCCAGGCCCGGTTCCTGATCCCGATGGCGATCAGCCTGGGGTTCGGGATCCTGTTCGCCACCTTCCTGGTGCTGGCCATCGTGCCCTCGCTGTACATGGTGCTCGAGGACGTCAAGGGGCTGGCGGCCCGGATTCGGCGCCCCCGGACCGAGGGGGAGGCGGTGGTCGCCGAGCCCCGGCCGGACGTCCGCGAGGTGGCGGCGTGAGCCCACCGGCGAAGCTCACCGAGGGACCCATCGGCCGGACTCTCGCCGGCCTCTCGGTGCCCATGCTGTTCGGCATCCTGTCCATCGCCCTGTTCAACCTGGTCGACACCTGGTTCGTGTCCCTGCTGGGGGGCACCGAGCTGGCGGCCATCTCCTTCACCTTCCCGGTGGTGATGGTCATCGGCAGCGTGACCATGGGGCTGGGCATCGGCGCCAGCTCCGTGGTCTCGCGGGCCATCGGCGCCGGCAAGAACGACGACGTGCGCCGCTACACCACCGACGCGTTGATGCTCGCGCTGACGATCGTCGTGGTGCTCTCGGTCGTCGGCTGGTTCACCATCGATCCCCTGTTCCGCGCCATGGGCGCCTCCGACGCGACCCTGCCCCACATCCGGGCCTACATGCGGGTCTGGTACCTGGGCATGGTCTTCCTGGTGGTGCCCATGGTGGGGAACTCGGCGATCCGGGCCACCGGAGACACCCGGACGCCGGCGACGATCATGGTCGTCGCCGGTCTGCTCAACGCAGTTCTCGATCCGATCCTGATCTTCGGGCTGGGGCCGATCCCCGCCATGGGTCTGGGCGGAGCCGCCTGGGCGACGGTGGTGGCCCGGGCGGTGGCGCTGGCGATGTCGATGCGGGTGCTCCACGGCCGTGAACGGATGATCGACTGGACCTGGATCGGGCCCCGAAAGGGCGTCCGCTCGTGGAAGGCGATCCTGGCCGTGGGACTGCCGGCGGCCGCCACCAACGTGGTCGTGCCCCTCTCCTTCGGGGTGGTGACCGGGCTGGTGGCCCGCCACGGGGAGTTCGCGGTCGCGGCCCTGGGTGTCGGCAGCCGGGTGGAGTTCCTGGCCACCATGGTGGTGATGGCGGTGGGCGCCGGCCTCGGGCCCTTCGCCGGCCAGAACTGGGGCGCCGGCCACCGGGACCGCCTGGGCCGCGCCCTGACCTTGTCCGGGCGGTTCTCCCTGGTCTGGGGTCTGCTGACCTGGGGCGCGTTCGCCGCCACGGGATCCCTGGTCGCCCGGGCCTTCACCCCCGATCCCTCCACGGCGGACCTGATCGTGGTCTACCTGTGGCTGCTGCCCCTGAGCCACGGCTTGCTGGGCGTCCAGATGGTCACCGCGGCCACCTTCAACGCCATCAACCGCCCCCTCAATGCCGCCGCGCTCTCCCTGCTCAAGGCCCCGGTGCTGGTGCTGGTGCTGGCGTGGGCCGGCAACGAGCTGTTCGGCATCGCGGGGATCTTCGCGGGGATGGCGCTGTCCAACGTGGTCGTGGGCACCCTGGCCCACGCATGGACGCGAACCCTGCGGCGGGCGGGCCCGGCTGCTCCCACCGCACCGGTGGTGGTCTCCGAGGTCGCCCCCGTACGTGCGCCGGGTTGAGCTGGCCCGTAGGGCAGGACACCCGCAGGTGGGATCAGCCGTCTCCGCCCATGTCCGCCAGGGGAAGCTCCGAGGGTAGGGGCCGGGCGCCCTCCTGCAACCGGGTGACCGCCCGCACGACGACGATGGTGATGGCGGCAGCGACGATGTTGGTGACGTCGGCGGTCAGCATGAGCCACTCGGCGGTGATGACCTGGCCGATCTCCTCGGCACCCACCAGCTGCCGGCCCGCGAAGTTGCTGACCATGTTGGTGACCAGGAAGAACCCCCACCAGGCGTTCAGCAGCGGGCTGGGGTCGTCGATCGTCCAGTCGTAGTCCCGATTCTCGGCCTGCAGATACGTCGATCCGGTCCAGATCTCCCGCATGATGGTCAGCGGTCGGACCAGGTTCATCAGGGGGATCAGGAACCCGCTGAAGGCCCAGCCGGCGCCGTGCTTGAGGCCGCGCAGTCCCGCCACGTGGAGGTTCTTGTAGGCCCGGTGGAACCAGCGCAAGAAGAACACCACGATCAGCAGGTGCACCACCACCTGCAGCGAGCCGATCCGGCCGGCGACCGAGAACAGCATCTCCTCGGTCTCCACGGTCCCGCCGTACCCCGCCTGCAGCCTCGAGAGGAAGATCAGCAGCGCCGCGTCGCTGACCAGGGCCAGCAGGTCGACGAGGATGATGACCGCGAACAGCACGACCAGCGTGGTGCTCAGCTTCGCCAGGCTCTTCATGGCGAGCATCCGTAGGCTGGGCTAACCAATGCGTCCCCCCGACCTTAGGATGTGCCCCGAGGAAATCCACAACCCACACGAGGGGCACGATCATGAACAAGTATCTCGTTCTCTATCACGCCAACACCTCCGCCCTGGAGCAGATGCAGAAATCCACGCCCGAGGAGATGAAGGCGGGGATGGAGCCCTGGATGGAGTGGGCCGCCCGCTGCGGCAACCACCTGGTGGACATGGGCACGCCGTTGGTGGGCGGCCAGGCACTCTCCACCACGGGTAGCAGCGACAGCGACAAGGGCGTCTGCGGCTTCTCGATCCTGGAAGCCGAGAGCATGGATCACGCCAAGCAGCTCCTCGCCGGCCACCCCCACATGGCGTGGACCGAGGGCTGCTCCATCGAGGTCCACGAGTCCTTCGCGATGCCGATGTAAGGTTCGGTCCTGCCGCCCGAGGGCGGACGGGGCGTCGCGGACGGCGCTGGGAGGCGGGCACCTCAGGGAGAGGTGATCAGCAGATCCAGGATCACCGTTTCGTCGGGTGGGATCCACACCCCGTACTCGACACAGCCGGCTCCCCAGAGGTCGGCGTGTATGTCGTACGTGCCCGTGCCGAGGGGAAAGGTGTACTCGGCTGTGCCGCCGTCCGAGCTGGTCTCGGCGACCTTGAACCCGTCGGCGTCGATGGCCCATACGTAGACGTTTCCCTGGGGCTCGGGGTTCTCCGCGTCCGGTGGGAGGATGAAGGTGCGCCCCATCAGTGCGCCGGGCCCGTGGTCGTCGTCCCCCGCCTCCGTGGTGTCGTCGTCGCCGGCCTCCGTAGTGTCGTCGTCGCCGGCTTCCGTGGTGTCGTCGTCGCCGGCTTCCGTGGTGTCGTCGTCGCCGCCGGCGATCTCGTACTCGTACTGGCAGCCCAGCAACAGCGCGAAGAACGCGATGAACGCCACGGCTACATTTCGAGTCGAATCGTTCATGGAGACCCTCCTACCTGCTCGATTAGCAGGCTAGCCCGGTCTCGATCGCGAAGATGAACTCCAACGTGAACGTCGGTAGATTGGACGCTCAGAGTCACTCGAGCCGCGCGAAATCCTGCCCCACCCCCTCGATCAACCGCGAGTACACCGCCGCGCTCTGGCTGCGGCCGTCGTAGGCCACCAGGATGGGAAGACCCCCGAGGGTGTCGGAGACGATGGCCAGGTCACCGAGCTGGGATTCGATCTCCTCGAAGGCGTAGATGGCCGTCTCGCCGCCCACGGTCACACCGATGGCGTAGCTCTTGTTGGGGTACAGCGGGTCGGGCAGCGGGTTGGTGACCATGAAGGTGTTGGCGTGGTCGCTGCGGTAGTCGCCGTAGACGTAGCCGCTGACCCCCACCTGGTCGGACAGCACCTGCGTGTCCGGGAACATGTGGCGCCAGGCTCCCCAGGTGGTGTCGAGCAGGGGGCGGGTGGTCAGGGGGAGGCCCAGGTTGTCGCCGGTGAAGCCCACCAGGCGCATCTGGCCGTACTGGGAGTCGGTGGTGCGGTCGTACATCACCAGGTTGCTGTT
This sequence comes from uncultured Rickettsiales bacterium, assembly GCA_964542165.1. Lineage (GTDB taxonomy): Bacteria > Myxococcota_A > UBA796 > UBA9615 > CAYRNR01 > CAYTBN01. Next base: position 12,490 of record CAZITQ010000027.1, read on the forward strand.
GTAGAGGTTGCCGGACACGCCGAAGCGCATGTCCGTGCCGTCCTGGCGGCCGTCAACGGCGATCCCCGAGCCGGTCAGCGGGCAGTAGGTGACGCTGAACTCCCAGCCTGGGAGGGTGTCGTTGACGATCTCGTGGGTCCACAGGGCATCGAGGGGGTAGGCCCGGGCGATGCCCGCGTGGATCGACCCCAGGACCCGGTCGTCGTCGGACAGGTAGCCCAGGTGCTCGTCGTCGTCCGCGTCCACCCACTCGGGTGAGTCGATGGACGGGATGCAGTCCTTGCCCCCGAAGCAGGCGGAGACGATCTCGTCGCAAGGCACCCCGCACGACGCGCTGCCGAGGAGCTCGATCCCCTCGTTGTTGGTGCCCCGGTTCCACACCCGCGCCCCGGGGTGGTGGACGCTCCAGGCGAACCAGAAGGCCGTCATGCCGGGCAGCCGGCCCAGCTGGACCTTGCCGTCCGCGAGCGGCCCGTCGAAGGCCTGGCCCATCAGGTTGAATCGACTGCCGGTGGCCTCGTCCTCGAACACCAGGTCCCCGTCGTCGGGCGTGAACGGCGACCCGACGTAGGTGGTCGAGTCGACGCCGTCGACGCCGGGGTTCTCCGGTGCGGGCCGGTCGGGGGTCTCGCTGGTGCAGCCGAGCCCGGCGGCGATCAGCGCGAGCGCGAAGAGTCCTTCTCTCATGGTCATTCCTTCCTAGGTGACCGGCCGTTCCCTGTAATGCACGGTCCGCCGAGGGGGACTGACGTTTCATGGGAGCGGCGTCGGCCATGCTGGTTATCGCGGTGCTGGGCGCCCTGGTGTGGCCCGCCGAGAGGGCGCACGCGTCAGCCTGGAACGAAGGAGCGGGTGCGCTGCGCGTCGGTCTGGGCTACGGCGGGATCGCCAGTGGAACCCAGTTCGCGCCGGGCGACGTCCACGGATGGACCGGCCCCCTGTGCCCGGAGCCGGTGGAGGCCGGCGACCGCTCCCCCTATTCCTGTGTCACCGGAGGCCGGTTCCACATGCACACCCTGCAGCTGGAGCTGGCCGCCGGTCTGACCCGCTGGCTGACCCTGGAGGGCACCCTGCCGGTGGTGGTGGACGCGGGGTTCTCCGACGACCTGGGTAGCACCACCGCGCGGGGCATCGGCGACATTCGCTTCGGTGTCCGCCTTGGCGGGACGTCCGGCCCCTGGGCCCTCGCCGGTGTCCTCCGCGCCAAGGCCCCCACCGGCCCCGTGGCCCTGCTGGACCGGGACGTGCCCGTGGGGGAGGGTCAGTGGGACCTGGAACCGGGGATCGCCGCCGGCGTCAGCCTGTGGCCCCGGGGCTGGATCGAGATCCACCAGGCCCTGCGGCTGCGGTTCCGGAATGCCCGATCCGGCGTGGATTCCGGGGACGAGTGGGTGGGCTCCGTCGGCGGCGGTGTCACCCCCCTGCGCTGGTTGGCCATCACCGCCCAGGCCGAGTGGTCACTGGCGGCCCCCGACCGGGACGCGTTCGGCCTCACCCGACCGGGGCGCAAGCTGCTCCAGACCCGCGTCGGCCTCGCCCTGGCCCCCACCGATGCCTGGTGGATCCACGCCACCGTGGCGCTGCCCATCGCCGGCCAGCGCTGGCCGGCAGGGCCGGGGTGGTTCGTGGGGGTCGCCTACCGGTTCGATCTGCGCTCGGCGGCCGACAGTGGACCGCCGGCGCCTATCTGAGCGATTCCAGATCCCGCACCAGCTCGCTGAACGCGACCGGCGGGAGGTCCGCCACGCGGGCGCGGCCGTCGGGTCCCCAGAGATGGGCGGCATAGACCCGGGTGTCGGTCTCGTGGAGCACGAAGGGCTTGAACTCCAGCGAGACCAGGGCCCGGTAGCCGTGGGCCAGGGGGCGGGAGATCTCGCCCTCGACGTGCTCGTCGATCCAGGTCCCGCTGCGGAGCAGCGCCAGCACCTTTCGGCCGTTCACCCGCTCCTCGCCGAGCCGGTCCAGCGTCTCGGAGGTCAGCTCGGCGCCGGCCGGGGTGAAGACCTCCCGGTCCAGCTGGGCGAAGGGCTGGGCCAGGCCGCGGTCGCGCCAGGCGTCGAGCTCGAACTGGATGTCGAGGGGGTGGCAGATGCCGATCCCCAGGGCGTCGTCCAGCGCGACCGGCTCGCCCGCAGAGTCCACGAGGTTCCCGTCCCCGTCCGGGAGGAAGGTGACGTCCGGTCGCCAGTTGCCCTCGGCCCACGCGCCCCAGACCAGGCGCCGGGCGAACAGGACCTTGAGCCCGTGGCCGAGGACCTGGCTCCGGAATCCGTCGGCCGTGTACCGCTTGCCGGTGGACATGGCCCCCTCCATCCGGCGGACCAGGAGCTTGAGGACCGGGCGGGCGGCCTTCTTGTAGGCGGTCCAGGCGGGGTCGGACTTGGTCGGATTGGCCCGCTTCTTCCCGTTCTCGTCGAGCAGGAAGGGCTTGAGGGCGCCGTCGAACGAGGCGGTGTAGGAATTGCCGGACAGCTCCAGGGGTCGCTCCCCGTTGGCGTCGAGGCCCAGGTCCGGGATCAGTCGCTCGGCCAGATCGTCGGGGGACTCGCCCCGCTCTTTCGCCACCTGGTCCAGGCACTCGCGGGCCGCGGCCCTCAGGGCCTGGAAACGGCTGGTCTCGGCCAGGTGCTGGACGGCCTGCAGGGCTGGGTCGGTGTCCATGGCGCGCAGGACCCCGAGACCGGTGATGGCCCGGGGGTGGGCCCGCTCACCGGGCCACTTGCCCACGTAGGCCACCAGCTTGACCGGCGTCTCGTCCGTGTGGATGTGCGCCAGTGCCGTCAGCGCCCAGTCCGAGGCGGTCTTGGCGCCGGCCCCGCGCCACTGCTCGAGCAGGGCCCAGGCGAAGCGCTCGAGGGAATCGAGGGTGCAGGCCTCGCGGACCTGGGCCAGGGCCGGCGTGAGCAGCCGGTCGCCCTGGGAGGCCAGCAGCTGGACCAGGGTCGGGAGAACCGCCCGGGGCAGGGCGCCGCCGGCGTCCTTCAGTTCGGGGGCGGGGAGGGCGTCGGGCAGGCACCAGGGGGGGAGCTTGGGCGCCCGGGGGGGGCCGTCCGTCGAGGGATCTCCGGCCAGGACCTCCTCCACCGCGGAGCGGGCCTCGTCGCCGTACCCGTCGGCGGCCGACAGGACGTCGCCGTCGTGGCCGTGGAAGGCCAGCAGCCGCAGGGTACGCGCCGCCAGGTCCCGCTGCTTGCCCTTGCGCGCCAGGGCCGCGGGGATCAGCCCGGTGGCGGCGATCCGGGCGTGGTCGATCAGCCATTGGCCGACCAGTCCGCGGCCGGCGGGTATGGCCAGACCCTCGGCCATGGTCAGGGCGATCCGGGGCGACACGATCCGCGCCAGCACCGGGTAGGCCCTGGTGGGCTTGGACTTCGCGCAGGCGATGAAGCCGGGGATGCCGTCCGGGCCGAACCGGCGGAGCATCTGCAGCACGCGATCGTCGTCCGCATACCAGACCTTGCCGGGCTGGGTGTTCCACACCTGCAGGGCGGCCCGCTGGGAGAGCCGGTCGAGGGAGGACAGGCCGCAGCTTCCGTAGCCGTCGATGTCGTTTTCGATGTCGCGGATCCACCGGGCGTCCGCGCGGTCGCTCATGGGTGGTTTTTCGTAGCAGTAGCCCCGCAGTTTCTCGGCCTCCCGGCCGATCCAGGCCACGCGCTCGCCGTCCGTGGGGATGTCCAGACCCTCCACGGCCGCGCGCTTGCGCCGGGGTCGCTTCGCCCACGGCGGGACGGTGAGTGCCGGTGGGACGCGTTCCGGCGCGCAGGTCTCGGCGTCGTCGACGGCACCCCCGGTCGCGGCGGCCTGCTGGCGGGCCAGAGCGTCGGTGAAGGCCTTCACCGACGTCGAGCGCTTGCCCGAGGACTCCAGGAGCTCCAGCGCCAGCTCGGGCATCTCCTGTAGACCGGCGCGGACGAACTTGCCCGCCGTCTTGTGGTCCACCAGGTCCACCATCAGCTCGGCCGCCTCGCGACCTCGAATGGCGGCCAGGGCCTCGGCGGCCTGTTTCTTGCCGGCGGCGTAGTACAGGTGGCGGGCCATGGCCGCCAGGGACCGGGCTGCGGGCGGGCCCAGGTGATCCAGCAGCGGCATCGGCCAGCCGTCGAGGATCATCGAGATGCTCTCCTTGTGGCCGGTCTTCTCGAACTCCTTCAGCCGGGCGGAGAAGCGGTCCAGCAGATCCGGGTCCCGAACCGCTGTCCACAGGGGCCATCCGTGCCAGAAGCACTGGCTCCGGTCCTGCTGGTCGTCGGTCCGTTGTTCACCCGGGGCGAAGAGGACAGGGCCCGCCTTCAGCCACTCGCGGGCGTCGGCCTCGGCCCAGGCTTGCTCCCGGGGAAAGAGGGTGGCCAGGTGGGCCCGGGCCACGAAGTGGGCCCCGTCGCGGAGCTGCTCGGCCTCGTCGCGGGCGGCCCGGTAGTCGGCGGGGTCCGCCTCGGCCAGGTGCATCCGCAGGGCCTTCCAGGGGGCGCTGGCGAACGACATGCCCTCGTAGTGGCGCGGAGAGCGCCAGCGGAGGTGCCAGACCATCCGCTTGCGATCCTGGGCAAAGGTCCGGGTGCAGTGGAGGGAGCCCTCCAGGGCGCGAACGGCGAAGGTCAGGCCCTGGCGCGCGACCAGGTAGTCCAGGAGGTCGCGGTCCACGTGACGGGCGATCAACGCCGCGGCGGTCTCCAACGAGATGTCCTGCGTCGGGCCGTTGGGTTCCCGGGCCAGCCGACGTAGCTCCTTCACCACGCCGTCGAGCCGCTCGCTCCGGACGACGTACAGATCGATGTGGTCACCGCACTCGGAGAAACAGGCCTTCCAGCTGGCTTCGGGGGTCTTCTTGGGCTTCGCCAGAGCCCTCTCGTTGACCCGAGGGCGGGCTTTCCTGCGGAGAGCGGGGGTCCAGGCGACGGAGGATTCCAGGTCGTGGGTGGCACAGGGAGCTGGCTCGCTGTGGGTCGGTTCGTCACCGGCGACGGCGTTGGAGGACACGGGGAGCGAGCTCCCTGAGGCACCCCTGGAGTCGGACTCGGCCACTGTCTCGGTCACGGCCACGGGAACGGGTGAGGGCTCGGCTGAAGCTTCGCCCTCGACGACCACATACCCCTTCTTCACCTTCGACCGCACCTGCTTGTCGACGTACTTCTCCGCCGCGTCCTCGGAGGCGAACTCCTTGGTCTTGGTCTGGCCGTCGGTGCCGATGCGGCCCCAGCGGAGCTCCACGTCGGAGCCCACCTGCCGCGCCTCCCAGAACTTGTTGGACTTGTGGTCCGAGTATTCGAGTCGCTTCATGGATCCGGACGATAGAATTCCGCCGGGAGGGCCGTCCACTCGATGTCCGTTCACGTCCACCTCCTGGCCACCCGCGTCGACGACGGATGGCGGTGCTCCCTGCACAGCGCCCTGCAGGTCGACCGGGATGCCCTGGTCTCGGGGGCCGAACCCCCGGCTGTCTGCCTGACGCTGGACGGTCCGGACGGGTGGGTCCTGACCGCCGTCACCTGTGGCAGCCATGTGCGGACCCACGCAGAACGTGACGATCCGGATGAACTTCTCTCGTCACTGACGGCGGCGGGCATCGACGATCCCGATGGCGCGATCCGCGACGTGCTCACCGGCCGCAGCGTGACGGAGGCGGAGCGTGACTCGCCCCTGGGGACCCTGCCCCGGCTCGCGGCCACCCTGGGCTGGGACGGGTACTTCGGGGACTGGCGGGCCGCGCTGAGGCAGGAGGAGCAGCGTCGATCCTGGCGGCGCGCGGACGCGGTGCACCCCGTCGAGATCGTGCCGACCTGGTTGGATCGGGAGCCCGAGCCCATCGCCGGTGAGCACCCCCGGCTCGCGCCCATCGAGCTGCACGACGTGGTCTGCCTGGGCTGGTTCTGCAACGACTCGGTGACCGCGGCGCTGCGGATCACCCCGCCGGGACCGGGTCTGGAAATCTCCTTCCCCTCGCCATCGGCGGTGCGGGCCGTTCCGCGGGGGCGCGGCTTCGACATCGGCCTCGATCGGTCCCCCGGCTCTTGCAGCCTCCTGTCGCGATTCCAGGATCTCGCAGCCGTCCTGCCGCCGCTTCCCGACGGTACCGAGCTCGAGCTGTTCGTGGCGGACGTGGACGCGGCCTACGGGGTCGAGGAGTCCTGGACCTCCGGGGATCACCGCTGGCGTTGCGTGGTGCGGGGAGGGGAGCTGGAGATCACCCACGCCTACCCCCCGGTGGACGGCGGCGTGCTGACCGAGGCCCTGGCCCTGGGCCGATGGGTCCGCGAGGGGGGCACGCTGCGGACCGGCAGCCTGGGCGAGACCCTCGGGCCTGCCACCGCCGTGCGCTGGCTGGTGGACGATCCGGATCGGGACATCCGCATCGGCCTCCGCGAGCTGTCCATCGACGACGCCTTCGCCCGTGCCGAGGCGGCCCGCCACATCTTCTTGACCCGCTACACCGACACCTGGGACACCCGGCCGATGGCCGAGACCCTCGCCGAGCTCGACGAGATCTGGGCGCACCTCGGGACCGCCCCCGAGCCTCAGTAGTCTCGATCCAAGGTCAGGATCTCCACGTACTCCTTCACGACCGACAGGCTGGCCTCGGCCCGGTAGGCGACGATGTAGCGCCCATCCGGTCCCCAGGCGTAGTCCGAGGTGACCGCCCGGGTCGCCAGGGGGGTCTCGTCGTTGTAGCGGGTGAGCTGGACCGCCTCCCCGGACTCCGTGAGGGCCCAGATCTCCATCGTGAGCGTCAGCGCCACGTCCGGCGGGTGCTCCCAGTCCGTGGCCCGGCTGGAGTTGAAGCTGATGAGCGACCCCCCCGGTGAGGGCTCGGTGTGCTCCTCCCAGGTGCCCGGGGAGTTCGTGATCGGGGTGAGCTCGCTGCCGTCCGCCCGCGCCGAATAGCCCTCGTCGATGAAGGGGGCGCCGTCGGCGGTGTGGCTGAACCAGATCGTGTCGCCTTCCAGGGCGTGGCTCTCGTAGAAGCCTCCCACGTCGGTGAACAGGTCCCGCCGCCCCTCCAGCGCCGGGCCACCTTCCGCGTCCGGGGCCTTGAAATCCGCCACCGAGAGGTACCAACCGTCCCACTGGCTCTCCTCCCCCGGGGTGGGCTCGATGAGCTGGGACACGGTCTCGCCCGTGGGGGCGCGGGCGGCCCAGAAGACCCGCGCCCCGTCGTCGGAGAAGTGGGGGTGCAGGGTGGCGCCGAGGTAGGGTGCTCGCAGCAGCTCGTGGGCCCAGGATCCGTCGGCGGCCACGAGCCAGAGGTCGCAGTGTACCCCCCAGGAGGGGTGCTCGAAGCGGGTGCCCTCGGCGTGCTGCCCGGGCACGACCAGCATCAGGTATTCGCAGGACGGGTGCCACTCCGGCTGTCCTCGGAGACCCGACGGGATATCGGGGGTGTCGCAGGTGATGCAGCGCTCGTCCGTCCCGTCGGGGCGGACCGCGTAGACCTCCATCTGCTCGTCGTCGACGGCCCGGTCGAAGGCGATGAGGTTCGACCCGTGGCACCACGAGACCCGCCCGCCGTCGTCGGTGAGCTGGAACCGGTCCACCACCTCCGGCCCGCCCTCCCGCCCCCACGTCGCGGGGGCGTCCTCCCCGGGGCGGCAGCAGGTGAGCGAGACGATCGGGATCAGGAGGAGCGGTCCCAGCAGGACCGGGCGGACTTGGGGCATGAGGGCTCCTTCGTGGGCCGGGGGCACTGTATCACCGCGATCAGCCCCGGCGACTGAGCAGGATCGTGGCGCACCGCGGCCACGATGGACGCGAACCACAGCACCCAGCCCACGGCGAAGGCGAGTCGCACCGAGAGCACCTTCTTGGCGAAGGTGTACGCACCCCCCGACTCGGGGAAGGCGGACGACATCTCTGCGAAGCTCAGCGCGGTGAGGCCTGCCACCAGCCCGTTGATCGCGAACGCGGCGATGGCCCCTGGACCCGACTCGGCCAGCGCCACTCCGCCGAGCACCAGGATCCCCCCGCCGACGATGGCGCCCACGCCCACACCGGTCGCGCCGAAGTGACCGATGTGGCGACCCAGCGGCCGGGGGCCTGGGGCATGGACGCGTTCCTCCCGCCGTCGGAGGGCCGAGAATCACCTTACAGCAGCTCGAGGAGCTCCTGCATCGTGGCCCGCTTCCCGGGTTCGCGGATCAACGCGGCGGCCACCGCTGTGTGGAAGGGCTCCGGGGCCACCCTCGCCAGCCGGCGGAGGTCGGCGGTCTGCAGCTGGTCCAGGAGGTCCAGCAGCGAACTGGAATGGAAGGGTGGCCTGCCCGTGGCCATCTGGAACAGGACCACCCCGAGGGAGAAAACGTCGCTCGACGGGGTGGCTGGCGCCCCCTGGGCCCGCTCGGGGGCCATGTAGGCCGGCGTGCCGACCACCAGGGGCCCCACCTTGCCCGCCAGCGTGGCCTCCAGATCCTCGTCGGGGCCGTCCAGTGCGGGGTCCCGCGGAGGTGTCTGGACGGTGTCGCCGACCTTGCGCAGGCCGCGAAAGCCGTCCCCGGAGGGGCTCGGGAGGACCTGCTTGCCCCGGAGTCGGGCGATGCCGAAGTCGAGGATCTTGGGGCGTCCGCCCGGAGCGAGCATGATGTTGGCCGGCTTCAGGTCGCCGTGGACCAGATCCACGTCGTGACAGGCGGCCATCGCGCTGGCGACACCGCGGGCGACCCGACGGATCTCCACCGGGGCCATGTGCCCCAGCTCCAGCCGCTTGCGCAGGGTCAGCCCCTCCAGCAGCTCCATCACGATCACCGGCAGCCCCTCGTGCTCCTCCACCGTGTAGACCGTGCAGATGCTGGGGTGGTTGAGCACCGCCGCGGCGCGGGCCTCGTGGAGCACCACGTCCACGTCCACTCGGGCCCCCGGGCGAAGCACCTTGATCGCCACGTCCCGCTGTAGCCACAGGTCCCAGGCGCGGAACACCTGGGCGAAGGCGCCCTTGCCCAGCGGGCCCTTGACCCGGTAGTGGCCCAGGGTCGCGCCGTCCCGCAGGGTCTGGGTCGGATCGGTGCTCCCGTCCCCCAGTCGCCAGCCCACCTCGCGGGTGCCCCCGGCGCGGAGGGCGTCGAGGACCCGCAGGGGTGCTTCTGCGGTCCGTCCCACCCCCACCGGATACAGGACCTGGTACTGGACCAGGCCGTAGGGATCGACGATGAACAGACCCCAGCTGTTCACCCGCTGGTCGGGGAGGTAGACCCCGTACCGGCGGGAGATGATGCCGTCGGCGTCGCTGGCCAGGGGGAAGCGCAGGGGGCCCACGCCGCCGTCGGCCGGCGCAGTCTCGATCCACTCCTGATGGAAGTCCACCGGGTCGGTGCTGATGGCGATGACCGTGGCGTTTCGCCGCCAGAACTCGCCGATCCGGGCGCTCACGGAGATCAGTTCAGCGGGGGTGACCAGGGGGAAGTCCCGGGGGTAGAAGTACACGAACACCCAGCGCCCCAGGTGCTCGGAGAGCTTGAACTGGCCCGGGTGGCGGGCGACGGGCCGGGTGCAGGGCAGATCGAAGTCAGGTGCGTGTCGGCCCACCAGGGGTTGCTGGACGTTGTAGGTCGAGTCGTCCAAGGACGTCTCCCGGAGCGAGCGCACGCGCGCACGGCACTCGGATTCCCGTTCCTGTTTCTGTCGCGGGTGTCCCCCGGGACAACTCTACCCTGGAAACGACGGGAACGGGAACCAAGGGCTGCGCGGCACGGGGACTCAGCCGGTGGGGCGCTCCAGGTAGCGCACCAGCTTTCCCTGGAGCCGGGTCATCTCCGCCTCGACCCGATCGGAGGCCAGCGCCCCCACCGCCTTGCGGCCCGCGGCCGAGGTGGCCGTGAAGGTCCGGCGCCAGGTGAGCTCGGTGTGGCCATCCTCCAGCTCCCGCAGGGTGACCTCCAGGACCATCCAGCCCACCGACAGCCAGACCGCGTACTGGATCGCCTCGCCGGGCTCGTAGCGGGTGCAGATCCACTGCTCGCCCGCCTGCAGCCGGGTGCGAAAGGCGCAGCCCAACTCGGCGACGCCGCTGGCCGAGTATTCCAGCGCGCAGCTCCAGGCCTCGATCCAGTCGTACTCGAGCACCGGGCAGAGCAGGGGGAAGACCCGATCCGGGGGCGCCGGGGCGACTCCCACGTGTTCGAAGACCTTCCGGGCGTCCCGGGGCGTCACCGGCGCCCCCCATGGTGTCCTTCCGTCCTCCCCGCGGGCGCCCACCGCCCGGGGATCCTTCGCGAACAGGATCGACCCGGCGATGGCCAGCCGGGATCCCAGCGCGAGGTGTGCTCCGTGCAGGGAGCGCAGGTGGTCGGATCGATTTGACTGACTACCGGTCAGTTTGGCGGACGAAGGAGAACGCATGTCCATGACCTCCTCGATGGGTTCAGCTCGTCTGGGGAAGCACGAGGCCGCGGGCGAACAGCCGCTCCGCGGCGGTCCTCAGCCGCGCCACCCGCTCCGGGTCGTCCCCGTGGGCGTGGGCGCGGGTCAGGTGGAAGACGGTGGCCAGCAGCAGCTCGACGGTCTCGTTCGCCGGTTCGACGGACAGGCTGCCGTCCCCGTTGCCCTCGGCCACCAGGCCGGCGAAGGTGGGCTCCAGGTGGGCGCGCAGGGCGGTCCCCACCCGGTCGTGGAGCCCCTCGTTGCCCGGCTTGACCAGCCCATTGAGGTGGGGGCGGCCGAGCTCGATCAGGTCCAGCACCGCCGACAGGGTGTCGCGAAGCCGCTGCGGTACGGGAATGTCCGGGTCGCTGGCCGACGCCGTGACCGCCTCGCCCACGGGCGCCGCAAGCCGCTCGGCGAGGGCGTCCAGCAGGGTGTCCTTGCTGGGAAAGTGATAGTAGAAGGTGCCCTGGGCCACGCCGACGCGTTTCACGATGTCCGTCACCGAGGTGCCTTCGGCTCCCTGGGCCATGAACAGCACCATCGCCGCCTCCAGGATCTCCTGTCTCCGAACGTCCCTGTCCTTGGTCACGCGGGGCATGGGGTGTCTCCTGACTGACTCTCGGTCAGTTTAGTCACGAATCCCCGTCCGTCAACCCTTCTCGTCGAACCATCGGGGACGGTGGGGTCAGTCCCCCGGATCGGGTGGGGACTGCAACGTGAAGTGGAAGGACGCGCCTTCACCCGGGGTCGACTCGACCCAGATCTCGCCTCCGTGGCGCTCGATCACGCGGCGGCAGACCGCGAGGCCGACCCCGCTGCCCTCGTAGTCGCCGACGCCGTGGAGTCGCTTGAACACCTCGAAGACCTGACCGGCGTACTCCATGTCGATCCCGATCCCGTTGTCCTGCACGGTGAGGCGCCATCCGGTGTCGGTCTCCGACGCGGCCACGTGGACCTCGGGCGCCCGTTCGCCGCGGAACTTCAGGGCGTTCCCCATCAGGTTCTGCAGCACCTGGGTGAGCTGCCCCTCGTCGCCGAGGACGTCGGGCAGCGCGTCCGCGGTGATGGTGGCCCCCGCCTCGTCCGCCGCCGCCGCCAGGTTCGCCCGGGCCGCCTCGAAGGCGGTCTGCGTCGACGTGGGGACCAGCGGGGCGCCGTGGGTTCCCACCCGGGAGTACTGCAACAGGTCCGTGATGAGCCGGCTCATGCGCCGCGCGCCGCCCACCGCCTGTCCGATGTACAGGTTCGCCCGGTCGTCGAGCTTGTCTCCGTAGCGCATCTGCAGCAGCTCGACGAATCCGGTCACCGTCCGCAGCGGCTCCTGGAGGTCGTGGGACGCCACGTACGCGAACTGGCCCAGATCGGCGTTGGAGCGTTCCAGCTCCACCGTGCGTTCCCGCAGGGCGGCCTCCGCCTGACGGATCCGGGTCACCGCCTGGGCGTTGGTCACCGCGAGACCGCAGACGCCGGCCACGGACAGGGCCAGGTTGAGGTAGTCCCGCCGGTGCTCGGGGAAGGCCAGCCCCTCGATCCCGAGGATGCCCAGGGTCTGGCCGTCGTACGCGACCCGCAGGCAGAAGCCCTCCGGGGTCACGGCGTACTGCTTGCCTCCCGCGAGGAGCTCGGGATACGTCTGCACCCGCGCCCGGTCCCCCCCGTCGGGGTCCGCCGCGACCACGTCGCCGGGCCGGCCATCGTCCAGGGGCAGGTAGAGCACGTGCCGGGCCGCGAACAGCATCGAGAACAGGCCAGTGACGGCGGACAGGGCCTCGTCCTCGCTCATGATGCGGGTCAGGGAACTCATCAGCTCGAAGGCCATGGAGTAGTCGGCGAGCCTGCGGGCCGAGGCGTCGTCCGACGCCCCGGGATTCCCCAGCACCCGTTCGTGCCTCCAGCGAAGGACCAGCGGCTGGAGTTCCAGGGTCAGGTGATCCAGACCCACAGGGAGGATCTCCACCGGGAGTTCCAGGAACGCACCCAGCTCCTGCAGGTGGCGGTCCGCCCCGGGCAGCACGCCCGTGTCCAGCAGCAGGAGGCGGGAGGTGCTCTCGTGGAAGAACTCCTTTGCCGTGGGCCGGTCGAAGCCCCAGTCCTCGATGTGGCTCTCCCAGTCCTCGACCCAGCTGGGAGTGAGGACGTACGCCCCCTCGCCCATGGCCCGATCGACGATCCCGCGGTTCACCAGCAGGTGAAAGCACTGCTCGCGAAGCAGGATGCGTTCGGGGGGGAGCGCGCCCAGGCGACCTACGTCCCCGGCCATGAAGCAGGCCCCGACGAGCACCGCCCGCGGACCGTTGGCCCCCAGCATCGCCAGGAGCTGGTCGGCCGCCTCCATCCGCCCACCCTGGGGGTGCATGCACATGGCGCCGTAGGGCACCACGTCCACGTCGCCGTACCCGCAGGCCGCCACCGCCGCGGTCAGCTCGCGGGCGAAGTGCTGGCAGACCAGCAGCTGCAGGCGATCGTCTCCGGTCAAGGCTCGTCCAGCGGGTACCGGCCCCAGCGGTGGACCGCCTCGGAGATGGCCTCGAGGATCTCGTCCGGCACCTGCCAGGGGATCTCCCCGTGGTTGTCCGTGAGCACGAATCCGCCCCCAGGCGCGGCCGCGGCGATGGCCGCGCGCACCTGCCGCTCGGCCTCGTCCGCCGTCCAGCGCCGCATCTCGATGGCGTTGAGGTTGCCCATCACCGTCAACCGGCCCGCGCAGGCCGCCTTGATCTGGGCCAGATCCTCGTGGCAGCTGGCGCTGACGCCCACGGCGCCATACCCGGCGATGTCGTCGAGGATGGGTAGGCAGCGCCCCGCCGCCAGCCCCGCCGCGGCGGGACCCTCGAGGGCTCCCAGGACGCGCGCCGCCGATGGGAAGGCGTACTGGCGGGCGAGGGCGGGGGGCACGATGGAGGGTGACGAGACCGGATCGGTGTACGAGATCGCGGTGGCACCGGCGGCGAGCTGCGCGTTGCACCACTCCACGCAGAAGGCCTCGTTGATCCGGAGCAGGCGCTCCAGGACGGGGGGGCGGTCGTGCATCAGGTCCAGGTAGGCCTCGAACCCCATCTGCATCACGGGCAGCGAGAACGGGGCGATGGCCACTCCGAGGATGGGCGCGTCGTCCCCCACCCGGTCCTTCAGCCCGGAGATCACCTCCAGCACCCGCACCAGCACGGCCGAGTCCTCCACCCGCGGCGGCTCGAGTCCCTCGATGTCGTCCGCGCTGCGGATCACCGGGGCCCCGGCGTTGGGCGGCCCGTCGTCGATGAACACGGTCTCGCCGCCCCAGGCCTCGATCTCCTGGGCGGCGTACAGGAATCCGAACAGGCCGTCGCCGCGGTAGCGGGCCCGCAGGCGCTGCTGGCCCTCGATCACGTGGTCGGCGGACGAGAAGTACTCGCGGATCGACAGCCCCAGCTCGCGGGCCCCTTGCAGGATGGTCGGCAGCAGGAGCGGGACCCGGTCCGGTTCCTGGTGGCCCAGGGTCGTGGAGACCCGTTCGGTGGAGGTCATGGTCCCGGTGGTGTTCATCGGACGCCCCCCTCCACGCAGCTGCGGACGATGGCGACCGCGTCGGCGGCCGTGGTCCCCAGGTGGTCGGCGCCCACCTCGCCCGCCAGCTGGGGATCGAAGCGGAAGGGCGCGCCACCGACGATCACCTGGGGTGGGGCTCCGGACTCGGCCAGCCTCGCCGCCAGGTCGCGGATCCGGAGGGCCGCGGGCAGCATCAGCGTGGAGATCAACAGGATCCGGATCCCGTCGTCCGCGACCTTGTGCACCAGTTCGTCCACGGTCACCCGGCCGTAGTTTCCCAGGGAGTATCCGCTCGCCCGCAGCGCCGAGTACACGATGCGCAGCCCGAGCAAATGGTGATCCTCAAGCACGGCGATGGCCATGCGAGGCTGGTCCACCCGCGCTGGATCGGTGGGCGGGAGGAGCTCGTCCACCAGCCCCTCGCACAGGCGTCCGGCCATGTAGACCTGGGACAGGGAGAACCGCCCCTGGTCCCAGCCGTCGCCGATGCGCTCGAGGACCGGCACCACCAGGCCCTCCACCGCGGCGAAGGCGTCGCCACCCTCGCCGGGGACGATCTCCCGCGCCGTGACCCGGTCGATGGCCAGCAACGCCTTCTCGAGGCGCAGGACGCTCCGTGGTTCTTCCGTCGTGTTCGATGTCATCCGGGCTCCCCCCGGCCCTCCGCTCCCCTGCGTCCCGCCATCCGTCGGGGGAGAGCAGTGCCGATGTTCATCATGGTACACGAGCCTCGGGCGGGGATCCGAGATCGGGGGTCACCAGCCGGTAGAGCAGGGGCAGCACCAGCAGGGTCAGGGCAGTGGAGGAGAGGAGGCCGCCGATGACCACCACGGCCAGCGGCCGCTGGATGTCGGCGCCGGCGCCGGTGGCCCAGAGCATGGGGGTCAGGGCGAGGACGGTGGTGGCGGCGGTCATCATCAGCGGGCGGATGCGCAGGGCGCAGCCCCGGCGGACCACCTCGGTGATGGGCAATCCCTCGGCCCGCAGCTGTTCGAAGAAGGTGACCAGGACGGTGCCGTTCTGGACCGCGGTCCCGAACAGGGCGATGAAGCCGACGGCGGCGGACACGCTCAGGGGGATGCCCAGAAGAAGCAGACCCAGGGCGCCGCCGACCAGGGCGAAGGGCAGGTTGACGATCACCAGGGTCGCCGAGCGGGTGGATCCGAGCGCCGAGAGCAGCAGCACGAAGATCAGCCCGATGGCCACGGGTACGACGATGGACAACCGGTGCATTGCCCGTTGCTGGTTCTCGAAGGTGCCGCCGTAGTCGATCCACGAGCCCTCGGGCAGGGCGGCCTGGACCGGCGCGAGGGCCTGCTGCGCCTCGGCGACGAATCCCCCGAGATCCCGGTCGCGGACGTTGCACTCCACCACCACCCGCCGCACGCCGTTCTCCCGGCTGATCTGGGCCGGTCCCTCGACCCGGTCCACGCGCGCCACCTGTCCCAGGGGTACGGTGGCCCCGTCGGGGGTGGTCAGCAGCAGCCGGCGGAGGGCCCGCAGGTCGTTCCGGGCCGACTCGGGGTACCGCACCAGCACGTCGATTCGCCGCTGGCCCTCCACCAGCGAGGTGGCCACCGAACCGCCCACCGCGGTCTCGACCAGCTCGTTGACGTCGGCCACGTTGAGGTGGTGGCGGGCCAGGGCCCTGCGGTCCGGGACGATCTCCACCGTCGAGAGCCCGGTGAGCACCTCCACCGACACGTCTTCGGCGCCCTGGATGCCCCGCAGCCGCACCGCCGCGTCGTTGGCATGCTCCAGGAGCAGGTCCAGATCCTCGCCGAAGAGCTTGACCGCCAGGTCGGTCTTGATGCCCGAGATCAGCTCGTTGACCCGCAGGGCGATGGGCTGGCTGAAGGCCAGCCGGAGCCCCGGGATCACCGACAGCCGCTCGTCCACGACGTCGACCATCTCGGCCCTCGAACGGAGGTCCCCGAAGGCCCCGGGCCGGCGCAGCATGATGAACAGGTCGGTCTGCTCGGGGCCCATGGGGTCCTCGGAGACCAGGGCCCGGCCAGTCTTGGAGACCACGGTCTCCACCTCGGGAAGGTCGGCCAGCAGGGTCTCCATCGCCGTGGCCGTGCGCTTGCTGCCCTCGATGGAGGCGTCGGGCAAGCGCACCGCGTTGATCGCGATCGCCCCCTCGTCGAGCACCGGCATGAACTCGGTGCCCAGCCAGGGCAGGGTCGCCAGGGATGCCGCGAGGACCAGGGCGGCCAGGGCCAGGGCGGCCTTGGGCCGAGCGAGTGCCGAGTCCAGGAGCCGGAGATAGAGCCCGGCCAGGGCGGTGGGGCGGTCTTCCCCCCGACGGCCCCGCGCCAGCACCAGGGTCGAGGCCGCCGGCACCACCGTCAGCGCCACTGCCAGGGAGCCGGCCATGGCCAGCATCATGGTCAGCGCCAGGGGACGGAACATCTTGCCCTCGACCCCGGTCAGGGTCAGCAGGGGCACCATCACGATCACCACGATCGCCACCGAGAACGCGATGGGCCGGGCCACCTGGCGCGCGCCGAGGGAGATGGCCGACAGCGCGGGTGTGCCCTCGGGACGTGCCCTCAGGTGGCGCACCACGTTCTCGACCATCACGATCGAGGCGTCGGCTACCATGCCGATGCAGATCGCCAGGCCCCCCAGGCTCATCAGGTTGGCGGTGATCCCCTGCCAGCCCATGAGCTGGAAGGTGGCCAGCGCGGTCAGCGGCAACGACAGAGCGACCAGGGCGGCGGCGCGGGCGTTGCGCAGGAACACGAACAGCACGAGCACGACCAGCACGCCGCCGATGAGCAGGGCGTTGCCCACGGTGGAGATGCAGGCCTGGACCAGGTCTGTGCGGTCATAGAAAACGTTCAGTTTCACGCCCTCGGGGAGCGTGGAATGGACCCTCGGCAGCGTCGCCTTGACGTGGTCCACCACCTCCCGGGCGTTGGCGCCGCGCAGCATGATCACCATGCCCGCCACCGCCTCGCCCTTGCCGTCGCGGGTCACGGCCCCGAGCCGGGTCGCGGTACCGAACTCCACGTCGGCCACGTCGCGCACGGTCACCGGCGTGCCGTCCTGGGCCAGCAGCACCGCCTGCTGCAGGTCCTCGATCCCGCCGGCGAGCCCCACCGACCGCACGGTGGACTGCTCCCAGCCCCGGACCAGCACGCCGCCGCCGGCGGTCGCGTTGGCCCGTTCGAGGGCCTCGTGCACGTCGCCCACCGACAGGCCGTACTTGACCAGGTCGTCGGGGCGGACCCTCACGTGGGCCTGGCGGACGAAGCCTCCGAAGGAGTTGGCCTCGTTGACGCCGGGGAGGGACCGCAACAGGGGGGCCACCACCCAGTCCTGCAGGGTGCGCAGCTCGGTGGCGTCGTGACGATCGCTCTCCAGCGTGTACTGGAACACCTCGCCGAGGCCGGTGGAGATGGGGCCCATCTCGGGTTCCACCCCCTCGGGAAGGGACTCACCGGCCCGCAGCAGGCGCTCGAGGACCAGGTCGCGGGCCTGGTAGACGTCCGCGTCGTCCTCGAACACGACCACCACCTGGCTCAGGCCGAGCTTGGAGGTGGAGCGGACGGTGGTCACGCCGGGGAGCCCCGACAGCTCCAGCTCCATGGGGAAGGTGACCTGCTGCTCCACGTCCAGGGGCGCCAGGCCGGGCGCCTCGGTGAGCACCATCACCTGGTTGTTGGACACGTCCGGGAACGCGTCGATGGGAAGCGAACGCCAGGCCAGCAGCCCCAGCACCGCCGCGGTGACGGCGCCGAGCAGGGTGACGGCCCGGTGGCGCAGGGCCAGGTCCAGCAGGGTGTTCATCGTCGCCTCCCCGCTCAGTGGGCGCAGCCGGCGCCCATCTTCTCGCGCAGCACATCGGACTTGAGGAGGAAGGAGCCGTCGGCCACCACCTGCTGGCCAGGCTCCACGCCGCCGCGGATCTCGATGCGACCGTCGGCCTCCCGCCCCGTGCGGACGGCGCGCCGGAAGTACAGGTCGCCCTCGTGGTGCACGAAGACGAAGGCCAGGTCGCCGTCGCGGCAGATGGCGTTGGACGGCACGCTGAGGGAGGTCCCCGCGGCCTGGACCCGCAGCTCCACCGACCCGAACATGCCCGGCCGCAGCAGCCGGTCCGGGTTGTCGACGGTCACGCGGGCGCGGGTGGTCCGGGTGGCGGGGTCCAGCTCGGCGCCGAGCACGTCGAGGCTGCCGGAGAACTCCCTGTCGTGGACCCCGGGGGTGGAGAACCGGGCCTCCACCGGCCCTCCTGCCAGGGCCCCGGCCACGGTGCTCAGATCTTCCTCGTAGACGTCGGCCCAGACCCAGACCGTGGACAGATCGCCGATGAGGGCGGCGGGGCTGCCGGGTTCCAGCAGCTCCCCGGGGGTGGCGTGCAGGTCCAGCACCGTGCCCGCCTGGGGCGCGCGCACCGCCAGCTCGCCCGATGCGACCGCCGTGTCGCCTTCGGCCAACCGATTCAGATCGGCGGTGGAGACCCCCATCCGGGTCAGCCGGTCCCGGATCGTACGCAGGTGGATCTCGGCGGATTCCTGGGCCTGGGCCGCCTCGAGGTACTCCCGCTCGGAGGTGACGCCCGACGCCCGGAGCTCCTCCTGGCGGGCCAGGGTCAGGGTCGCCAGCCGCTCGCTGGCCAGGGCCTCCAGGTACCCCCCGGCCACGTCGCCGAGCTCCTGGCTGTCCAGGGTGAAGAGCACGGCGCCCTTGGCGACCTTGTCCCCGTAATCGACCCGCAGGGAGCGGACCACACCGGGGACGCGGGGGCTGATGTGGACGGTGTGCAGCTCGTCGAAGCCGACGGTGGCGTTGACGGTCACCGGCAGGTCCAGCTCGCTCTCGGCGGCCTCGGCCAGCTGAATCAGCGAGAGATCGAGCAGCTGCTGCTCCACCTTCACCGCGCCCACCTCGTAGCGGCACTCGTCGCAGTCCACGGCCCGGGTGTCGTGCTCGCACTCCACGGTCATCAACTCGGCGATGGCCGTGTCCATGTCGGCGCCGTGGCCGTGGTGCTCGTGTCCTCCGTGGTCCTCGTGACCGTGGTCCTCGTGCCCGGCCTGGCCGGCGTCGCCCTCGCACCCACACCCTTCCTCCTGTCCCTCGTGCTCGGCGTGGTCGTGTCCCTCGTGCTCGGCGTGGTCGTGTCCCTCGTGCTCGGCGTGGTCGTGTCCCTCGTGCCCGGTGGTCGAGGCCCCGTCGTGGCATCCGGCGAGGGCCCAGGGCAGCAGCGCGGCCAGGGCCGCGGGAAGCAGGATTCGCTCACATCTCATCGTCGTGCTCCCCCATCAGCGTGAGGATCGCGTCCAGGGCCAGGGCCCGCTCCAGCTCCACGTCCGCGTATTCCACCTGGACCTCCAGGCGGGTCCGGCGGGCGTCGAGCACGTCCAGCAGGGAGATCTCCCCGGATCGGTAGGCCCGCGTCAGTGCGCTGGCCGCGGTGTCGGCCGCCGGCAGGATGCCCGCGGCGTATCTCCGGGCGGCGCCGTCCGCCGCCCGGAAGGCCACCCACGCGTCGTCCACCTGGAGGTCCACCTCCCGGCGTACGAGCTCGCGTTGCCGGTCCGCGATGGTCGCCTCGGCCCGGGCCTCCCGGACCGCACCCGATCCCGGCGCCAGGATGGGCAGCTCCAGGCCCACGCTGCCGGTGACGGCCCGCGCGTCGAGCTCGGACTCGAACCCGGCGCCGACCACCAGCTCCGGGACGATCTCCGCCCTGGCCTCGAGCAGCCCCGCGTCGGCCTCGGCCGAGGCCGCGTCGGCGGCGGTCAGCATCGGATGGCCCTCGAGCGCCCGGCGGCGGACCTCGTCCTCGGCGGGCGCGGCGCCGACCACGGGCTGGAGGACCACGGTGAATCCCTCGGGCAGGGAAGCTCCGAGCCAGCGGTCCAGGGCGTCCCGGTGCAGCTCCAGCTCCAGGGCGGCGCGATCGGCCTCCATCCGGGTCCGCTCCAGCTCGGCGCGGACGCGCACGGCCTCCAGTGGCGGGTCCTCCCCCCGATCCACGCGCAGCTGCACCGCGCGCTCCAGCTCCTCGGCATCGACCACCGCGCTCTGCCAAAGGGACGCCACCTGCTGGTCGCGGGCCAGGGTCAGGAACATGGCCCGGCCCCGGGCCCGCAGCTCCCTCCAGACGACCTGACGCTCGACGCGGGCGCCCCGCAGCCGGGCGTCGGCGGCCAGGACGCGGGCCTGCACCGATCCGGGCCAGGCCAGCGCCAGCTCGCCCTCGATCCCCCAGATCGCCGCAGCCTCGGCGCCGTCGTGGGAACGGGCGCGCCCGAACTCCACGCCCAGCTCGGGGTTGGGCACCGCCTGGGCCGCGAGCCGCCCGCCGTCCGCGGCCGCGATGCCCTGATCGGCGATCTCCATGGCCGGATGGGTCCGGAGCAGGGGTTGCAGATCGGCCCAGGTCACCCGGGCCGTTTCCCCGTCCAGGGCCGCCGCCGGGGCGACCGCGGACAGGGTGACGAGAATCGCCAACCAGCGCATGTTCGTCCTCCACCGCGCACTCCCCGCAGGGGCGCACGGATGCTGTCGTCGTGGACTCGAACGAGGGCCGGGATCAGGCTTGCGGGGGTGGAGTGGGCGGTGGCTCGGCGCGAGAGGGCGGCGGCCCGCGCGTGGGCTCGCGGCCCAGGAGCGTCATCCGGGCCACCGGGGAGGTGGGCGGGACGCCGGCCGCGAGGGTGCGGGCGTGACAGGGACACTGGCAGAGGTCGTGGTCGACGCCCGGCTGGTCCGCGTGCACGGCGTCGCCTTCGTCACCGTGGTCGGCCCCGTTCGCCTCCGAGTGGGCGCAGCCGTCGTGGCCGTCCTCGGCCTGGTGACAGGGCGCGAACGCGTGCGCCACGGGCAGGGCCAGCAGCTGCAGCGCGAGGGCGATGGCGAGTGGACGAAGCACCATCCCTACCTTGGACGCAGGGAGGGGGCGCGTCAACTGGACGGTCGAGTCCGCCCCCGAGTGTCATTCCACGGGAGCCGTCGTGAATGCCCAGGCCAGCAGGCCTCCACCCACGCCCGCCAGGACCAGTCCGAGCACGAGGCTCAGGATCCAGGCTCGCCGGCTGTCGGAGTCGATGCGCGCGGTCCGCGGGTCGTCCCGCAGATAGGTGACGGTGACCGTCCGTCCCTCCCAGCCCTGGTAGGTCATCAGCCCGATCTGGGACCGCATCGTCCGGACTGCTCCGGCGTGATCGGTGAACTCCACCACGAGCTGCTTGGCGAGCTGCTCCTCGGGCTCGTGCTCGGTCAGCCCGACCACCTTGCCCTCGACCTGCACGCCGTCGCGGCGGAACCGGTGGGCGCGCCACGCGGCCTTGCCCACGTCCCAGAACCGGCCCAGGGCGAGCAGGAGCACGATCGCTCCAGGGATGACGACCACGTCGGGATCCACGGGACCTCCGCAACGGACTCCAGGATGCCTGGCGGGCCCCTCCGGCGGGAAGGGGCCCGATGATTTCGTCTCCGGGACGAGCGGAACCGCTCCGGGCGTCCCGTCCGAACCGTACCGCGCCGCCATGGCGCTCCTCGGTGGGTCCGGCGTTTTTCCTTGTCCTGCAAGGGAATGCGGGTGTAGGCATGCTGCAGAGGGGTTTCCCGTGAAGAGGGAACTTCGTCGATATCCATGATCTGGGGAGGGTTTCATGCCCGTTCGTCTCGCCATCCTCCTGGTCCTCGCTCTGGCGACCGCCGCCGGCCCTGGCTGCAAGAGCCGTTCACCGGACGAGAAGGCCTTCGGTGACGCCGCCGGCACCGTGGTCAAGACCGCCGCCGCCGAGCAGGGGACCACCTGCGACTCCTCGGTCCACGAGGGCTCGGAGCTCGACGCGGTCTACACCTTCGACTTCGACTGCGCGGTGGCGCACATGGAGGCCGCGGGCTGCGACTTCGCCCTGGACCCCGACGGCAACGGCACGGTGATCAACTCCCGGACCATCGAGGACATGTTCAACGACCCGGCCGGCTGCGTGAGCGGCAACGCCTGCACGGGCTGCGAGGACGACGACAGCCTCGCCGTGGTCTCCGACTGCTCGACGTTCGCCGCGTTCTCCTATTTCACCGAGAACGGCTGGTCGGACATGCAGGCGGCCTGCCCGGCCGCCGAGGACGCGGAGCCGCAGACCGGGTGCACCATCGAGGGGGTGGGCTTCGACGGGGACGAGATGGATTGTGCGATCTCGTTCTTCACCACCATGACCTGCGACAGCTGCCGCGACGTGTTCGACTCGCGGATCTGCGAGGACGCCATCGACGACGCGGACGTGTGCCAGGCGGGCCTCACCTGCACCGGCTGTGACGACGGTGACTCGCGTGACGACGGCGTGACCTGCGACGAGATCGCGGCCTACTCCTACTTCGGCGCGAGCGCCGCGGCCCGGCTACTGACCCAGGTCCAGGACAACCCCTGCGACGGGGAGTGCACGCCCACCTGTGACGGCCGGGAGTGTGGCGACGACGGCTGTGGCGGCGTCTGCGGGACCTGCGGGGACGGCGAGACCTGCGACGACGACGGGATCTGCGTGCTCGACGGCTGCACCATCGAAGGCGTGTTCTTCGAGGGTGAGCAGATGGACTGCGCGACCTGGTTCTTCGAGAACATGACCTGCGACACCTGTCGCGAGGTCTTCGATTCGCGGATCTGCGAGGACGCGATCAACGACGCGGATGCCTGCCAGGCGGGGGACACCTGCACCGGCTGCACCGACGACGACACCCGTGCGGACGGGGTGGATTGCGACGAGATCGCGGCCTACTCGTACTTCGGTCAGTCCGCGGCCCAGACGCTGCAGACCTTCGTTCAGGGGGACGACTCCTGCGGCGAGCCGCAGATCGTGGTCGACGGGGTCGCGTTGACCGCGGAGGAGGCGAGCTCGATCCTCGAGGTGGCCAACAACGCCACCCTGGGCCAGCTCGACGACGACGCGGGCATGGACTCGCGGGCGGCGGTGAACATCGTGGGCCAGCGGCCCTTCGCCACGGTCTACGAGCTGGGGGACGTCTCGTACGTGGGCGCCAACGCCATCAACCAGCTCAAGACCTACGCCGGGCTGTGGGTGCCCGAGGACCAGGAGCCCCAGGCGGTCACCGCCTCGCTGCTGGCCCAGGAGGCCGAGGACAACGGCCAGGCCTCGCCCTACTACGACCAGCTCGTCACGGTCTCCAGGGCGATCATCACGTCCACCCCCTACGACACGGGCAAGGGCCTTCTGTTCTACGTGGCCGATCCGGCCACGGGGAACGAGCAGGACCTGAAGGTCTACGTGACCGCCGGCCTGGGGTTCGACGTCTCCTTCGCGTCCTTCGCCGACGACCTGACCCTGACCGGGAAGTTCACCTACTACTACGGGTCGTACGAGATCCTGCTCGACGACGCGGACACCCACGCCATCACCCTCAACACCAGCGGGCTGGCCTACGACGACTACGCGGACGTCCAGGCCGCCTGGCACTCCACCCAGAACAACCCCGAGGGGGTCGTGCGGGTGGAGGCGGACTTCGGCTACACCTACATGGTCCCGCTGCCGCTGTTCGTGGATCACCCCATGTGGGATGGCGCCGACCCCGGGGCGCCCCACGACGACGGCAACGAACAGGATCACAACTGGAACATCGCGGCGCAGGACGCCCTCGACGACTGGCTGGCGCAGCAGTAGACGGTCGGCGCCTACAGCGTTCCTCGCCCCGGATCCCCCCGACGGCGGCTCAGACGTTCCGCGGTCGCGCGCACGTCCCTGTCGCGGCTGGCGAGCCCCTCCTCGAGTAGCCCTCGCTCCTGCGGGTGGAGTCGCGCGCTGGCCTCCAGCAGGCAGATCGCCATGTCGGCTCGCGGGTCTTTGGACCAGACCCGATGGTCCCCGCCCAGGTAGGCCGTGGTTCGCTGCGAGTCCTGGCCCTGTCCGGGCTGGGCGGGCGGGATGGCCTCGCTCGAGTCGTAGGAGATGGGGGTGTCCGGCGCGGTGCCGGCGAGGACGTCTTCGCCGGCGAGGGCCCGTTGGAGCCACTCGACCTGGGCGTCGAGGCCCTCGGGCCGGGGTGCGCCGACGGCGAGCATCCGCCAGGCCAACGTCGCCCGGAGCTGGCGCCGGGCCACGGACGGGAGGTCGTCCGCCAGCCCGGGCGCGACGTGCGAGCTGGAACGGAACGCCTCCATGAACGCCAGGCTCCAGTATTCGTCCACCCGCTGGGACGCGCGCTGGGGATCGCGCTGCGCGTGGGCGATCTGGATCTGCAGCGCCACGGCCCGCCGGCTCGACCAGCCCTCCGTTCCCCCCCCCGGACAGGGGCGGCGGATCCGCCGCGAGCCGCTGGAGCAGGTGTCCGTGGCAGGAGTGCTGGAAGTCTCCGCTGGCGTCGCAGAGGTCGAGGGCGGAAGGGTAGACATCGATTCCCCCGGCCAGGACCACAACCTCGGCGGTCCGGAAGACGCACTCCCACCTGCCGCGCACCTCGTCGACACAGTGGCAGTACAGGTCCGCGTCCACCTTGCCACGGCCCGCGGCGTCCTCCGCCGCCCGGACCGCACAGTTCAGGGGAGTGTCGGCGGCCAGGCACTCCGGGTCGCAGAGGGACGGATCGGTGGGCGGCCGGGGGGACGGATCGGTCACCGGATCCGAGTACAGGTGGGGGCGCGCCTGAAAGGACGTACAGCGCTCACGGACCCCGGAGCGGGTGAGGAGCTCGCAGACGCGGTGGAGATCCGGCGCCTCCCGGTCGCCGATCACGAGATCCTCGACGGCGGCCAGCTGCGCGACCTCGTCGTCCAGCCCGTTGATGCGCTCGGCGATCTCGCTCGGGTCCTCCGTGGCGACCGCGTAGTCCTGTGGAGGAGGGCTGGAGCCTCCCGAACAGGCCAGGGCGGCAACCAGGAGTCCGGCAGCGAGGCTGGCGAAGGCGGCAGCCCTCGTGGGGGGGCGGATCGGGGGGATGGAGCCGCGGAAGGGCAAGATACTCCTCGGGCCGGCCGCCACCTACATCCCCGTGGACACGGTACACGAAACGGGTCTGGCTCGATGAAAAAAGCCCCGGGGTCGGCGGATGACCCCGGGGCTACTCGGAGAGCGGCGGTGGGATTACTCGTCGATCTCCCCGATCATCGTGGAGCTGGCGCGGCCCAGGGTCCGGGCCCAGTAGCCGTTGGGCAGCCGCTGCATGTCGGTCTTGACCCGGGTCAGCCGGATCGCGGCGGGACCGGCGGGCAGCTGAGACGTGATCTCGACGGGCACGTCGAAGGCCCCGTCATCGGCGAAGCGGCACAGGCAGATGCCGCCCGAGGAATCCTCGGGGACGATCATCGCGATGTTGCCCCAGGCCTCGTCGTCCGCGTGCTCGGTTCGGATGGCCAGACCGTGGGAGCGATCGAACTGGAACATCTCGTCCACGGCGGGGGAGGTCGAGCGGATCTCGCGGCCCATGGGCAGGCCCTCGGGTAGATCCACTGCCGGGATGCCCTGGTGGACGTTGCCCTGCTTGCCCTCGGCCCGGATGTCCATCCGGACGTCGAAGGGGAGGGGGTACCCGGCCGTCGCTTCCTCGTAGTAGAAGTCGCCGGGCAGGCGCTCGTGCAGCTCCATCTGGAGCTCGTCGTTGCCCGCAGCGACGCGCACGTCCATGCCGGCGTCCAGCGGCTCCTGGCCCCAGAAGAAGTCCAGCAGATCGTCCTCGGTGGGCACGATCTCGCAGCTGTCCTCGGGCAGGTCCACGGGCTGGATGTTCACGCAGGTCTCGGGCGAGCCGTCGGGCTCGAAGAAGTAGGCCTTACCGGTGGAGGCCTCCTCGATCATGACGTTCTTGACGTTGTCCCACATCTGGAGGTTCTCCACCTCGACCACGGCGCCGACCACGCAGGTGGGCAGGACCAGGTCCGGGACTTCCATGCACACCGAGGGGTCGGACGGGATCGCGGTGATGGAGGTGCCGTCCGGGGAGGTGACGACGTAGGAACCGTCGGTGACCGTGAACGACTGCACGCCCACGATGGTCTCGGCGCGGATGTCGATGATCGCGCCCTCCATGATGGGCCACAGGATGAACTGACCGTTCTCGTCGGTGGTGGCGCTGACGGCGCCGGAGAAGTTGGTGGCGCCCGAGTAGACCTCGGCGCCGATGACCGGGTTGTTGCCCACGTCCTTGACGGTACCGGTCACGCAGGTGATCGGCGCCTGGGCGCAGACGGTGACCGCATTGCCGTTGCCGTCCACGGCGGTCCAGCAGTCGTCCAGGTTCCAGGCCGAGAAGTAGGGGGCGTCGATGGTGCCCGCCATCCGGCCGGGCTCGGTGGTCGACTCGATGACCGTGGTCTCGCCCTCGTGGACCCACGTGGCCAGCTCCTCGTCGAAGTGCCAGGTCGGGATGGTGTCGCCGAACTCGAGGGCCTGCATCTCGGGCAGGTTCTCCGGGATGATCAGCTCGACCATCGCGCTGGCGTCGTCGGCGAGCTCCGCCTCTTCACCGTCGACGCTCATCTGGACGTCGACCATGGCGTAGGACATCAGACCCACGGTCTGGACGTCCGGCCCGGCGAGGGCGGTGAAGTCGTTGGGCGCAGCCCAGATCTCGTCGGTGGTGGGGTCGATGTGGGTCACGGCGATCTCCACCTCGCCGTCGAGGCGACGTCCGTCCTCCTTGCTGACGAAGGCGCCCGCCGGAAAATCGATCTTGAGCTCCGGGGTCTGGACCCGGCCGCCGACCTCGCTACCCAGGACCCGCATGGCGTCCACCTCGAGGAGGCGCGCGTTCAGGGTTCGGGTCTCCCATCCGTCGATCTCGGTGTCGCGGATATTGGTGGTGTACCCGCGCTTGGTGAAGCGCACGATGGTGTCCCCGGGGGACACGTCGAGCAGTTCGTAGTACCCGTTGCTGTCGGTCTCGGTCGCCAGTTCGAGGCCCTGGACGGAGATGGTGACGCCTTCGATGGGCGAACCATCGGGCAAGGTGACCATGCCCTTGACGCGGCCGACGACAGGACCGTTGTGGGTATCCAGCGAGCTTCCGTCGTTGCCGTCGAAGCCGGTCTCGAAGGTGGTCTCGCACCCGAGGACCGCCAGGGTCGCGATGGCCGCGATGCCTCCCACGATGCCCTTGAACCCGTTCATCTTTGCCTCCGATTCCGGGCCACCTCGTGGCCCCTGGCTCCCGCGGCGTTTGCCGTACCCAAGGTGTAGCACCAAAAATTCGGATCCAGGGTCGATTTCACCGTCGAGTTCTGTATGAAAAAGGCGGGTTCTGTATGGGGTTCATCGACGGTATGTACGCGCTTTTTGTGGATTTGAGTTGCTGTGGACAAAAAAAGAGACGGCCGCCGGGCACGGATCCGGCGGCCGTCGAGCGGCACCAGGCGCGGGGGCGCGCGCCTAGGGGGAGGGAATCGAGAAGGCCTCGCAGACCTTGATGTGGTCGAAGTCTCCGAACATGTTCAGGGTCGACATCCCGGTGGTGCCGGAGCCGAAGCTTCCGGCCTCTCCTTCCGCGTCGGCGCGGACGTACGTGCCGCCGTTTCCGTCGTCCACGGCACACATCAGGTCGTCACCCACGACCCAGAAAGCCAGGTCGGCCACGTCGCCGACGCTGATGTCGATGCTGCCGTCGTGGTCCACGCGGGCCAGCTGGTCGAAGGTGGTGTTCTCGGCGCAGGCGTCGTCCTCGCACTCCGAGTAGATGTCGTCCTCGGGCGCGTCCATGAACTCGGCGATTTGCAGGAAGTGCCCCGCGTCGTAGCAATCCTCCTCCGCGTTGCGGGCCAGGGCGCAGCGGAAGCCGTGGTAACCCTCGTCCTGGTCGCCGTCGATCTCGGCCCGGGCCAGGACGCCTGCTCGCCAGCGATCGGTCTGACCGCAGGTGATGTTCCCGTCGCCGTTGTGGTCGTAGTCGAAGGCGGCGGCGGGCATGGAGTAGCTCACCTCGTCGTCGTCGCCGTCGTGGTAGGCGATGGAAGCAGCGGGCAGCTCGACGATGTCGAGGTCGGTGTTCAGGTCGTGGGTGATCTCGCAGGTCACCGCGAGCTCGTCGAACACCACGCAGTCGTTGGTACAGCCGTCCAGGTAGACGCTCCACTCCAGCGTGGTGGTCCCATCCGGATTGGCGGTGAGGCTGTCCGGTGTGACGTCGCAGGTCACCAGCGACCAGGATGCCGGCACGGTGTCGACCATCTGGCCGTAGCCCATCAGCGCGCCGCGGTTCTGGGCAGTGAGGGTCACCTCGACGGTGCCGTTGGCGGTGGACTCCGCCAGCTTGCCGACCACCATCGCGGTGTGGGTCTCCTGGTACTGCCAGAAGTTGTACTGAGCCTGGACCCCGGCGCCGCCGGCCCAGTCCACGTGGTCCTCGACCCCGTCGCCGTCGATGTCGGTGGCGTCGGTGATGAAGTACTGCAGATCCTGGGGCAGCAGGGCGCCGACGCTGTCATACGCGTGGCCGATGGTCAGCGGGTTCGCCTGCTGGTAGCACCAGAAGGGCGCCTCGCCCAGGAAGGGCTCGAAGTAGTTGTTGTCGAAGGTCCAGGACGCGTAGTACACGTCCAGCGAACCGCCGGCTGGGACGCGGTAGGTCTGGTTGTCGATCAGCTCCTCGCCGATGGTCACCCCCTGGCTGGAGGGGTGGTCCCACATCAGGAAGCCCTCGAAGCACACGTCGAAGGCACCGGTGTTGGTGAAGGTCAACACGCCGGTGTCGGTGATCTCGGCGTCCAGGATGCCCAGCGCCAGCGCCTGCCAGTCGCTGTAGCAGTCGTCGGGCTCGTAGTCTCCGCACTGCTCTTCGCAGTCGAAGCCGCAGCCGGGCTGGGTCCCCTGGGACGACAGGGTCGCGAACACGACGTAGTCGGTCCACGCCTCCGCGTCTCCCAGGAGCGCCTGCTGTCCGCCCACCGTGGCGAACACAGAGTCTCCGTCCCAGCTCCAGGGATCGTCCAGCTGCGGGGTGGTCTCGAAGTACCCACTGTCCGCGGACAGATCGTCCTCGTAGAGCAGCTGACCCAGCAGATCGTCGGCGTCGTCACAGTCGCCGCAGGTCTCCACGTATCCGGGAGGTGGCAGGCACGCGGTCACGGTGTCGGCGTCGTCACCCACTCCGTCGCCGTCATCGTCCCCGCAGTAAGTGACCTGGCCCGTAGCGTCCGGGTCTGCGTCGTCGATCAGACCGTCACAGTCGTCGTCGACTCCATTGCAGACCTCGGACGCCCCGGGGGCCACATCCGCATCATCGTCGTCACAGTCCCCGTCGCACTCGGTGGCACCGTCGCCGTCGTCGTCCACCTCGTCGTCGCCAAGGAACCCGTCACAGTCGTTGTCCGCGTTGTCACACAGTTCGGGTGCGCCGGGGTAGGTGTCCCCGTCCATGTCGTTGCAGTCCCCTTCGCACTCGGAGACCCCGTCGCCGTCGTTGTCGTACTCCGCGGCCGAGATGATGCCGTCGCAGTCGTTGTCGAGGCCGTCGCAGATCTCGGTGGCGCCGGGGTAGATGGTGGGGTTGTGGTCGGCGCAGTCGCCCTCGCACGCGGCGTAGCCGTCACCGTCCCCGTCCAGTTCGTCGCCGGGGACCACGCCGTCGCAGTCGTCGTCCAGACCGTTGCACAGCTCGGGCGCTCCCGGGTAGATGGTCGCGTTCGCGTCGTCACAATCTCCCTCGCACTCGGCGAAGCCGTCACCGTCGTCGTCCGTCTCGTCGCCGGCCACGCTGCCGTCGCAGTCGTTGTCCAGGCCGTCACACTGTTCCGGCGCGCCGGGGTAGGTCGTGTCGGAGAAGTCGTTGCAGTCGCCCTCGCACACCGAGAAGCCGTCGCCGTCCTGGTCGAACTCGCCGACGGAGATGATGCCGTCGCAGTCGTTGTCCAGGCCATCGCAGATCTCGGGAGCACCGGGGTACACAGCGGCGTTGGTGTCGTCGCAGTCGCCCAGGCATTCGGCCAGGCCGTCGCCGTCGTCGTCCACCTCGTCGAACGGCACCAGACCGTCGCAGTCGTTGTCGATGCCGTCGCAGAGTTCCGGCGCACCGGGGTACACCACTGCGGAACCGTCGTCACAGTCGCCCTCGCAGGTGGTGAAGCCGTCGCCGTCGTTGTCGAAGCCTTCGTCCACCGCACCGTCGCAGTCGTTGTCCATGTGGTCACAGACCTCGGCGGCACCGGGATGGATGGTGGGCACGTTGTCGTTGCAGTCACCCTCGCAGGTGGTGTAGCCGTCACCGTCGGCGTCGAAGCCCTCGTCGACGGAGCCGTCGCAGTCGTTGTCGATCCCGTCGCAGGTCTCGGGGGTACCGGGGCTCACGCCGGCGTTGGTGTCGTCGCAGTCCCCGTCGCATTCGGCGTAGCCGTCACCGTCGTCGTCGGTCTCGTCACCGGCGACGATCCCGTCGCAATCGTCGTCCACACCGTTGCAGGATTCGGTGGCTCCGGGGTGGATGGCGGCGTTGCCGTCGTCGCAGTCACCCTCGCAGGTGGTGTAGCCGTCGCCGTCGTTGTCGTAGCCCTCGTCGACGGAGCCGTCACAGTCGTTGTCCACCCCGTCACAGACCTCGGCGGCGCCGGGGTAGGCACCCCCGTTGCCGTCGTCGCAGTCACCCTGGCAGGTGGTGTAGCCGTCGCCGTCGTTGTCGTAGCCTTCGTCCACGGCGCCGTCGCAGTCGTTGTCGATCCCGTCGCAGACCTCGGTCACGCCGGGATGGACCGACGCATTCGAGTCGTCACAGTCGCCGGCGCAGGTGGTGTAGCCGTCGCCGTCGTTGTCGTAGCCCTCGTCCACGCTACCGTCGCAGTCGTTGTCGACCCCGTCGCAGACCTCGGCAGCGCCGGGGTGAGCGCCGGCGTTTCCGTCGTCGCAGTCTCCCTGGCACTCGGCGTAGCTGTCGCCGTCGTTGTCGACCTCGTCACCGGGGACCACGCCGTCGCAGTCGTTGTCGATCCCGTCGCACAGTTCGGGGGCGCCGGGGTAGACGTCGGGATCGCCGTCGTCGCAGTCGCCGTCGCACTCGGTGTAGCCGTCGCCGTCGTAGTCGCAGCACCAGCCCTCATCGATGTCGCCGTCGCAGTCGTTGTCCTCGCCGTCGGGCCATTCCTGGGCGCCCGGGTAGGTCCAGGGATTGAGGTCGTCGCAATCCCCCTCGCACTCGGACCAGCCGTCGCAGTCCCAGTCGACCTCCTCCCACAGGAGCCAGCCGTCGCAGTCGTTGTCCTTGCCGTCGCAGAGCTCGGGCGCGCCCGGGTAGATGGTGGCGTCCCAGTCGTGGCAGTCGCCGTCGCAGTCGGTCCAGCCATCGCCGTCGTCGTCGTGGCAGTAGTCGCAGCCTTCGTCCACGACGCCGTCGCAGTCGTTGTCGACGCCGTCGCAGTACTCCCACGCGCAGGGGTAGACCCAGGGATTGCTGTCGTCGCAATCACCGTCGCAGTCGGTCCAGCCATCGTTGTCGTTGTCGTCGCATGCGAAGGCATCGACGGGAGCCGCCCATGTCAGCGCGAATCCCACGAGACAGAGGTACAAGGAGCGGTGAAGAGCCATCCGTCAGCCTCCAGAACGCACGTGTCCCCGTACGACACGTCGTTGTATGAGCCGCTGCAGATGTGCTTCCTCCTAGAAGACATGCAGTGGCTGGTCACATCGGTCTTCGTGACCGCCACTCCCGCTGTACATAGTCTGTCCTCGGTGATTATTGTCGACAAGTCGGATGGTGAAGCCAGTGGAGAACTGACGAGACGTCTGTCGCATAGAAAAGGGGCCCCGGGTCGTCCAGACCCAGGGCCCCAACCGGGGGAGCCGGCAGGAAGCCGGCATGGGGGGTGTCGTTCGCCCTCCTAGGGCGCCGGGATGGCGAAGGCCTCGCAGACCACGATGTGGTCGAAGTCCCCGAACATGTTCAGGGTCGACATCCCGGTGGTGCCGGAGCCGAAGCTGCCGGCCTCTCCTTCCGCGTCGGCGCGGACATAGGTGCCGCCGTTCCCGTCGTCCACGGCGCACATCAGGTCGTCACCCACGACCCAGAACGCCAGGTCGGCCACGTCACCGGCGGAGATGTCGATGGTGCCGTCGTGGTCCACGCGGGCCAGCTGGTCGAAGGTGGTGTTCTCGGCGCAGGCGTCATCCTCGCACTCCGAGTAGATGTCGTCCTCGGGCGCGTCCATGAACTCGGCGATCTGCAGGAAGTGCCCATCCGCGTAGCAGTCGTCCACGGCGTTTCGGGCCAGGGCGCAGCGGAAGCCGTGGAAGCCCTCGTCCTGATCCTCGTCCACCGCGGCCCGGGCGAGCACGCCGGCCCGCCAGCGCTCCGTCTCGCCGCAGGTGATGGCTCCGTCGCCGTTGTGGTCGTAGTCGAACGCGGCGGCAGGCAGGGAGGTGCTGACCTCGTCGTCGTCCCCGTCGTGGTAGGCCACGACGGCCGCGGGCAGCTCGACGATGTCCAGGTCCACGTTCAGGGTCGAGGTGATCTCGCAGGTGATGACGAACTCGTCGAAGTTCACGCAGCTGTCGGTGCACCCGTCGAGGTAGAGGTTCCACGACAGGGTCGTCGTGTCGTCGGGGTTGACTACGATCGTGTCCGGTGTCTCGTCGCAGGCGACCAGTTCCCAGTTCTCGGGGACGGTGTCGGTGATCAGGCCGGTGCCCATCAGGGCTCCGCGGTTCTGGGCCGTCAGGGTCACCTGGACGGTACCGTCGACGGTGGATTCGGCCAGCTTGCCCAGCACCAGCGCCGTGTGGGTCTCCTGGTACTCCCAGAGGTTGTGCTGGGCCTGGACGCCGGTGGCATCGGTCCAGTCCACGTGGTCCTCGACCCCGTCGCCGTCGGTGTCGGTGCTGTCGGTGATGAAGGCCTGCATGTCCTCGGGCAGCAGGGCGCCGATGGAGGTGTACAGGTCGCCCACCTGGAGCGGCCCGCCGGCCTGGTAGCACCAGAAGGGCGCCTCGCCCAGGTAGGGTTCGTAGACGTTGTTGTCGGTGGTCCACGAGCCGTAGTAGACGTCCAGCGAGCCTCCTGCCGGCACCCGGTAGGTCTGGTTGTCGATGAGCTCCTCGCCGATGGTCGCGCCCTGGCTGGCGGGGTTGTCCCACAGCAGGAATCCCTCGAAGCAGACGTCGAAGTCGCCGGTGTTGGTGAAGCTGATGACCCCCGAACCGGTGGTCTCGGCGCTCAGGATGCCCAGACCCAGCGCCTGCCAGTCGCTGTAGCAGTCGTCGGGTTCGTAGTCGCCGCACTCCTCGTCGCAGTCGAAGCCGCAGCCGGGCTGCGTGCCCTGGGCGCCCAGGGTGGCGAAGACCACGTAGTCGGTCCAGGTCTCGGCGTCGCCCAGCATCGCCTGCTGACCGCCCACGGTGGCGTAGACCGAGGTGCCGTCCCAGGTCCACGGATCGTCCAGCTGCGGGGTGGTCGCGAAGTACCCGTCGTCCGCGGACAGGTCGTCCTCGTATAGCAGCTGGCCCAGGAGGTCGTCGGCGTCGTCGCAGTCGCCGCAGGTCTCCACGTAGCCCGGAGGGGGCTGGCATGCGAGCACGGTGTCGGCGTCGTCGCCCACGCCGTCGCCGTCGTCGTCGCCGCAGTAGCTGCTCTGACCGGTCACGTCGGGATCGCCGTCGTCCACCAGGCCGTCGCAGTCGTTGTCCACGCCGTCGCACACCTCGGGGCCGGCGGGGGACTGGGCCGGATCGGTGTCGTCGCAGTCGCCGTCGCACTCGGTGACGCCGTCGCCGTCGTCGTCGATCTCGTCGCCCCCGAGGGCGCCGTCGCAGTCGTTGTCCGCCCCGTCACACACCTCGGCCGCGCCGGGGTGGGTGGCCGGGTCGAAGTCGTTGCAGTCGCCGTCGCAGACCGCGTACCCGTCGCCGTCCCCGTCCATCTCGCCCATGGGGATGATGCCGTCGCAGTCGTTGTCCAGACCGTCGCACAGCTCCGAGGATCCGGGGTAGATCGAGGCGTTGGCGTCGTCGCAGTCCCCGAGGCAGTCGGAGAGGCCGTCGCCGTCGTCGTCGACCTCGTCGGCGGGAACGGCGCCGTCGCAGTCGTCGTCCAGCCCGTTGCACAGCTCGGGCGCGCCGGGGTAGGTGGTCCCCACGGCGTCGTCGCAGTCCCCCTGGCACTCGGACACGCTGTCGCCGTCGTCGTCGGTCTCGTCGGCCGGGACGACCCCGTCGCAGTCGTTGTCGACACCGTCGCAGAGCTCGGGGGCTCCCGGGTAGGTGTCGGCGTCGAAGTCGTTGCAGTCCCCATCGCACTCCGCGACCCCGTCGCCGTCCTGGTCCATCTCGGACATGGGGATGAGGCCGTCGCAGTCGTTGTCCAGCCCGTCACAGATCTCCAGGGCTCCCGGGTGGACCGCGGCGTTGGCGTCGTCGCAGTCGCCACCGCAGACACTCGTCCCGTCGCCATCCCCATCGATCTCGTCCGCCGGGACCGCGCCGTCGCAGTCGTTGTCCAGGCCGTCACAGACCTCGAGGGCACCGGTGTAGACCGCGGCATTGGTGTCGTCGCAGTCGCCACCGCAGGAGGTGTACCCGTCACCGTCGGCGTCGAAGTCCTCGTCGACCCAGCCGTCGCCGTCGTTGTCGATTCCGTCGCAGATCTCCTCCGTGGCGCCGACGCAGATCTCCAGGTTGTCGATGGCGCCGGAGCCGTAGATGTCGATCATCATCGAGTGCACGCCGCACAGGTCGACGGGCACGTATTCGTAGGAGTTGTTGCCCAGACCGCCGGCCTGCACGTGACCGATCAGGTCGTGGCCGGCGTCGTACAGCAGCACGTCCATCGGAGACTCACCGGGTTCGATGTCGAGCAGGTCGAAGCCGACCACGCAGGTCGCCCCGTCGAACACGAAGTCGAACCAGGCTCCGTGGGCGTCGTCGTCCGGGTCGTCGATCAGGCCGTCGCCGTCGGCGTCGACGAAGTCCTCGGCCGAGATCAGCAGGTTGTACAGCGGCGTGGCGTTGGCGCCCGGCTGGCCCACCTGACCCCCGTCTCCCACCCCGGGACCGCCGAAGGTCTCGTTGGGCGTACCCAGGTCGAAGTCACCGCCGGTGGGGTTGGAGGAGTCGAAGGCGACGCCCATACCCGGGGTGAGCATCGCCGGGTCGTTGTAGGTGACCAGGTGTACGCCCCAGGCGGCGTAGGCCTCGGACACGTCCAGCCCCGCCGGGATGCCGGCGCCCCAGGGATCCAGGTCGAAGTCGAGGACCATCGGACAGGTGTCGACGCAGTCGACGATCCCGTCGCCGTCGGCGTCGAACCCCTCGTCCACGTCCCCGTCGCAGTCGTTGTCGAGCCCGTCACAGATCTCGGCCGCTCCCGGGTGGATCGCCGGATCCGTGTCGTCGCAGTCGGTCCCACCGCAGGCCTCGTCGTCGTGGCCGTCGCCGTCCAGGTCGGCGCACAGTGCCGGGCAGTCCTCGTCGATCTGCCCGTCGCAGTCGTTGTCCTTGCCGTCGCAGAGCTCCGGCGCTCCCGGATAGATGCTGGCGTCCCAGTCGTTGCAGTCGCCGTAGTCGTCGTACCAGCCGTCTCCGTCGTTGTCGTGGCACAGGTCGTCGGCCTGGGACACGGTGGGGAGCAGCAGGGCGGCGAGGAAGACGAGGGAACCGAGGGTCGGGGTCCGAGAACAGAACATCCGCAGCCTCCTCGGTCCAAGGTGTCCCCGTGTCGAACGCCTCGGGCCAGAGCCAGCTGCGGATCCCACGTCTTGAGGGTCGCAGTGGCGGAGTTGTTCGGTCGTCGTGACCGGCAACTCCCGCGTCCACCACTCTAGCCAGCCGATTTTTGGGTCGCCAACTAAAAAAGCGCTGGAAAATGAACTACATACGGAATTCCAAAACCCAAAAATTCCCAGGCGGTGAGGGGGAACGAGGGACGGCAAGCCTGTCAAGGAGATGTCAAGAGACGGCAATGCCGTGTAGGGAACGGGCGCGTTCTCCCTGGGACCCTACGCGCGGGCGACGGGCTTGCGGCAGATGTACAGCCCCCGGTGATCGGGCGTCAGGCCCCGCTCCTCGAAGCGGACCTCCAGGCCGGCTCCCTGCAGCACCCCCGTCATCCGCTCCCGGGTACACATCCACAGCACGTGGGGGTCCACGACGTGCTCGACCCCCTGTCCGGCCCGGGCGATCAACCAGTGGAAATCGATGAGGGCCAGGTCCCCGTCGCGTCGCGCGACGCAGGCCCGGCTGAGCTTGAGGTCGTCGGAGAGGTAGGTCTGGAGCGCGGGACGACCCCCCTTGTAGTCGTCGGGGGTGATCCAGGGCTCGATCACCAGCGTACCGCCGGGGACCAGGGCATCGGCGAACCGCCGCGCGGCCCGGGCGAGATCCGCGGCGGTGGTCAGGTAGCCGATGGACGAGAAGAGGCACACCACGACGTCCACGGGAGTGGCGACGGAGAACTGGATCAGGTCCTCCCGGGACAGGGGAACGCGGGGCAGGCGTGTGCGCGCCCGGTCGAGCATGGCCTCGCTCCGGTCGAAGCCGGATACCGCGTACCAGGCCTGCAGCTGCTCCAGGTAGTTCCCGGTTCCACACGCCGCCTCCAGCAGCGTGGCGCCGTCCCCCACCCCCTCGCCGGCAAGGAGGTCGTGGAGGCGCGCTGCCTCGGCGGCGTAGTCCTTGTCGTGGTAGATGAGGTCGTAGAGCCCTGCCAGATCGGCGTACAGCGGTGGATTCGTCATCGGACTCCTCCCCGGAGGATGATAGCCCCCAGGGGGGAAAACCGGTGCGCCCCCTCCCCCCGACGTGGTAGGGCTGGTGTGGGACACAGCAGTGGAGGTGGACCATGGGTCCCTTGCGGAGAGTCGCCACCCTGGGAATCGCGCTGTCGGGTCTGATCTCGCTGGTCGTCGCCTGCCCCAACAGCGGCCAGTTCGTGGTCGACGACGACGACTCGGCCGAGGATCCCACACCCGGGGAGTGCCCGGTCGAGATCGCCGAGCAGCTCGCGCAGCTGGCCAGCTGGCAGGTCCAGGTGGCCTGTGCCGACATGGAATTCGGCACCGCCCCCGACGACGACCAGAACCTGGCGGTCGCCCTGTCCCTGCACCTGTCCGGGGTCGAGTACGTCCCCGGACAGACCTTCGAGACGGCCCTGGTGGGCGACGCGCTGAGGGTGCAGACCGGCGAGCACCTGCTGCACTACGACTGCAACGATGCCATCGAGCACACCGAGATCGTCGAACGAGAGTGGCTCGCCACCGGAGGCTCGGCC
Source organism: uncultured Rickettsiales bacterium (assembly GCA_964542165.1). Taxonomy (GTDB): domain Bacteria; phylum Myxococcota_A; class UBA796; order UBA9615; family CAYRNR01; genus CAYTBN01. The sequence goes on from CAZITQ010000027.1 coordinate 49,513, forward strand.
CACGTGGAGGTCCTCCACACCGCCAACGGCAGCGCCGAGATCCGGCTGACGCTGACGGGCGTGACCGTCGAGGAGGCCGCCACCCCCGGCACCCTCTGCCAGCTGCCGGACGTGGTCTACGACTCGCTGTGGATCGGGTGGTATCCGGGGTAATCCCCCCGCTCCCGCACCCGCTCCCCTACTCTTCCCCCAGCTCCCCCAGCAGATGCCGGGCGAAGCCTCCCTCGCCGCACCACCGGTCCATGCCTTCCAGCTGATCCGCGGCCTCGACGGAAGCGCGCAGCGCCTTGAGCTCCTTGCGCTTGAGCTGGATCAGCTCGCTCAACGGGAGGCCGTGGAGATGCTCGAGGGCGTAGATGCCCACGCTGGACCGGGGGTAGGTGCAGCCGCTCTCCCAGCCGTAGGGCTCCGGATCCACGGCGAGCTCGCGGAACCACCCGTCCGCCTCCGGCGCCCGCAGCAGGGCCAGGGCCAGGGCGGCCCGGGGGGTGCGGGACTCCAGCAGCCTGGGGATGGCCTCGGCGCGGTGGGCATCGAGGACCGCCACGTCGGCGCGGTTGCGGTTGAGGAACGCCGCGGGGGAGGTGCCCTCCAGGTCGACCCAGGCCTCCGGGGCCCAGCCCTCCAGGACCTCGTCGACGGTCGTGGGCGGTGGGGGCGGCGGGCGCTCCGGGAGGGCCTCGCCCCGTGCGGCGAGCAGGGTGGCCGCCAGCACGCGGGATTCCCAGCGCTGGTAGTGCTCGCTGCGCAGCAGGTCGCGGGCCGGGGCCGGATCGACACCGGCGGCCACGTACTCACCGACCCGATCGAGCTCCGGCCGCACGCCCACCAGCCAGCCCGTGCCCGGGGGCGGGTGCAGCGCGGCGTGCAGCGCCGCGTCGTCCGCCGGGATGTCGGGGGCGGGTAGGGGAAGCTCCCAGTACTGCTGGAACCTCCACGGACCGTCCGCTTCGGGAACGAGCAGCCTCAGGAGACGCTGGCCGCCCTTGTCCCACAGGAAGAGCCGGTCGTCGTTCCACTGGGGTCGTCCGAGGAACTGGACCGCAGCCGCCTCCGTCGGTCCGTCGGCCGGGTACCGCAGCCCGTGGCCCGACTTCACGATCATCCCCTCCCGCTCCCCACCGATCTCGAACAGGCCGAACGTGGAGCCGCACAGCAGCCGCTCGCCTCCGAGGGAGAGCAGGCTTCCGGGCCAGCCCCAGGGAAGCATCGGCGGAGGGTCCGACCAGCGGGACGGGGCCGCGGAGTCGGAGTAGAACAGGGTCACGTCGTCGGGCCAGGTGAACAGCCGGTTGCTGTCGAGGACCAGCCAGCGTCCCCGGCTCCAGGGGATCAGGTCCCGCGGCACCGAGGTCAGCGGGCCGACCTGCTGGACCACCGCCCCCGAACTCCCGTCCAGCACATCCACCATCCAGCCGCCGTCGCGCTCCACGGCCAGGATCAGGGTGCTCTGCGGGCCGCGGCGGAGGAAGGCCTCCACCCTGCCCGGGCCCTGGCCCCGGTAGACGCGGACCACCTCGGTCCCGCCGCCGCCCTCCCAGCGCATGCGGGCCAGCGCCACCTCGTCGTCCCCCCGCCGATCGAGTCCGTACAGCCAGGCCCGGCTCTCCCCGTCCGGCACCGGAAGGAAGCGCCACGGGTAGGTGAACCCGGAGATGTCGATCTCCCGCAGGCGCCCCGTCTCGACGTTGATCTCCAGGGCGCGGGCGTCGTGGTAGGGGGACCACAGGAGCCAGGTCCCACCCCGCAGGTGGCTGGCCTCCTCGTAGGTGACCGGTCCGTCGTCATCGGACGCCTGTGCGAGGGGGGCGGCGAGGGTCGTCAGGGCCAGGACCACTCCGAACCACGGGATCCTCATGGGCCGGGCCCCCCGTTCCCCGGCGCTTCGGGAGGGAGGAACGTCGCGGTCTCGCGGAGGCCGCGCTCGATCCCCGTGGGGGGGCGCCAGCCGGTGAGCTGCTGGAGGCGGGCGATGGAGACCGGATCGTGGACCATCTCGCCCGCGCGGTCCGGGCGTGCACCGAACCGGAGGAGGTCCGGGGGCAGTTCGAGGACCGCAGCCGCCCGCTCCGCGAACTCCCGCACCGGCGTGGACCGTCCCGTGGCCAGGTTCACCACGCCCGCGGCGTCCTCGCCCACCCGCCCGAGCCGGAGCAGCCCCGCCGCCACGTCCTGGACGTAGGTGAAGTCCCGCAGCTGGCTGCCGGTGGTCAGCGCCACGGGTTCGCGGGTGCGCGCCGCCTCGAGCAGGGACGGCGTCAGGCGGTGGGGGGGTTCACCCGGTCCATAGACCATGAAGAGCCGCGCCACGACCGCCCGCAGCGACAGCTGCTCGGCACCGATGGTGGTGCGCAGGGTGCCCTCGAGCTTGGAGTGGGCGTAGTCCGACCCGGGCAGCGCCGGGCCGCTCTCCCGCAGGGCCCCCCCGGCGTCGCCGTATTCGAAGGCGGAGCCTGTGTGGACCAGCCGTTGCCCGTGCCAGTCACTCTCCCGGATGTGGCGCCCCAGGGCGCCCAGGAGCTTGAGGGGCAGCTCGGCGTTGATCCGGCGGGCCTGGTCGGCGTCGAAGTCGCGGGGGTCGATCCCGTGGCCGGCCAGATTGAACACCAGGTCGGGGCAGGTCTCGGCGATCAGGCGGTCCACGGCGTCCGCGTCGCCCAGGTCCACGGTCAAGCGCTCGCCGCGCACACCCAGGGGGGCGAGCGCCTCGTCGGCCCGGGCGGGGTCCCGCACTCCGAGAACCAGCTCGCATCCGGCCCGGTACACCGCGTGGGCCACGTGGCGTCCCACGAACCCGCTGGCCCCGAGGACCAGGGCCCGGAATCCGGCGTAGCCGTCCACGGCGTAGCCCCGAGCCAGGCCACTCCAACGCGCGCGGCGGTTTCCGACGGTGGTCATGGTGGCCCCGGATCCTCGATCGGGTAGGGGTGGACGTCCGCCGGATCGTGCTCCCGATCGGCCCAGGCCACCGCCACCAGCTTTCGTCGGCCGCGGTTGACCAGGGCGTGGGCCACCCCGGAGGGCACGAACACCGTGCGGGGACGGCTGGCCCGGAGGGGGACGCTCCTGGTGCGTCCGCTGTCCGGCTCGGCGAGCCAGAGTTCGCCGCGGCCCTCGATCACCGCGAACCACTCGCCCATCCTCCGGTGCAGGTGGTGGCCCTTGGCCTCGCCCGGCCGTGCGGAGGTGACGTAGACCTCACCGATCCGCGGGCCGACCTCTGCCTCGGACGCGGCGAGCACCTTGTGGAGGAACCCGCGCTCGTCCTCGAACCTGTGTTGCTCGAGCACCCGCACCCGATCCAGGGGATTCACCGGCTCGGGCGCCCTGTCGGGGAGGGGCGGTGGTGTCGCGGGGAGCCTCTCGACTCCGGCCTGCCAGGCGTCGAGCGCGCCACCCACGCGGTAGCGGGCCAGGTTTCCCGCGAACTCGGCGCAGGTCCGCAGACCCACGCTGGAGGCACCGCCCTGGCGTGCGTGCCCCTCCACGTCGATCTCGATGATCTTGAGGCCCAGATGGCGGGCCTTGATGATGATCTCCGGGTCGAGGAACCAGTCCTCCGAGCTCAGCTGCATCCGCTCGAAGACCGACCGGGAGAACAGCTTGGGGCTCCCGTTGACGTCGATGGCTCCGGTACGGGCGTAGAGCACCTGCATCAGGCCGTTGTAGGTGATGGACACGGCCTTGCGGCGCCAGCTGTCCTGGCGGAACCGACGCCGCACCTTGGCCAACACCCGGTCCTCCCGCCCCCGGAGGAGCTGATAGACCATCAGCGTGTCCTGGGCCGAGACCTGCCCGTCGGCGCAGAGGTACCCGAGGATGGGGGCCCGGCCCGCCCGGAGTCCGGCGAGGATGCCGCCCCCGTAGCCCCGGTTCGGCTGCAGGGACACCCGGGTGATGGGGAACCCCTGCTCGCTCAGGTCGTCGATGACGTGCCCGGTTCCGTCGGTGGAGCCGTTGTCCACCAGCACCAGCTCCAGCTCGACGCCCGCCCCGGCGAAAGCCTCCGCCAGCGAGGGCACGGTGTGGGGGAGCGCCTCCTCCTCGTTGTAGCAGGGCAGGGCGAGGGAGACATCCGGGGTACGTGTGCGTGTCATGGCCTGCGGCCGGGGTCTCGTCGTCGGTCCGTTCCGGCCCGATCCCCGACCGGCTCCATGATAGCTTCGCCCGCCCGCGGTTGCTCGATCCGCGGGCGGGCGGATAGGATCGGCCGTCGCGGCAGTCGACACGGACTCCTTCGACCTCCGCCGGGGACACGATGACCGAACCCGAAGCCTGCGATCCCAGCGGTCCGCCGCCGGTGACCAGCCCGCGGATCAACCGCGTGATCGCCCTGGGCTGTCTGGCCCTGGGCGTCTGCGCGATGGCCACCCTCGCCATCGTGCCCCCGTCGGCCACGGATCGGGTCCCCCTGGTCGCCCTGCGGGCCGCGCTGGTCTACCCGGCCTGGCTGCTGCTCCCGGGGCTCCCCTGGGTCGTGATGATGTACGGGCACCGCCGCAAGCCGGTCTGCCCGCTGATCGTGCTGGCCTCCGGGGTCGGCGTCTCGGTGGTCTTCCACGCCCTGGACCTGGCCGTTCTCAAGCTGCTGGGGTGGACCCCCCTGTCCCTGACCTTCATGGGGATCATCTGTGCGGAGGGCCTGCTGTCGCTCCCGCTGATGCTGCTGACCAACCCGCTGAGCATCCAGCGACCCTCGTGGCGTGAGGTCGGCGGGATCGCCCTGGCCGCCGTGGTACTGCTCGGCTTCGGCCTGTGGCGTTCACCCCAGGGGACCCGCCCCCTGGCCAACTACTGGTACCACGCCCTGGTGGAGCCCGGTTGGGAGGCCTCCGACGTCCCGTTCAAGCTGGACGGTCCCTGGGGCGATCCGGTCACGGTGGGCCACGGCGAGGACGAGGTCCGCCGCCACCGGCCCACCGGCAACGCGTTCTCGATGGTCGCCGAGGGCTCCGGAACCACCACCGTGGCGCTCCTGCTCCAGGGGGAGATCGGTGCGGGGATCACCGTCCGGCACTTCCACCATGAACTGGGTCGCGCGGTGATCGAGACCCATCCCACCGAACTCGAACAGGAAGGGCCGGTGCTGCGGTACCAGGACGGCGGCATCGCGGCGGTGATCGCGGCGGTGGATGTCGAGGAGGGCGACCGCCTGGACGTCCAGGTGGACGCGGCGGCCGGGTTCTCGCTCTACGACATGACGGGCTCGTCGGTGGAGGCGGCGTGGGCCGCCCAGGCGTTTGGCCTGCACGACGTGCACTACTACCAGATCCTCAACATCGCCGAGAACGTGGTGTGGGCCCGGGAGCTGCTCACCACCCGCTACATCACCCTGCACCAGCCCCCCCTGTGGTCCTACTTCCACGCCGGGGCAGGGCTGCTCAACGGTCCCGATCTCCCCGCCACCTACTTCGTCTTCCTGCTGATCCTCTTCGGGCTGGCCGTGGTCGGGATGCGGCTGATCACCTCCCTGGAGCCCGAGGCGCCCTTCCCTGCCCTGCTGCTCCCCTTGGTGGGGGCCCTGTGCCACGGCGAGCACGTCATCCGCCACTCGGAGCCCAACTTCCCGGACAACCTGTTCGCCCTGGCCGTCGCCCTGTCGATGCTGGGGTTGGCGCGCAAGGAGACCGGCTTCTTCGGCGGGGCCAGCCTGGCGTCGAGCATCCTGCGCTACCCGGGGTTCTTCGTGTCGACCGCGGCGACGCTGGTCGACGGTGTGCTCCTCCGGGATTTCAGGCACGCCAAACGAAACCTGATCGCCATGTGGATCCCGCTGGCAGCCTTCTGCGTGGTGATCCTGCTGGCGGGGCTGGTCACCGGCCGGCTGGGTCACTGGTTGTGGATCCTCCACTTCGAGACCTTCCCGGAGCACTTCCACGGGGACTACGCCCTGTCGGCCCTGCTGCCGCGCGTGCCCCTGTTCTTCCGGGACCTGCTGGTGTACGCGGGGCTGCTCCCGCTGTTCGCCCTGCCGGTGCTGGGGCGGGGGGCTCGCCTGCTGTTCATCGTGGGGATGGGCTACACCGTCGTGCTCTGCGCCATCGACCACTTCCCCATCCACTACTTCCTCCCGCTCATCGCGTTGTTCGCCGCGGCGGCGGGCTGCAATGCGGCCGCGGTGGGGAAGCGCTTCGGTGCCTGGGCCACCCATGCCCTGGCCTGGCCGGCGGTGGTCCTCGCCCTGGGGATGACCTTCTTCGTCTGAACCGCGGTCCGCGATACGGCCCGTTTCCCCCCGACCCACCGGGGTGGCAAGATACGCGCGGGGAGAGATGACGCGATGAGATCTACCTGGCCGTGGTTGACGATCGCCGCGCTGGTGTCCGGCCTGTGGCTGGCCATGGCCGCGGGCGACGAGCCAGGGGGGGAGCAGCGAGGGGACGACGATGACTCGGCGGAGGGGGCCGGGGAAGACGTCGCCGTGGAGCCCGTCGACGGAGGGGATTCCAGCGTGGTTCGCGTGGCCCCCCCGAAACCGGTGTACCAGGTGGACGACATCCTCGTGGACTGGGAGGAGCTGGAGTGGCAGGCCCGGGCGATCTATCTGGCCCGGGTGAGCCAGGAGCCCCGGGAGGAGTACCCGTACGACTGGTGCTTCGATCCGGTGAAGGCGGTCCATCCCAACGCGGGGATCCCCCTGCCGCGCAAGCTGTGCATGTCGCCGTGGGACGTGCCGTCGGACCTGCCGGACGATGAGGGACCGGCGGCGGCGTGGGTGGTCACCATGGGGCGGGAGGAGGAGAAGGTCTACGCGGCCCAGCACTGCGGCGAGACCACAGAGGCCTGCGGCGCCCTCGCGCGCGAGACCGTGGTCGAGATGATCCGCTGCTGGCAGCTGAACCGGATCTGGGCGGAGATCCCCGAACCCGCGACGCGCTGCGCACAGGACGAGCACTGCACCCTCTTTCTGGCCGCGGGCAACTGCTTCCGCCGGGCGGTCTCCACGCTGGTGGCCGATCCCTACCAGGAACTACTGGAGCGCTTCGGCCCGCCCTGCGGGTACTCGATCATGGGTCAGTGTCCGGACGAAGACTGGCGGGTGAAGTGCCGCGAAGGTTACTGCCGCATCGAGGACCGCAACGCCCCTCCACCGCCGCCGGTGCCGTTGCCCGAGGACCTGGCTCCGGCGACCGAATAGCCTCTCTCGGTCTCGGTCTCGGTCTCGGTCTCGGTCTCGGTCTCGGTCTCGGTCTCGGTCTC